>NZ_WSRO01000002.1:5818392-6126428 GCF_009769735.1 Streptomyces sp. BA2
CGTTCACCGTGTATCCATCGCTTTCGGGCTCGATCGCCGAGGTCGCGCGTCAACTCCACACGCGGAAGTCGGCGGGCGAAGCCTGATCGCGGACCGATCGTCCGTTGAAGGCGGGCTGAACGCCGCCTGAACGCCGACTGATCGGGGCCCGCGCGGGGTATCAACTCTGCGCAGGTCACAGACTGTTGTCGCCCATTCGCCCGGCATAAGCGGGGCGGGTAGGCGCGTATACCACTTCCCACCCAACCGTGCGAACAACTTCTGTAATTCGGCGCAAACTGCTGAAAGCAGACGGTCGTTGGGGTTACTGTCAGTTTCGTGTTCGCTGCAGAACGTCGCCAATTGATCCTCGAAATGGTGCGGGCCAACGGAGCTGTATCGCTCCGGGAGCTCGCCCGCGTCGTCCAGACCTCCGAAGTGACCGTACGGCGGGACGTGCGCGCGCTGGAGGCAGAAGGACTCCTCGACCGCAGACATGGCGGTGCGGTATTGCCGGGCGGATTCACGCGGGAGTCCGGCTTTCCGCAGAAATCACATCTCGCGACCGCCGAGAAGACGGCCATCGCCGATCTCGCGGCGGGACTCGTCGAAGAAGGCGAAGCCATCGTCGTCGGGGCGGGTACGACCACGCAGGAGCTGGCCCGACGGCTCGCGCGGGTGCCCGGTCTGACCGTCGTCACCAACTCCCTCTTGGTGGCACAGGCCCTGGCCCATGCCAACCGCGTCGAGGTCGTCATGACCGGCGGCACCCTGCGCGGGTCCAACTACGCGCTCGTGGGCAGCGGGGCCGAACAGTCCCTGCAAGGCCTGCGGGTCTCGCGCGCCTTCCTGTCGGGCAGTGGTCTGACCGCCGAACGCGGGCTCTCCACGTCCAACATGCTCTCGGCGAGCGTGGACCGTGCCCTCGTCCAGGCGGCTGCCGAGGTCGTGGTCCTCGCCGACCACACCAAGCTCGGCACCGACACGATGTTCCAGACGGTGCCGACGGACGTCATCACCCGCCTGGTCACGGACGAACCGCCCACGCACGACGACCGCGCGGCCACCGAGCTGCAGGCCCTGGCGGACCAGGGTGTGCAGATCGCGGTCGCTGGCGGGAGCGCGGGCTCCAACTCCGGATCACCAGGGGTGGATTCCGTCCCGGCGCGACAGCCGCGCCGGGACGTGCCACTGCCGGGGCAGCGCCGTAACCACGGCGGTCATGGGGCAGGCCCCGGGGCGCAGTTGCGCAGTGCGGTGCTCGGGGAGCAGCAGCCCGGGGAGCGCGCCGCGCGGGTGGCGGATCTACGCCGCCGCTGAACCGGCCGTCCGGTCGGCACCGCACCCGTCGGGTGCCGATCCTTCGGGCTTCAGGCCGCGCAGGGTCAGCATCAGGAGGCGGTCGGCCAACTCGGGGTCGTCGGGGGTCTCTTCGGCGGCCAGCGCGATCGCGTTGGTCAGCTGCATCAGGTCGCCGATCGAGACACCGGGGCGTACGGCGCCGGCCTGCTGCGCCCGCACGAGCAGGGCCGTGCCCGCCTCACGCATGGGCTTGCTGCATCGGGAGAGTGCCGAACTGTCGTCGTGCGACGCCGACATGAGGGCGCGGGAGAGCCCGCGGTACTCACCCGCATGAGTGATGATGGCGCGGAGCCAGGTCACCAGGGCCGAGCAGGGCTGCGTGTCCTCAAGGAGCGCGCGGGAGCGGTCCAGGAGGTCGCTCAACGCCTCTTCGAAGACGGCGCTCATCAGGGCGTGGCGGTTGGGGAAGTGGCGGTAGAGGGTGCCGATGCCTACGTTCGCGTGGCGGGCGATGTCCTCTAGCGAGGCGCCTGTGCCGTGTTCTGCGAAGGCCGCGCGGGCCTCTGCGAGGAGCCGGAGGTAGTTACGGCGCGCGTCGGCACGCATGGCCCGTGCGGGCTGCTGTTCCGTGCCGGTGCTCATTGCCGAGTCCTCCCTGAACGTAGGTGTACTTCAAGGATGCCTGATCGGCTCCGCCCGGTCTGCGCACCGTCGATCACCGGCTTCGCCGAGTTCGTCCTCAATCGCCGGACGGGCTGAATATTTCGCTGGCCGGGCTGGAGCATCCAGCCCGGCCAGCGAAATTGCTCTGCGGGTCAGTCCTTGATCTCGCAAATAACCGCACCGGAGGTCAGGCTCGCGCCCACCTCCGCCGTGAGGCCCTTGATGGTGCCCGTGCGGTGTGCGTTCAGGGGCTGTTCCATCTTCATGGCCTCCAGGACGACGACCAGGTCGCCCTCCTGGACCTCCTGGCCCTCCTCGACAGCGATCTTGACGATCGTGCCCTGCATGGGGGACGCCAGGGTGTCACCGGAAGCCGCCGGGCCCGACTTCTTCGCCGCGCGCCGCTTGGGGCGGGCGCCGCCCGCGGCAGCGGTGCGGGCGATGGTCATGCCCAGCGAGGAGGGGAGCGAGACCTCAAGGCGCTTGCCGCCGACCTCGACGACGACCGTCTCGCGGCCGGGCTCCTCGTCCGTCTCGGTGTCGGCCGCCGCGGCGAACGCGGGGATCTCGTTGACGAACTCGGTCTCGATCCAGCGGGTGTGGACCGTGAACGGGTCGGTGGAGCCGGTCAGTTCGGGGGCGAACGCCGGGTCCTTGACGACCGCGCGGTGGAACGGGATGGCCGTGGCCATGCCCTCCACGGTGAACTCCTCAAGGGCACGCGCGGCACGCTGCAGCGCCTGCTGGCGCGTCGCGCCGGACACGATCAGCTTGGCCAGGAGCGAGTCCCAGGCGGGACCGATGACGCTGCCGGACTCCACGCCCGCGTCCAGGCGCACGCCCGGACCCGACGGCGGGGCGAACACGGTCACCGTGCCCGGGGCCGGCAGGAAGCCGCGGCCCGGGTCCTCGCCGTTGATGCGGAACTCGAAGGAGTGGCCGCGCATCTCCGGGTCGCCGTAGCCCAGTTCCTCGCCGTCGGCGATGCGGAACATCTCGCGGACCAGGTCGATGCCGGTGATCTCTTCGGTGACCGGGTGCTCCACCTGCAGACGGGTGTTGACCTCCAGGAAGGAGATCGTGCCGTCGGTGCCGACGAGGAACTCGACGGTGCCGGCGCCCTCGTAGCCCGCTTCCTTCAGGATCGCCTTCGACGCCGCGTACAGCTCGGCGTTCTGGGCCTCGCTCAGGAACGGCGCGGGCGCCTCCTCCACCAGCTTCTGGTGGCGGCGCTGGAGCGAGCAGTCACGGGTGGAGACGACGACCACGTTGCCGTGCTTGTCGGCCAGGCACTGCGTCTCCACGTGCCGCGGCTTGTCGAGGTAGCGCTCCACGAAGCACTCGCCGCGGCCGAAGGCCGCGACGGCCTCGCGCACCGCGGAGTCGTACAGCTCGGGCACCTCTTCGAGGGTCCGGGCCACCTTCAGACCGCGCCCGCCGCCACCGAAGGCGGCCTTGATCGCGATCGGCAGGCCGTGCTCCTCGGCGAAGGCCACGACCTCGTCGGAACCGCTGACGGGGTCCGGCGTACCGGCCACCAGCGGGGCACCCGCGCGCTGCGCGATGTGCCGGGCGGCGACCTTGTCACCGAGGTCACGGATTGCTTGCGGCGGCGGGCCGATCCAGATCAGGCCCGCGTCCAGGACGGCCTGCGCGAAGTCGGCGTTCTCCGAAAGGAAGCCATAGCCGGGGTGGACCGCGTCCGCCCCCGCGTCCTTGGCCGCTGCCAGCACCTTGGAAATGTCCAGGTAGCTGGTGGCCGGAGTGTCACCGCCCAGCGCGAACGCCTCATCTGCCGCACGTACATGCAGAGCGTCCCGGTCAGGATCTGCGTAGACGGCTACGCTCGCGATCCCTGCATCCCGGCATGCCCGAGCAACGCGGACAGCGATTTCGCCACGGTTGGCGATGAGCACCTTGCGCACGATGGCTCCCTCCTTGAAACAAGCCGAGTTTAGGGACTGCCGACACGACCTTTCGACCCGTCCCCAATGGTGAGCTTGCCCACACGGAGCGTGATCCGGGGCCTGCCCGTCCGCGAAATCCCTTGTCGCACCACGGTACGCAGGGTCCCTTACCGGCAGACTAACGTCCCGATGTGGTCAAGGTCTCTGTGAGAGCGTGCTGCGGCAAGGGGGCAATCTTTGTGGAGTCCCTACGAATGGCCCAATGATTCTTTGCCTTCGGCAGAAGCCTTGTCCCTCGGTTTACCCGTTAGTAGCGTTCGCGATGTCTCGGACGTACTAGCGGTAACAGCGGAAGTGGGTGGGCGCCGTGGCGCGTAGACCGGTGGCCTTGGTGGGCGCGATCGTGCTGCTGGTGGAGGCGATCGGCATCGCGCTCCTCAACTGGTTCCTCGGGCTCGTGGTCAACAAGCAGGACATGTCCCTCGCGGGCCTCGATCCGCACGCCATGTCCGTGTCGACGTGGATCGCGGGCGGCGTCTTCGGCTTCTACCTCGTGCTGTGCGGCGTCATCATGGCGCGCTCGGCGATCCGCGACCGCGCGCCGGGCCGCTTCGGCCGGCTGCTCCTGATCAGTGCCGCCGTGGTGCACGGGCTGCTCGGGGCGTTCTCCGTCGGCCTGGTGGGCTGGGCCGCCTTCGCCTTCATGATGGTCGTGCTCGGCCTGATCGTCCTGACGTTGGTGGCCTACGACAAGAAGCCCGACGAGGTCGCCGACGAGCCGCGAGCCGGCCACGGGGCGGCGGGCGGCAGCGCGCCGGAGAACGGCGCCCCACAGCCCGCCTGAAGCCCTCCAGGGCCCTTCCAGCCGGCCTGAGCCCTCCCGAGACTGCCGCGCGAGCCTACTTCGCCCACAACTCCGTGATGCCGACGCCCAATTCGGACAGGAGGCGGCGGAGCAGCGGCAGCGAGAGGCCGATGACGTTGCCGTGGTCGCCCTCGATCGAGTCGACGAAGGGGGCCGATCGGCCGTCGAGCGTGAACGCGCCCGCCACGTGCAGCGGTTCACCGCTGGCCACGTACGCGGCGATCTCCTCGTCCGAGGGATCGCCGAAGCGGACGACGGTCGACGCGACCGCGGACACGTGGCGGCCCGCCACGGTGTCGTACACGCAGTGGCCGGTCTGCAGGACGCCCGCGCGCCCGCGCATCGACTTCCAGCGTGCCGTGGCCTCCTCGGCGTCGGCGGGCTTGCCGAGCGCCTCACCGTCCAGTTCCAGGACCGAGTCGCAGCCGACGACCAGGGCGCCCTTCACGTCCGGGCGCGCGGAGACGACCGACGCCTTGGCCTCGGCCAGGGCGAGGGCGAGCTCGGCGGGGGTCGGTGCGGAGATCGCGTCCTCGTCGACCCCGCTGACGATCACCTCGGGGGCGAGACCGGCCTGGCGCAGGAGGCCGAGCCGGGCGGGGGACTTGGAGGCGAGGACGAGACGGCGTGGCTGATCAGTCATGACGTCAGGTTAGCGAGCCGCCGTGCGGGTCTCAGTGGATGCCCAGGACGAACATCGCCACGACCATGGCCAGGGCGAGGACGAGTCCCGCACGGCGCATCTTCGCCTGCATGTCCCGCATGTCCTTGGGCGGGTTGTTCTCCGGGTCGGACCACAGCATGAGACCGATACTGCGCGCGGTGACGGCGGGGCGCCTGAGTACGCGTACTCAGGCGCCCCGGCCCGTCTCACTCATTCTCGAACCGCGCGGCCCGGCTCACCCGGGCCAGTAGGTGCGGCCCCACGACGTCGGCCCCGGTGCGGGGAGCCGGTGGCGGGCCACCCGCGCGGGGTCCGCCCAGGCGTCGAGCACCGCGGGCGCGCCGGACGGCTGGTTCGCGACCGCCGCGGCGCGCGCTTGGACCACCGCGAGCGCGGCGGCAAGCTCCTCCGGGGTGGGGTTGCCCCGTACGACCTTGATCATGAACGGTCTCCTTACTGCGGCACGGCCTAGAGGGGGATGTTGCCGTGCTTCTTCGGGGGAAGGGATTCCCGCTTCGTACGCAGCTGACGCAGGCCACGCACCAGATGGGAGCGGGTCTCCGACGGCATGATCACGGCGTCGATGTAGCCGCGCTCGGCGGCCGTGTACGGGTTGAGCAGCCGGTCCTCGTACTCCTGGATCAGGCGGGCGCGGGTCGCCTCCACGTCGCCCGAGGCCTCGGCCGCGGCGATGGTCTTGCGGTGCAGGATGTTGACCGCGCCCTGCGCGCCCATCACCGCGATCTGCGCGGTCGGCCAGGCGAGGTTGAGGTCGGCGCCCAGGTGCTTGGAGCCCATGACGTCGTACGCGCCGCCGAACGCCTTGCGGGTGATGACGGTGATCAGCGGGACCGTCGCCTCCGCGTACGCGTAGATCAGCTTGGCGCCGCGGCGGATGATGCCCGTGTGCTCCTGCTCCACGCCCGGCAGGAAGCCCGGGACGTCGACGAAGGTGATGACCGGGACGTTGAACGCGTCGCAGGTGCGGACGAAGCGCGCGCCCTTCTCGGAGGCGTCGATGTTCAGGCAGCCGGCGAACTGCGTCGGCTGGTTGGCGACGATGCCGACCGGGCGGCCCTCGATCCGGCCGAAGCCGGTGACGATGTTCGGCGCGAAGAGCGGCTGCGTCTCGAAGAACTCGGCGTCGTCCAGGACGTGTTCGATCACCGTGTGCATGTCGTACGGCTGGTTCGCGCTGTCCGGGATGAGCGTGTCGAGCTCGCGGTCCTCGTCCGTGAACTCCAGGTCCGCCTCCTCGGGGAAGGCGGGGGGATCGCTGAGGTTGTTCGAAGGCAGGTAGGAGAGAAGGGACTTGACGTACTCGATCGCGTCCTTCTCGTCGCCCGCCATGTGGTGCGCGACGCCGGAGGTGCTGTTGTGGGTGCGGGCGCCGCCGAGCTCCTCGAAGCCGACGTCCTCGCCGGTGACCGTCTTGATGACGTCGGGTCCCGTGATGAACATGTGCGACGTCTGGTCGACCATGACGGTGAAGTCGGTGATGGCCGGGGAGTAGACGGCGCCGCCCGCGCAGGGCCCGACGACCAGGCTGATCTGGGGGATCACACCGGACGCGTGCGTGTTCCTGCGGAAGATCTCCCCGTACATCCCGAGGGCCATGACGCCCTCCTGGATGCGGGCGCCGCCGGAGTCGTTGATGCCGACGACCGGACAGCCGGTCTTCAGGGCGAAGTCCATGACCTTGACGATCTTCTGGCCGAAGACCTCGCCGAGCGCACCGCCGAAGACGGTGAAGTCCTGGGAGAAGACGGCCACGGGACGGCCGTCGACGGTTCCGTAACCGGTCACGACACCATCGCCGTACGGGCGGTTGGCGTCGAGGCCGAAGTCGTGCGAGCGGTGCTGGGCGAACTCGTCGAACTCGACGAAGGAGTTCTCGTCCAGGAGCAGTTCGATGCGCTCACGCGCCGTCAACTTGCCCTTCGCGTGCTGCTTCTCGACCGCGCGAGCCGAACCGGCGTGCTTGGCCTCCTCGATGCGGCGCTGCAGATCGGCGAGCTTTCCCGCAGTCGTATGGATGTCGGTACTGGGCACGGGCACGTTGGGCTCTTCCGGCTCGGACATACGGATGCGGCTCCCTGCCTGCTCAAAGGGGCGACGGGCGGCTTGCGGCTGCTGGTGACTCGCTTGCTACTGACTCGTAGGGTATCGGCGCGCATACGGTTCGGCAGTGCGGCGTTTACCACACCTAAGGTGGCTTGCATGACGCCGCGAGATGCTTCAGACGACCCTTCCGACCTCCCTGAGGGCAACCGCTGGTCCGACCTCGAAAGGCCGCCCCTGAACGCCGCGTCGCTGCGGCGCGCGCTGGTGCGGGACGGGGGGCTCTGGACCTCTTTGGACGTGGTGCCCGCGACGGGGTCGACCAACACGGATCTGGCCGCCCGCGCGGACGAGCTGCCCGAGGGGGCGGTCCTCGTCGCCGAGGAACAGAGCTCGGGGCGCGGCCGCCTCGACCGCCGCTGGTCGGCACCGGCACGCTCGGGCCTCTTCTTCTCGGTGCTCCTGAAGCCGGGGCCCGCGGTGCCGGTGGAGCGGTGGGGATGGCTTCCGCTGCTGACCGGGGTCGCCGTCGCCACGGGCCTCTCGCGGGCGGCCGGGGTGGACACGGCGCTCAAGTGGCCGAACGACCTGCTGGTGACGGTGGGGGGCGAGGAGCGGAAGGCCGGGGGCATCCTCGCGGAGCGCGCGGGTTCCGGGGACGGCGGGGGTGTGGTGGTCGGCATCGGCATCAACGTGACCCTGCGGGCGGACGAACTGCCGGTGCCGGGGGCGGGTTCGCTCGCGCTGGCCGGGGCCGCTTCGACGGACCGGGACACGGTGCTGCGGGCGGTGCTGCGTTCCCTGGAGCAGTGGTACGGGGACTGGCGCGCGGCAGCGGGCGACCCGGTGGCCTCCCGCCTCCAGGAGACGTACGCGGCGGGCTGCGCGACGCTGGGCCGCAAGGTCAGGGCAGAGCTGCCGGGCGACCGGTCGATCACGGGGGAGGCGGTGGCCCTGGACGGGGACGGCCGCTTGGTGCTGGCCACGGGGGATGGGGTGCAGGAGCCGGTGGGGGCGGGGGATGTGGTGCATTTGCGGGGGGCGTAGCTGCGGGGCAAACGGGCGGGTGGGTGGGGAAGAGGTGTTCGTCCCCGCAGCCGCGGGGACCCACTGTCCAAGGCGCCCCCGCCAGCGAAAGGCGTGAGCTGCGGCACACCTGCCGTAAAGTTGGCGCCGGTCGATACCTGACCGCGGCAGATCGGAAGGGCAGCAGGCGTGACCGTCGACGACACGGGCTCCGGTACGGGTGCATCCCCCGGCCCCGACGGTGAGCCCGGACGTACCGCAGGGGCCGCCACGGACGGGTTCGACTCGATGGACTCCGGGGACGAGAAGCCGGGAGATCCGGAGAAGGACCCCCTCGCCCTGCGCCTCGAAGGGCTGATCCTCGGCGCGGACCGCCGTTACACCCCGTTCCAGGCGGCCCGCAGCGCCGGCGTATCCATGGAGCTGGCCTCCCGCTTCTGGCGGGCCATGGGCTTTCCCGACATCGGCCAGGCCAAGGCCCTGACCGAGGCCGACGTCCTCGCGCTGCGCCGCCTCGCGGGCCTCGTCGAGGCGGGGCTGCTCAGCGAGGCGATGGCGGTGCAGGTGGCCAGGTCGACCGGGCAGACCACCGCCCGCCTGGCCGAATGGCAGATCGACTCCTTCCTGGAGGGTCTGACGGAGCCGCCCGAGCCGGGCATGACGCGGACCGAAGTCACGTATCCGCTGATAGAGCTTCTCCTTCCCGAGCTCGAGGAATTCCTCGTCTACGTGTGGCGGCGCCAGCTCGCCGCCGCCACCGGACGGGTCGTGCAGGCCGCGGACGACGAGGAGATGGTCGACCGGCGCCTCGCCGTCGGGTTCGCCGACCTCGTCGGCTTTACGCGCCTCACCCGGCGCATGGAGGAAGAGGAACTCGGCGAACTCGTCGAGGCCTTCGAGACCACGGCCGCCGACCTGGTGGCCGCACATGGCGGGCGGCTCATCAAGACGCTCGGCGACGAAGTGCTGTACGCCGCCGACGACGCGGGCGTGGCCGCGGAGATCGCCCTGCGGCTCATCGAGACCATGGCCAACGACGAGACGATGCCCGAGCTGCGCGTCGGCATCGCCTTCGGCACGGTCACGACGCGGATGGGCGACGTCTTCGGTACGACGGTGAACCTCGCGAGCCGCCTCACGTCGATAGCGCCTCGGGACGCCGTCCTGGTGGACGGCGCGCTCGCCGAGGAGCTGACGCGGACGGGGGACGCGCCCGCCTCCGAGACCGAGGCGGCTGAGGCCGCCGAGGTCGCGGAGAAGGAGGGCTCGGAGCCGCCCTCCTACCGCTTTGCGCTGCAGCCGATGTGGCAGCGGCCTGTGCGAGGCCTCGGCGTCGTCGAGCCCTGGCTGCTGGCCCGGCGTAGCTGAGCCTGCCCCTTGAACCGCCGCTTCGCGGCGGAATTTTCCCGCCCGCCCACCCGGCACTCCGTAGCGGTGACATGATCCTCGTACAGTGCGGTAACGGGCGTTAACCAGACGTGGAGGAAAGCCATGGGTGGCGAGCAGCGGTTCGGGGAATTCGTCAGCGTCAGGCGGCACGACTACGTCGCCGAGCTCGTCCTCGACCGGCCCAAGGCCATGAACGCCGTGTCCACGGACATGGCCCGCTCCATCGGCTCCGCCTGCCAGGCCCTCGCTCAGGACCGTGACGCCCGCGTCGTGGTCCTCACCTCCACCCATGAGCGGGCCTTCTGCGTCGGCGCCGACCTGAAGGAGCGCAATTCGCTCTCCGACGCCGAGTTGGTGCGGCAGCGGCCCACCGCGCGGGCCGCCTACACCGGCGTACTCGAACTGCCCATGCCGACCGTCGCGGCCCTGCACGGCTTCGCGCTCGGCGGCGGGTTCGAGCTCGCGCTCGCCTGCGATCTCATCGTCGCCGACCCGACCGCCGTGGTCGGACTCCCCGAAGTGTCGGTCGGCGTGATCCCGGGCGGCGGCGGTACGCAGCTGCTTCCGCGCCGGGTGGGGGCGGCGCGGGCCGCCGAGCTGATCTTCACCGCGCGTCGTCTTGAGGCGGGCGAGGCGCGGGAGTTGGGGCTCGTCGACCAGCTGGTGGGCGAGGGTGAGGACCGTACGGAGGCGCTGGCGCTCGCCGCGCGGATCGCCGCCAACTCGCCCGTCGGGCTGCGCGCCGCCAAGCGTGCCCTGCGGCTCGGGCACGGGCTCGACCTGCGTGCCGGTCTTGAGGTCGAGGATGCCGCCTGGCGTTCGGTGGCCTTCTCGGGTGACCGGGCGGAGGGTGTCGCGGCGTTCAACGAGAAGCGGAAGCCGCAGTGGCCCGGGGAGTGAGCGGGTCTCCTGGAGCTCTCGGCCCAGCTCTCGGCCCACACGCTGCGTAATGTTCCAAACGCCCAAATTGTCGTAAATCTCCTAGCCTAGGGAGATGGGAGAGGATGTCCGGCTGCGGGCCGTGGTCGTGCTGGCGCAGGGGATGGCCGCCGCGCACACTCCGCGTGAGTCCTGGAGGGCGGCTGCCCGCGGCGCTTGCCGCGCGCTGTCCGGGAGTTTCGCGGCCCTGTCCGTCTGGGAGCGTGACCTCGGGCGGCTGAGGGTGCTCGTGAACGTGGGCGAACGGGCCGAGGGGGAGGAAGAGTTCCCGGAGCGCGAGGCGTATCCGGTGAACGAGTTCCCGGAGATCACCGAGTTCCTGCACGAGCGCTGGGCGGGCGGCGGTGAGCCGCACGCGTGGGTCGAGACGGCGCGGGGGCCCGCGGAGGCCACGGCTCCCGGTTACTGCCATCAGCGCGTCGCGGCCCTGCGCAGGCGTGGCCGCGGTTGCTGCGTGGTCGCGCCGATCGTGCTGCACGGGCGGGCGTGGGGCGAGCTGTACGTGGCGCGGCCGGTGGGGGCGCCGCCCTTCGGGCGCGCGGACGCGGACTTCGCGACGGTGCTCGCCTCGGTCGTCGCGGCGGGCATCGCGCAGACCGAACGCCTGGAGGAGGCGCGCCGCCTCGCCTTCACCGACGCGCTGACGGGCCTGGCCAACCGGCGCGCGGTCGACCTCCGCCTTGAGGAGGCGGTGGAGCGGCACCGTGCGGAGGGGACGGTGGTGAGTCTGGTCGTGTGCGACGTGAACGGTTTGAAATGGGTCAACGACACCCAGGGTCACGCGGTCGGTGACCGCCTCCTCGAACGCTTCGGCTCGGTGCTCTCCCTGTGCGGGGCGATGCTGCCGGGGACCCTGGCCGCGCGGCTCGGCGGGGATGAGTTCTGCCTGCTCTCGGTGGGTCCCTCCGCCGACGAGGTGGTGCGGGTCGCGGACGAACTCTGCGTGCGCGCTGCCGAGTTGGATGTGGGGGACGGGGTCGCGTGCGGGGTCGCCTCCACGGAGGACCCGATCGGCGAGGTCCGCTCGGCCCGCCGCCTGTTCCGCCTCGCGGACGCGGCTCAGTACCGCGCGAAGGCTGCGCGCGCGCCGAAGCCGGTGGTTGCGGGGCGCGAGGGGGCGGATGACCCCGTGGTGCGGCTCGCGGACTCGGAGGGGGCGCGGCAGCCTGCGGGGGAGCGGCGGCGGTTCCGCGGGCGCGGGGCTCCTGCGGAGGGCGACAGGTGGCCGCCCCGGGGTTGAACTGCGGGGTGGGGAGAGGGGCGGGGGCTGGGCTTGTCGTTCACCTGCGGGCCGGTGGGGGCTTGTCGCGCAGTTCCCCGCGCCCCTTACGGGGCTTGGCGCGTCGTTCCCCGCGCCCCTTACGGGGCTTGGCGCGTCGTTCCTCGCGCCCCTTACGGGGCTTGGCACGTCGGCCCCCGGCGCCCGGTAAGAGGCTCAGGGTGTATCCACCCGTGACACCTGGCGATTCAATCCGTACGCTGCTGAATATGGATATGCACACCGTGGTCCTGGGGACGTCCGGGACAACCGCTGCGGATGTCGTCGCCGTTGCGCGTGGCAATGCCCGCATCGATCTTTCGGCCGAAGCCGTGGCCGCCCTCGCCGCCTCGCGTGAGATCGTCGACGCCCTCGCCGCCAAGCCCGATCCCGTCTACGGCGTATCGACCGGCTTCGGCGCCCTCGCCACCCGGCACATCGGCCCGGACCTCCGCGCCCAGTTGCAGCGCAACATCGTCCGCTCGCACGCGGCGGGGATGGGCCCGCGCGTCGAGCGCGAGGTCGTGCGCGCGCTGATGTTCCTGCGGCTGAAGACGGTCTGCTCGGGGCGTACCGGCGTACGGCCCGAGGTCGCGCAGACCATGGCCGACGTGCTCAACGCGGGGATCACGCCGGTCGTCCACGAGTACGGCTCGCTCGGCTGCTCCGGCGACCTCGCGCCGCTCAGCCACTGCGCGCTCACGCTCATGGGCGAGGGGGACGCGGAGGGCCCGGACGGTGAGCTGAAGCCGGCGGGCGAGCTGCTCGCCGCGCACGGCATCACCCCGGTCGAGTTGAAGGAGAAGGAGGGGCTCGCCCTCCTGAACGGCACCGACGGCATGCTCGGCATGCTGGTGATGGCCCTCGCCGACCTCGACGCCCTCTACAAGTCCGCCGACGTCACCGCGGCCCTCACCCTCGAGGCGCTCCTCGGCACCGCCAAGGTCCTCGCCCCCGAGCTGCACGCCATCCGGCCGCACCCGGGCCAGGGGGCCTCCGCCGCCAACATGCTCGCCGTTCTCGAAGGTTCAGGGCTGACCGGCCATCACCAGGACGACGCGCCGCGGGTGCAGGACGCGTACTCGGTGCGGTGCGCCCCGCAGGTCGCGGGCGCCGGGCGCGACACCCTCGCCCACGCGCGCACGGTCGCCGAGCGCGAGCTGGCCGCCGCCGTCGACAACCCCGTGGTGCTGCCCGACGGCCGCGTCGAGTCCAACGGCAACTTCCACGGGGCGCCGGTCGCGTACGTCCTGGACTTCCTCGCGATCGCCGCCGCCGATCTCGGCTCGATCGCGGAGCGCCGCACGGACCGGCTGCTCGACAAGAACCGCTCGCACGGCCTGCCGCCGTTCCTCGCGGACGACGCGGGCGTGGACTCCGGCCTGATGATCGCCCAGTACACGCAGGCGGCCCTGGTGAGTGAGATGAAGCGGCTCGCCGTCCCGGCGTCCGCCGACTCCATCCCCTCCTCCGCGATGCAGGAGGACCACGTGTCGATGGGCTGGTCCGCGGCCCGCAAGCTGCGCACGGCGGTCGACAACCTCACCCGCATCGTCGCCATCGAGCTGTACGCGGCGACGCGCGCGGTCGAACTCCGCGAGGGCCTCACGCCGGCCCCGGCGACCCGGGCGGTCATCGAGGCGGTCCGCAAGGCGGGCGTCCAGGGCCCGGGCCCCGACCGCTTCCTCGCCCCCGACCTGGCGGCGGCGGACGAGTTCGTGCGTTCCGGCGCGCTGCTCGACGCGGTCGAGCCGGTGACGGGTCCGCTGGCCTAGCCCGCGGCGGTCGGCCGTACGCCGAAGGGGGCGCCGTCAGCGGATGACGGCGCCCCCTCTCGCCGCGACAGGCACGTCAGTCGCGGTCGACACGTCAGTCGCGGTCGACGTGCTCACGGGTGATGTTGCCCTTGACCGCGTCGATCTCGAAGTCGGTCTTGTTCCAGTCGTCGGTGACGACGTCGACGGACCAGACGAGCGCCTTGTTGTCGTCGTCGTCAAGGCCGATCGACGTGACCGTGCCCTTCTTCTTGGCCGTCGCGGTCTTGGCCGCCTGCTCCGGCGTCTGCTTGGCGCGGGAGATCCAGTCGGCCGTCTCCTTCTTGTCGTCGGCGTCCTGGTCGTTGTCGGGGGCGGAGCTGATCACCTTGCCCGAGACCGCGTCGATGCGGACGTTGTGCACGGTGCCGTCCTTCTCGGCGACCTCGGCGACCCACTGCGGGGCGCCCGCGCTGCCGCTCGGGCTGGGGCTCGGGCTGGGGCTCGGGCTTCCGCTCGCGTCGTCAGCGTCGGTGTCGTCGCTGTCGTCGTCCACGCCCTTCAGGTCGAGGTCGGTCAGCTTGCCGCCCGAGACCTTCCCCACCGCCGTGGTGGCGGCCTTGTCGTAGGTGACCTTGGTGGTGGCGAGCAGCGCCTTGCGCTCCTGCTGGTCCTGCGTGAGGGACGCGCTGCCCGTGGGGCTCTGTGTCGGCGCCTCCTTCGGAACGGACTTCGCCGCCTTCGAGGTCGCTTCGGCGGACGACTTGCCGTTGTCGTCGCCGCAGCCTGTCACCAGTGCCGCTGAGGCCACGAGGGCGCACACGGCGCCGACGAGACGGAGATGGCGGGCGCGCGGGGCGCCGCTCTTGCTGTGCCGGGGCTCGAATCTCATAACGGCATGACTAGCCGTCAGCCCGCCCGGCCGTGCTGTCCGACGCGCCAGGGTCACCCGATCGATGTGAGCGCCCCTCGCGCCCCTCAGTAAGCCGGGCCCTGTCGTTCGCGTCGTACCGAATACGCCACGAAGCCCGCCCCGAGGCCCAGGAACGCCGTCCCGCCGATCAGGTACGGGGTCGTGTCGGCGCCGGCGCCGGTGTCGGCGAGGCGGTCGTCCGTGGCGGCGGCGGTGTTCTCCGAGTTCAGCGTGGCGCGGCGCTGTTCGGTGTGGACGACCCGGGGGGCGTCAGGTGCCTCCGGGGATCGATACGTCGCCGTCGCATTCGCGGAGGGAACGAACCACAGGGCGCCGAGGAGGGCCCCTGCGGCAGTGGCGGTGAGCAGCGATCGACGTGCGGACACGGAATCGGATCCCCCTTGTGGCGCTGGCGAATTGGCCGTGTGGGGCGATGGTAATGAAAGGCGCGGGTCGCGGGAAAGCCGCGGGGGTCATGGGTCGTACGCTCCGACTCATGAGCACATCTGAGACATCACGTTTTGTACGCCTCCGGGTCGAATTGGTGGTGGAGGTCGACGATTCCGGCGAGCTGGCATCGTCCGCCCTGCGCCGGATCGCGGAGGACGAGCACATGCCCGCCGAGGAGCGGCTGCACGCCGAGACGGCCGTCAAGGAGGACGACGCGGAGGCGCTCGCCTATCTGGTGGACCCGTTCGACCTGGTCAGCAAGTTGCCGGGAGTGGAGCTCTCGCAGGCCTCCTGGAGCAGCGAGCAGATCGACTACGACCCCGATTCGCCGGACTGGGACCCGGACGAGGATGATGACGACGACGAGGCCGACGAGGATGTGGCCCGGGACGGCGCTGGTGGCCGGGGGCTGTAGACGGTAGACGAGAGGTTCTACGTCTACCGGACGGAAAAAACGGAACCCGTAGCCCCGGACGGCAACCGCCGCCCGGGGTTCCGTCGTCTCAGTGGTGCACGGCTGTCACCGGCGCACCGCATGACGTGGTGTTCCCCACATCTTCCGCGGAAGTGGAACGGGACGAACCGGGCAGGACGTTATGCGGGATTACGGGGACTCCCGCCGTTCTTGGCGTGTTGGGGATTTCGGCAACGATGGAGAAGCGTGTGATGACGGACAGTAGGCGGCGGCGCGGACGGCGCAAGGGTCTTGCGGCCGTGTCCGCCCTGGTCGGCGGCGTCCTGGTGCTCTCGGCCTGTAGCAGCGACGACGGCGACAGCAGTGCCGGCGGCGGCAAGGAGTCACAGAACCAGGTCGACGAAGCGGCTGCCAAGAAGTCTTCCGACGCCGATATCAAGATCGCGCCGAAGGACGGCTCCGACAACGCGAGCATCAACAGCGCGGCCAAGGTCACGGTGAGCAAGGGTTCGCTCACGGACGTCAAGATGACGACCGAGACCGGTACCGCGGTCGAGGGACAGATAGCTGCGGACAAGAAGAGCTGGAAGCCGAGCGGCCAGCTGGAGCGGGCGACCACTTACAAGATCTCCGCCACCGCCAAGGACTCCGACGGCCGCAAGGCGCACGAGAACTCGAAGTTCACGACGGTCTCGAAGGCCAACAGCTTCATCGGGAACTTCACGCCCGAGGACGGCTCCACGGTCGGCGTGGGCATGCCGGTGTCGATCAACTTCGACAAGGCGATCACGAACAAGAAGGACGTCCAGTCCCACATCAAGGTGTCGTCGAGCAGCGGCCAGGAAGTCGTCGGCCACTGGTTCGGCAACAACCGCCTGGACTTCCGCCCCGAGAAGTACTGGCAGGGCAACTCCACGGTCACCCTGAAGCTGGCCCTGGACGGCGTCGAGGGCGCGGACGGCGTCACCGGCGTCCAGGAGAAGACGGTCCAGTTCAAGATCGGCCGTAACCAGGTCTCGATCGTCGACGCCAAGACCAAGCAGATGAAGGTCATGCGGGACGGCAAGGTCATCAAGACCATCCCGATCTCCGCGGGCTCCCCGGAGAACAAGACGTACGAAGGTCAGATGGTGGTCTCCGAGATGTTCAAGGAGACCCGCATGAACGGCGCGACCGTCGGCTTCACCGACGACGACGGCAAGGGCGAGTACGACATCAAGGACGTGCCGCACGCCATGCGCCTGTCGAACTCGGGCACGTTCATCCACGGCAACTACTGGGGCGCGAAGTCCATCTTCGGCGGCGCCAACACCAGCCACGGCTGTGTCGGCCTGGAAGACGCCAAGGGTGCGGGCGACAAGAGCACCCCGGGTGCCTGGTTCTACGACAACTCGATGGTCGGTGACGTCGTGGACGTCAGGAACACCGGCGACAAGACGGTCCAGCCCGACAACGGCTTCAACGGCTGGGTCATGGACTGGGCGCAGTGGAAGGCCGGTTCGGCCGTCTAGGACAGCCCGAACAGACGCAGGCAGCGGCCCGCACCCCTCAACAGGGGTGCGGGCCGCCGTCGTTGAGGCTTCTCATGCATCTCTTATGCCGCCCTTATCCATTCATCACGGTGCGTACCTAGCTTCACGCACATGTTCTTCACCTACCTGCGGCGCGAGCTGCGCCGCCGCAGAAAAGCGGCCCTCGTCGTGGCATCCGGACTCGCGCTGGGCATCGCGCTGGTCATCGTCGTCAGCTCCGTGTCGTCCGGCATGAAGCAGGCGCAGGGCAAGGTCCTGGAGTCCCTCTACGGGCTCGGCACCGACATGACCGTCACCAAGGCGGCGACGCCGCCCAAGGAGGGGAGCGGATCGACCGGACGCCCACGCTTCAAGTTCGACGCCAAGGACGCCGACGAGGGCGGCAAGGAGCAGAGCAGCGACCGCGTCATGGTGCAGGGCTTCCAGACGCTCTCCTCGTCCACCGTCGCGAAGGTCGACGGACAGAGCGGCGTCGCGGACGCCGTCGGCGGGCTGAGCCTGCAAGTCATGAAGGTCAACGGCCAGTTCGAGCGCGGTGAGTTCGAGAAGGCACCGGGCACGGACGGCAAGGCTCAGCCGCCCGGGGGCAGCGATCAGCAGAACGGGAAGGTGCGCGGCGGCGGCGCCGACTTCGACGTCGACTCCTACAGCGTCTACGGCACGGACGTCGGCAAGCTCGACCTGGGCCCGCTGACGTCCTCCAGGATCAGCGAGGGGCGTACGTTCACGGGGTCGGAGTCCGACGCCAAGGTGGCCGTCGCGGACGCCTCGTACGCCAAGGAGAAGAAGCTCTCCGTCGGCGACACCGTCACGATCTCCGGCACGAAGATCGAGGTCGTCGGCATCGCGACGCCCGAAAGCGGGGACGCCGCGGCCAATCTCTACCTCCCGCTCAAGCGTGCGCAGACCCTCGCCGACGCGAAGAACAAGATCACGACGGTGTACGTCAAGGCCGCGGACTCGCAGCAGATCGGCGCGGTCAAGAGCGCCATCCAGAAGAACGTCTCCGGGACGACCGTGACCACGTCGGCCGACCTCGCCGACACCGTCTCGGGCTCGCTCTCCACCGCCTCCGACCTCGCGTCCAGCGTCGGCAAGTGGCTGTCCATCGCCGTGCTCGTCGCGGCCTTCCTGGTCGCGGGACTCCTGACGTCGTCCGCGGTCAGCCGTCGCGTACGGGAGTTCGGCACCCTGAAGGCGCTCGGCTGGAAGAGCGGCCGTGTCACCCGGCAGGTCGTCGGCGAGGCGGTCGTCAACGGCCTCGTGGGCGGAGTGCTCGGCATCGCGGTCGGCCTCGGCGGCGCGTATGCGGTGACGGCGATCAGCCCCACCCTGACGGCGGAACTCGGCTCGGCCGGAGGGCAGTCGGGCGGCGGCCCCGGCGCCATGGGAGGGGGCCCCGGTGGCGCGCTGAGCGATTCGGCGTCGAAGGCCCTGGACATCTCGCTGACCGCGCCGGTCAGCACCACCACCATCGCGCTCGCCGTCGGCCTCGCCGTGGCCGGTGGTCTCATCGCGGGCGCCTTCGGCGGCTGGCGTGCCTCGCGGCTGCGGCCCGCGGACGCCCTGCGCCGCGTCGAGTAGGCGGCCCGAGCGACCCTGACCGTGCCGCCAACCCCCTTACGTAACGCAGGAGTCACAGCATGTATCAGCTCAAGGGCGTCACCAAGCAGTACCGCAGGGGCAAGGCGACCGTCGACGCGCTGGCCGGGGTCGACCTGGCCATCGGCGACGGCGACCGGCTCGTCATCCAGGGGCCGACGGGCGGCGGCAAGTCCACGCTCCTGCAGATGCTCGGCGGGCTCGACCGGCCGACGTCCGGCAGCGTCGAGCTCGACGGCGTCGACCTGGCCGCGCTGCCCGAGGCGCGTCTCACCAAGGTGCGCGCCGAGTCCATCGGCTTCGTCTTCCAGTCCTTCAACCTGATCCCCACGCTCAGCGCCCAGGAGAACGTCGAGACGGCGCTCGTCCCGCTGGGCCTCGGCGCCGCGGACCGCCGCGAACGTGCCGCCGACGCCCTGGAGTCCGTGGGCCTCGGCGAACGCCGCAGCCATCTGCCCGCCGAACTCTCCGGCGGCCAGCAGCAGCGCGTGGCCATCGCCCGCGCCCTGGTCAAGCGGCCGAAGGTGCTGCTCGCCGATGAGCCGACCGGCAACCTCGACGAGTCCATGCGCGACGAGATCATGGAGCTGCTCGAAGGGCTCTGGAAGGAGCACGGCCTGACGTTCGTGATGGTCACGCACGACAGCGCGATCGCACGGAAGGCGCCGCGGCTCGCGACGATCAAGCGTGGACAGATCAAGGTCACCGAGCGGACACCCCAGTGACCCGCTATCCCAACTCGTCACTTCTGGCGCGCTATTGAGCAGATGTTCGACTCTGGGCAATACTTCCTCGTCCAGGGGCGGGAGCCCCTTTGACTCCAGGGGGAGACTTGCGCAGAAAAGTGAAGAGAGCCTACGGGGCCACGATCGCCACAGCGGCGGCCGTGGCCCTCGCCGCGGGCATGACCAGCCCGGCGTCGGCCGCGAAGCAGTCGCCCGACGCACTCCCGGCGGCCGCGCAGGCGGCGGGCCTCAAGAGCGCCGAACAGACCACGCACCGCATCACCCTCATCACCGGCGACCGCGTCACCGCCGACTCCAAGGGCCGCGTCACCGCCTTCGAGCGGGCCGAGGGACGGGAGCGGATACCCGTACTGACCAAGCGCGTCGGCGGCCACACGCTCGCGATCCCGGCCGACGCGCAGCGCCTGATAGCCGCCGGCAAGCTCGACCAGCGGCTCTTCGACATCACCGAGCTGAGCAAGAAGGACAACCGCAGGGCCCAGCAGAAGGGCCTCAAGCTGATCGTCGGCTACAAGGGGGCCGCCGCCGGGGCCAAGGCCGATGTGCGCGCGGCGGGTGACACCACGGTCCGCAGGACCCTGAAGTCCCTCAACGCCGACGCCATCACGACCCCGAAGCGGGACGCCACCGACCTGTGGTCCGCGCTGATCGCGGAGAAGGGCGACGCCACGGCGTCCGGCGTCAGCCGCGTATGGCTGGACGGCGTCCGCAAGGCGAGCCTCGACAAGAGCGTCAAGCAGATCGGCGCCGACAAGGCGTGGGCCGCCGGCTTCGACGGCAAGGGCGTCAAGGTCGCCGTCCTGGACACCGGCGTCGACGCCACGCACGCCGACCTGAAGGACCAGGTCGTCGGCGAGAAGAACTTCACGAAGGCGGCGGACGCCAAGGACCGCTACGGCCACGGCACCCACGTCGCCTCCATCGCGGCCGGCACCGGCGCGAAGTCGGGCGGCAAGTTCAAGGGCGTGGCGCCCGGCGCCAAGCTCCTGAACGGCAAGGTCCTGGACGACACCGGCTACGGCGACGACTCCGGGATCATCGCGGGCATGGAGTGGGCGGCCGAGCAGGGCGCCGACATCGTGAACCTGAGCCTGGGCGGCGGCGACACCCCCGGGGTCGACCCGCTCGAAGCCGAGGTGAACAAGCTCTCCGCGGACAAGGGCATCCTCTTCGCGATCGCGGCGGGCAACGACGGAGAGCCCGGCAGCGTCGGCTCCCCGGGCAGCGCGGACGCGGCCCTCACGGTCGGCGCGGTCGACGACAACGACAAGCTCGCCGACTTCTCCAGCCAGGGCCCGCGCGTCGGCGACGGCGCCATCAAGCCCGACGTGACGGCCCCCGGCGTGGACATCACCGCGGCCGCGGCCGACGGCAGCGTCATCGACCAGGAGGTCGGACAGGAGCCCGAGGGCTATCTGACGATCTCCGGCACGTCGATGGCGACCCCGCACGTGGCGGGCGCCGCCGCTCTGCTGAAGCAGCAGCACCCGGAGTGGAAGTACGCCGAGCTCAAGGGCGCCCTTACCGCGTCCACCAAGGGCGGCAAGTACACGCCGTTCCAGCAGGGTTCGGGCCGTATCGCCGTCGACAAGGCCATCAAGCAGTCGGTGATCGCCGAGCCGGTGTCCCTCTCCTTCGAAACGCAGCAGTGGCCGCACACCGACGACAAACCGGCCACGAAGAAGGTGACGTACAAGAACCTCGGCAAGGAGGACGTCACCCTCGACCTGACGGTGACGGGCACGAACCCCAAGGGCGCCCCGGCTCCCGCGGGCTTCTTCAAGCTCGGCGCGAAGACGGTGAAGGTCCCCGCGGGCGGTACCGCGGCGGTCGATCTGACCATCGACACGAAGCTCGGCGGAACGGTCGACGGCGCGTACTCCGCGTACGTCGTGGCGAGCGGCGGCGGGCAGTCCGTGCGCACGGCCGCCGCGGTCGAGCGCGAGGTCGAGTCGTACGAGCTGACGCTGAAGCACGTCGGGCGCGACGGACAGGCCCCGAAGTACTACGACAGCGACCTGGAGGGTGTCTCCGGGCTCGCCACCGACAAGTCCTACAACCCGTTCGACGCCTCCGGCACGGTCAAGATCCGTGTCCCCAAGGGCGGTTACCTGCTGAACACCGGCATGTACGCCGACCCGAGGGACTTCACCAAGGGCGCCGACTGGATCGCCCAGCCGAAGCTGAGCGTCACCAAGGACACGACGGTGACGCTGGACGCCCGCAAGGGCAAGCCGGTCGACATCACGGTCCCGTCGGCGGACGCCAAGTCGTTCTTCGCGTCGCCCGACTACACGGTCGACACGGCCCGCGGCAGCTACTCCTTCGGCTGGTGGCTCGACTCGTACACCGACTTCCGGACCTCGCACCTGGGCCCGCAGGTCACCGACGGCTCGCTGCACCAGCAGTGGGACGGGCACTGGACCAAGGGTGACGACGCCGAGTACGACACCGTGCTCGGAGGCAAGGTGAAGCAGGTCGCGACCGGCTACACCAAGCACTTCAAGGCCTCCGAACTGGCCACCGTGAAGGTGGGAATGGGCGCCTCGGCCAAGGGCAAGAAGGGCACGATCAGCGCCCTGGGCTACCTGCCCGGCAGCTCGGGCGGCTCCTCGATCAGCGTCCCGCAGCCTCTTCCCGGCACCCGGACGGTGTATCTGTCCACGGCCGACGACGTGAAGTGGAGCATGGACTTCGAGCAGCAGGCCGGGGTCGACCCGGACGGCTGGCCGATCCTCGACGCGGCCTACTCGCTGGGCGCGGCGCAGAAGTTCGCGCCGGGCAAGAGCTACGAGAAGACGTTCAACACGGCCGTCTTCGGGCCGCGCGTCGGCGGCGAGTTCGGCGTCTCACGCCGGGGCAACGAGATCAGCGGCTCCCTGCCGCTGTTCGCCGACGGCAAGACGCACGTGGGCTCCTCGCTCTACTCCTCGGTGAAGACGACCCTCCACAAGGGCGACACGAAGATCGGTGAGAACGAGGACCCGCTGGCCGGCGGCGCGACGTTCAAGGTCCCCGCGGCGGAGGCCGAGTACAAGCTCTCCACGTCCGTGAAGCGCAGCGTCAAGGTGGCGTCCGCCTCCACGCGCATCGACGCGAGCTGGACGTTCCGCTCCAAGAAGGCCGACAACGCGAAGCTGCCGGTCTCCACGGCGCGGTTCGCCGCTGCGGTCGACCTGAGCAGCAGGGCCAAGGCCGGCGAGACCCAGTCCGTGCCGGTGACGGTGCAGGGCGCGGCCGCGGGCGCGAACCTCAAGTCCCTTGCCGCGTACGTGTCGTACGACTACGGCCAGACCTGGAAGAAGGCCACCGTCAGCGGCGGCAAGATCAAGGTCAAGAACCCGGCCGCGGGCAAGGGGGTCTCCTTCCACGCCAAGATCACGGACAAGAAGGGGAACAAGTCGACGCTGTCGATCTACAACGCGTTCTACGGCAAGTGAGTTAGCCGCACCACGCGCTGTCTAGGCAGCCGCCGCGGCGCCGAAAGGGCTGTCGATCACGTATCGCCAGTACCCGTCGGCGCCGCGGCGTGCCACGTCCGTGGCCGTGGACCGGACGACGCCCTCGATCTCCCAGTCGACGACGAGCAGGGCGATCTCCCCGGAGACGTGCACATGGCGGGGGCGTACGGAGATGGGCAGGCCTATCGCGAGGAACGGGCCGTTCTCCTTCGCGATCTCCGCGAGCCCGTGCACCGCGTCCCCCGACTCCGGCACGAAGGCGGCACGTTCCTCGTACAGCTCGTGCACCGCCTGCGGATCGCCGCTGTTGAACCGCTCGGCGAAGGCCGCAGGGACGTCCTCGGCACGAGTGGGAAGAGCTGTCGTCGCCATGTGTAACCCTCCTGGGGTGGTCCTGTCGGCAACACTAGGAGGCGGCTTCGTGACTCACCGAACGGTAAGCCAGGGGCTTCCGGACGACCCCAGGGCCCGCGTCACCGCACCCGCGCCCGGCTGCCCCGTGGAGATCGCCCTCGCCGCCCTGCGCGGCCGCTGGACCACCTTGATCGTCCGCGAACTCCTTCGGGTCGACTCCTACGCGTACAGCGAACTGGCCGCCACGCTGCCGGAGTTGTCGGACAAGGTGCTCACAGAGCGGCTCGCCCAGCTGGTCGCCGCGGGTGTCGTCCTGCGTACCAGGACACCCGGCTGGCCCCCCACGGTCACCTACGAACTGACCCCCCACGGAAAAGAACTCGGCCCGGTCCTACAGGCGTTGTGGGACTGGGGAGCACGCGTGCCGGCACCACCCACCGCAGAGGAAGCCGACGACACATGACCGCCCACACCGTCGAGTACATCCGCTACCGCATCCCGTCCGAGCGCTCCGCGGAGTTCCTCTCCGCGTACACCCGCGCCGCCGTCCCGCTCGCGGCGGCCCCTAGTTGCGTCGACTACGAACTCACGCGCTGCGAGGAGGACTTCGAGCACTTCATCCTCCGCATCACCTGGACGTCGACCAAGGACCACCTGGAGGGCTTCAGGCGCTCGGAGCTCTTCCGCGAGTTCTTCGCGGAGATCCGCCCGTACGTCGAGAACATCGAGGAGATGCGCCACTACACCCCCACCGCCGTGCGCGGGACGGGCGCGTCGACGCCGACCCTGTACGCGTGGGCGGGCGGCGAGGAGAACCTCGCGCGCCTGACGGAGACCTTCTACGAGAAGGTCCTCAAGGACGACCTCCTCGCCCCGCTCTTCGACGGCCTGCCCGCCGAGCACGCCCTGCACGTCGCCCAGTGGCTCGGCGAGGTCTTCGGCGGCCCGGCCACGTACTCCCAGGAGCACAGCGGGCACGCCGAAATGGTCGGCAAGCACCTCGGCAAGGGCATCACCGAGCCGCAGCGACGCCGCTGGGTCAACCTCATGCAGGACGCGGCGGACGACGCGGGCCTGCCGACGGACGCCGAGTTCCGGTCCGCCTTCGTCGCCTACGTCGAGTGGGGCACCCGCCTCGCGGTCTACTTCTCCGGCGCCGACGCGAGCCGCCCCACCGACCAGCCGGTGCCGCTGTGGAACTGGGGCGCGGCGCCCCCGTACCAGCCGTGAGGCCCTGGCGCGGCGGGCGTCCGGGAGGCTACTTCCCCGCGCCCGCCGCACCCGTGCGCGTCGCGTCCGCTCCCCAGTTGGCGAGGAGCCGCAGCGCGTCGGCCGACGCCGAGTCCGGCTCCGCGTGGTACGTCACCAGTGACTGATCGTGATCGTCGGGCAGTCGCAGCGTCTCGAAGGACAGGGTCAGATCGCCCACCAGGGAGTGGCGCAGGCGCTTGACGCCGTGGCCCTTCTCGCGCACGTCATGCGTGGCCCACAGGCTGCGGAACTCCTCGCTCTTCACGGAGAGCTCGCCGACCAGGGCCGAGAGCAGCGGATCGTTCGGATAGCAGCCCGCGTCCATCCGCAGGAAGCTCACCAGGTCCGACGCCTTCTGCTCCCAGTCCCGGAACAGGGAGTGGGCCTCGGGGTGCAGGAAACAGATCCGCGCCCAGTTCCGTTCCTCGGGCGGCAGCGCGCCCCAGTCGCCGAAGAGCGCGGCGGCCATGCGGTTCCAGCCCAGGATGTCCGAGCGGCGGCCGACCACGTAGGCGGGGATGCCGTCCATGGCGTCCATGAGCTGGAGCAGCGCGGGCCGCACGTGCTGGGGGCGGGCCGGGCGCTTCTTCTTGTGCTGCTTCGGCTTGGCCATGTGCGTCAGGTGGGCGTGCTCGGCGTCCGTGAGGCGCAGGGCGCGCGCGATCGCGTCAAGGACCTCGCCCGAGACATTGCGGCCGTTGCCCTGCTCAAGACGGGTGTAGTACGCCACGGACACCCCCGCGAGCTGCGCCAGCTCCTCGCGGCGCAGCCCAGGCACCCGCCGGTGGCGCCCGAAGTTCGGCAGGCCGACGTCCTCCGGCTGCAACCGGGCCCTGCGGGTGCGCAGGAACTCGCTGAGCTCGGCGCGGTTGTCGAGGGGCTCGGGGGCGGGGGAGGAGTGCGGGGGCTGCGCGGCGTCGGCGTCCATGCATTCCAGTATCCGGGCTCGCGGACGTACGAGCCTGTCCCCGCCAGTAGTAGGACCACTGGACGTACGCAAAGCTGTGACCTGGGTAGATGTCCAGGAGGCTGGCACGGTTGACGCCATGACCGCACAGACAAGCACCCCCAGCGCCACCAGCACCACCACCGTTTCCGCCTACGCCGCCCCGTCCGCCAAGGCCCCCCTGGAGCGGACCACCGTCCCGCGCCGCCCGGTGGGCGCGTCCGACGTACTGATCGACATCAAGTACGCCGGCATCTGCCACTCGGACATCCACCAGGCCCGCGACGGCTGGGGTGAGGGCATCTTCCCGATGGTTCCGGGCCACGAGATCGCCGGTGTCGTCACCGAGGTCGGCTCCGCCGTCACCAAGTTCGCGGTCGGCGACCGCGTCGGCGTCGGCTGCATGGTCGACTCCTGTCGCGAGTGCGAGAACTGCAAGGCGGGCCTGGAGCAGTACTGCGCCAAGGGCAACATCCAGACGTACAACGCCCTCGACAAGAGCGGCGAGCCCACCTACGGCGGCTACTCCACGCACATCGTCGTCGACGAGGCGTTCACCGTCCGCATCCCCGAAGGCCTCGCGCTCGACGAGGCCGCGCCGCTGCTGTGCGCGGGCATCACGACGTACTCCCCGCTCCACCGCTGGAACGCGGGCCTCGGCAAGAAGATCGCCGTCGTGGGCCTCGGCGGTCTCGGCCACATGGCCGTCAAGATCGCGCACGCCATGGGCGCCGAGGTCACCGTCCTCTCGCAGTCCCTGCGCAAGAAGGACGACGGCCTGAAGCTGGGCGCCGACCACTACTACGCGACCAGCGACGACGCCACCTTCGAGCAGCTCGCGGGCTCCTTCGACCTGATCCTCTCGACGGTCTCCGCGCCGCTGCCGCTGGACAAGTACCTGGGCCTGCTGCGCTCGGAGGGCGCCTTCGTGAACGTCGGCGCTCCCGAGGAGCCGGTCTCGCTCAACCTGTTCTCGGTGATCGGCGGCGGCAAGACCCTCGCGGGCTCCATGATCGGCGGCATCCAGGAGACCCAGGAAATGCTGGACTTCTGCGCCGAGCACGGCCTGGGCTCGGAGATCGAACTGATCGCCGCCGACCAGATCAACGAGGCGTACGAGCGTGTCCTCGCCAGTGACGTGCGCTACCGCTTCGTGATCGACGCGGCCACGATCTGAGGCATGGATGCGGGCGTGATCCAGGGGCCGGGGGCCGGCCGCACGGATGCGCGGCTGACCCCGCTCCCTGAGCGGCGCGTGGCCGGATCTCGCCTCGGCCCGCGGCCCTAGGCCGCATTGCGCAGCAGGTGGGGGGCCGTGTGACCGATGCCGGCCGACAGGCCCGTGCCTAGTGTGGAGTGCGTCAGAACGGGCACTTCAGACGCACGGGAAAGAGGTCGCACGATGTCCATCGAGCTCAACCACACCATCGTCACCGCGGAGGACAAGAAGGCTTCCGCTCAGTTCCTCGCCGACATCCTCGGCCTCGAAGTGAGCCCCCAGTACGGCCCGTTCATCCCCGTCGAGATCCCGAACGGCGTCACGCTGGACTACATGGAGAGCGACGGCGGGCCGATCACCCCCCAGCACTACGCCTTCCTGGTCTCCGAGGACGAGTTCGACGTCATCTTCGGCCGCATCAAGGCCGCGGGGCTCACCTACTGGGCCGACCCGCACCACACGGTCGTCAACGAGATCAACACCAACGACGGCGGCCGGGGCACGTACTGGGACGACCCGAACGGCCACAGCCTGGAGATCCTCACCAAGCCGTACGGCAGCGGGAGTTAAGCGCTCCCCTCCGCCAGGAAACCGAGCACGAGCGGCGTCGCCACCTCCGCGAACTCCTCGAAGTACGCATGCCGCGCACCGGAGATGAGCCGCATCCGGGCTCCGGGCACGCGCTCCGTGAGCAGGGGCGCGTTGGCGGCCGGGTTGAACACGTCGTCCGTGCCGTGCACGACGAGGGTCGGCGCCGTGATCCGGGGCAACGCGTCCCAGGAGTCGTGCCGGGCGCTGGCCCGCAGATGGCGCCGGCGGGCGTACGGGGGCATGTCCGGATCGCCGAGGGTGTGGAACACGCGCCGATCCCCTTGCCCGGCGATCCAGCCGGGGGTGTACATCAGCTCGAGCAGGGCGCGGCGCGCCGCCGCCGCGTCGCCCTGGCTGAGGGCGGCGCGCACCTCGGGCCCGCGCTCGATGCCGTGCGGCGCCCCCGGCGACGTACAGCCGAGGACGAGCCGGTCGACCCGCTCGGGATGATCGGCGGCGAGCCACTGCGCGACACGGCCGCCCATCGACGTGCCGTACACATGGGCGCGGTCGATCCCCGCGTGGTCGAGCACGGCGACGACGTCGCGGGCGAAGCCGGGGGTGCTGTAGCTGTCGGTGTCGGGGCGCCCGCTCCCGCCGGTGCCGCGCCAGTCGAGTACGACGGTCCGGTACGAGGCGGCGAAGTCGTCCCGCACCGGGTTCCACCAGCGGCGGCTGTTGGACTGCCCGCTGAGGAGGACCAGGGGGCGGCCGGAGCCGTGGACTTCGTAGTGCAGGGCGGTGCCGTCGGCGGCTTCAGCAAGGGGCATGGGGTGAACGGTATCCACCGGGCGCCCTGTCCGCGGTCCTCGCTAGGGTGCCGGGATGACCGGGACACCCATCGACATCGACGTACCAGAGGGCTTCGCGCTGAGCACGGTCCAGCGGGAGGGCGAGCGGGGCCGGGCCTGGCTCGCGACGCTGCCGGATCTTGCCGACGAGCTGCTCCGGCGCTGGGACTGCGAGCCGACGGCAGCGGTCACGCACGGGCAGGTCGGCATCGTCGTCCCCGTGAGACGGCGGTACGACGGGACGCCCGCCGTCCTGAAGATCTCCTTCCCGCACCCCGGCAACATGCACGAGCCGGACGCCTTCGCGGTGTGGGCGGGGCGGGGCGCGGTCCGCCTGTACGAGCGGGACGACGAGCGGTTCGCGATGCTCCTTGAGCGGGCGGGGGCCAGTTCCCTCGCCGACGTCGAGGACACCGACGAAGCGGTGACCGTTGCCGGGCGCCTGGCGCGCCGCCTCGCCGTGCCCGCGCCGCCCGGTCTGCCGCGGATGAGCTCGCTCGTGGCCGAGTGGGAGTGTGAACTGCGGGACGAGGACCTGGAGTTGGGCTCCCCGCTGCCCGCGCGTGTGGTGGCCGCAGCGATGGCGACCGTACGTGAACTGGGCGTGGACCAGCCGGACACCCTGATCCACGGCGACCTGCACTTCACGAACGTACTGAGGTCGGAGGCACTGGGGTCGGAGGCGCTGGGGCCGGAACGCGAACCCTGGCTGGCCATCGACCCCAAGGGCTACGTCGGCGACCCGGCGTACGACTCGATCACGCTGCTCCGCACCCGCTTCGAGCCGCTGCTCACCGCGCCCGACCCCCGGGCCGCCGCCCTGCGCCGCCTCGCCGTCTTCGCCGACGCGGCGGAGGTCGACCGTGAACGGGCCAGGAGGTGGGCGCAGGCGCGGGCGGTGACGGCGGCGCACTGGGGGATGCGGCACGGGGATCCCGCGTGGGTGGTCAAGGCGACGGAGGCGCTCGCGGAGGCACTGACGTGAGGCGATTTCGCCGGGGGCGGAACGCTGATCGCTGACCGGGGGGTGGGGCGGCTTCTACCCTGAGGGGGTGAGCAGCCAAGAGCGGTACCACGAGCCGGAACAGGCCGAGTCCCAAGAGCGGGCCCGCGTCATCCCGTTGCGCCCACGGACCGAGCGGACGGCACCGAGTCACAGCGCCCCGATGCGCCCAACTCCTGTGTCACCGGCGGCGAAAGAGCCCCTGTGGCGGGACGTGGTCGGTGACGTGCTGCGCCGCGAGCGCCTCGCTCAGGAACGTACGCTCAAGGACGTCGCCGAGGCGGCCCGCATCTCGATGCCGTACCTCTCCGAGCTGGAGCGCGGCCGCAAGGAGGCTTCGTCCGAAGTCCTCGCGGCCGGCGCCCGCGCGCTCGGCCTGAGCCTCGCGGACCTGCTCTCCCTGGCCCAGACCGAGTTGGTCCGCTACACGCAGCACACGCAGCACACCCAGCACGCACAGCCGACGCGCCCGCGCCAGGGAGACATCCGCCTGGCCGCGTAAGGAGTCAGGCCGAGCAGGGAGTCAGGCCGCGGCGGCGAGCATCCGCCGGCTGAGCACCTCGTCGGCGAGCCCGTACGCCACCGCGTCCTCGGCGGTGAACACCTTGTCGCGGTCCATGTCCGCGCGCAGCGTGGCGACTTCGTGCCCCGAGTGCCGGGACAGCACCTCCTCCACCTGCGAGCGGATCCGCAGCATCTCCTTGGCCTGGAGGCTGAGGTCGGAGACCGTCCCCTGCTGCCCGCCGCTCGCGGGCTGCCCGAGCAGTACGCGCGAGTGCTCCAGGACGAACCGCCGCCCGGGGTCGCCTCCGGCGAGGAGCACGGCGGCGGTGGATGCGGCCTGCCCGACGCAGACGGTCGAGATGGGCGCGCTGATGAAGCTCATGGTGTCGTAGATGGCCATGAGTGAAGTGAAGGACCCGCCAGGCGAGTTGATGTAGATGGAGACCTCGCGCTCAGAGTTCGAGGACTCAAGATGAAGCAACTGCGCGATGACGACATTGGCCACGCCGTCGTCGATCTCGGTCCCGAGGAAGATGATCCGCTCCGAGAGGAGTCGGCTGTAGATGTCGTAGGCGCGCTCGCCCTGGGGGGTGCGCTCGACGACGGTAGGAATCGTGTACTGGCTCATGTCGGTCAGACCCCCAGTCCCATACGCGGCTTCGACGCGGCGGGCCGCACGTCGGCGAGCGAGTCGAGCACCCGGTCGACCATCCCGTACTCCTTGGCCTGCTCGGCGGTGAACCACCGGTCGCGGTCACCGTCACGCGAGATGGTCTCCTCGCTCTGCCCGGTGTGCTCGGCGGTGATCCGCTCGACGGACTTCTTCGTGAACTCCAGGTTCTCGGCCTGGATCGCGATGTCGGCGGTGGTCCCGCCGATGCCGGCGGAGGGCTGGTGCATCATGATCCGCGCGTTGGGCAGGGCGTACCGCTTCCCCGCGGTCCCGACGGTCAACAGGAACTGCCCCATGCTGGCGGCGAACCCCATGGCGAGGGTCGACACGTCATTCGGGATCAGCCGCATGGTGTCGTAGATGGCGAGCCCAGCGGTGACGGATCCGCCCGGGCTGTTGATGTAGAGACTGATGTCGGTCCGCGGGTCCTCGGCGGACAGCAACAGCATCTGCGCGCACACGCGATTCGCGGAAACCTCGTCGACCTGCGTCCCGAGGAAGATGATCCGCTGGGTCAGCAACTGCGCGGCCAGATGATCGTCGAACCGCGTCGAGGGGGTCTCGCCCTCGGAGGCTCGCGGGGCACTGCCGATGGTCGGCATCGTTGGTCCTCCTGACGGTGGGAGCGGCGGCTCTCCTGCGGGCCGCTGCCCGGTCCCCCCACCTTCGACCGCCCGCACCCGCCCCGTAAGGCTTCTTGCCCTGCAGCAGATTCGCTGACGGCAGAGCCATTCCCGGCCGGCCCGACCGCCGATCTGCTGGTGCGCCGCCGCGGTGGGAAAATGAGAGCGGGTGATCCTCAGTTGAAGAGGTGGATCATGGGACAGGCACGTGACGTCATGGACCGGCTCACGGATGCGCTCACCGCACACCCGGATCTGAAGGCCCTCGGCGAGCTGTATGCCGAGGACGCGGTCGCCCTCACCCCCGACGAGGGGGAGATACGCGGCCGCGACAACATCGTGGAGTACTGGCGGCAGATGACGGAGGCGGTCCCCGAGGCCACGTTCGAGACGCTGCACGCGTACGAGTCCGGCGACACGGCCATCGACGAGGGGTTCTTCAGCGGCAGGAACACCGGGCCGCTGCATCTGCCGTCCGGGGAGACCCTCCCCGCGACCCAGAAGGAGATCAGGATCCGCGGGGTGGACATCGCCACCGTGGCGGACGGCCGGATCGTCGATTACCGGCTCTACTTCGACGAGATGGACTTCCTCGGGCAGCTGGGAATGCTGCCCGAGGAACCGTCCGACGAACCGTCCTGAGAACGCTTGCCCGGCGCCCGCTTGCCCGTCGCCGCTGACCCTGCCGCTACTCCGCCGTGGGAGCGGGAGCGATCCCTGTCGGGCAGGCCCGGCCCCAGTTCGTCTCCGAGGGGCTGTCCAGCTGCAGGCCAGTGCCGCCGATGCCGCAGTAGCCGTCGGGGTTCTTGTCCAGGTACTGCTGGTGGTAGCCCTCGGCAGGCCAGAACGGGCGGGGGGCCGCCGGGAGGATCGTGGTCGTGATCGTGCCGTGGCCCGCCTTGGTGAGCACCTGCTGGTACGCGTCCAGGGACGCCACGGCCGCCGCCTCCTGGTCAGCGGAGTGCGTGTAGATCGCCGAGCGGTACTGCGTGCCCACGTCGTTGCCCTGGCGGAAGCCCTGTGTGGGGTTGTGGGACTCCCAGAAGAGCTTGAGGAGCTCCGCGTACGAGACCTGGGTCGGGTCGAAGACCACGCGGACCACCTCCGCGTGGCCCGTCAGGCCCGAGCAGACCTCCTCGTAGGAAGGGTTCTCCGTGTAGCCGCCCTGATAGCCGACGTACGTCGTCCAGACGCCCTCCGTCTGCCAGAACTTGCGCTCCGCGCCCCAGAAGCAGCCGAGCCCGAAGTCCGCGATCTCCAGGCCGTCGGGGTACGGGCCCAGGAGCGGGTTGCCGAGGACCGTGTGGCGGGACGGGACCTCGAATTCGGGGGTCGCTCGGCCCTTCAGGGCCTGCTCGGGGGTGGGGAGCTCGGGCGTACGGCCGAAGAGCATCGGGCTGTCCTCCAGGAGGGTGGAGCGGGCGGGGCTGGGTGTGCGGCTCATACGTCAACGTGTGCGGGGCGAGGCGCATTCCGCGGCCGGGCTCAGTGCGGCAGTGTCGCCGGGCTGCCGCCGTTCGCTTCGTAGCCCCCCACCGCCAGTGCGCGGTACACCGCGTAGTCCGCGGCCGGGTCGGACGAGACCGTCCAGGGCAGGGCGCCGACGTGGCCGTCCACGTGGATCAGCTGGTTCATCGCCTCCGCCCAGCGCTCGCTGCGGACCAGGAAGAAGACCAGCAGGTGCCGCACGTGCGCCAGCATCGGGTCGTCCGGGCGGGCCGAGTGCACCGCGTACAGCGCGCCCTCCACCGCCTTCGTGACGGTCTCGCTCTCGTAGAAACCACGGACCAGATTGACCTCGGGCAGGTGCTCGTACACCGCGAAGAGCGGGAGCGCGGAGAGGAGCGAGCCCTTGGGGGCGCGGGCCGCCGCGGCCTCCGCGAAGTTGTTCGCAAGGTCACGCGAGCCGTGCCACTTCTCGCACCAGTAGTGCAGGGCCGCCAGATGCGCCCCCATGTGCGCGGGCGCGCGGTCCAGGATCTTCAGCCACAGCTGCTCGAACTCCTCGCGCGGATACGCGAGGCCGCGCGCGATCGAGAGCTCGATGATGTACGGGACAGGGTCACCGGGGGAGAGGAGCGCCGCCTGCGCGCAGGCCTCCTTCGCCTCCTCCAGGATGATCCGGAACTCGTCCGTCCCGGACGTGGAGGACCGCCAGGCCTGCTGGACCAGGAACTCGGCGTGCACCGCCGCGCCGCCCGCGTCCTTGGGCGCCTCGGCCCGCCACACCCGCAGCCACTGCCCGCCGGGCTGGTCGCTGACCCCGCCGGGCCGCTTCTGCAGCTCCAGGGACGCGGCGCCCGCGAACGCCTGCACGCGCTGCCAGCGCACCTCGCCGTGCACCTCCGTGCCCGCGAGCAGCTGCGAGGCCGCCTTCCAGCTCTGCGACTGCTGGACCACGTCCAGGACGTCCAGGAGGTCGCGGTCCGGGCCCGGCATGCGGATGTCCAGCTCTTCCTGACGCGCGAAGCCGTAGTCCGCCGGGTCCGCGGCGTCCGGTGAACCGGGGGCGACCTGCCGGATTCCGCCGCGCCTGCGCAGCAGGATGGGGCCGAGCACCGCCCCGATCATGATCGCTGCCATCAGCACCCAGAGAATCTCCATGAGTACAAGCGAACCAGACTGGTCTGACACTTGGCGAACCAGTCTCGAACTAGCCGGGCCTTCCCCCGTCCCGGACTAGGCTCTGGCCACATGAGTGACAGCTTCAGCAGCCAGAGTTTCGAGACCGTCGCGATCCACGCGGGAAATACCGCCGACCCGCTCACCGGCGCGGTCGTGCCGCCGATCTATCAGGTGTCGACGTACAAGCAGGACGGCGTCGGCGGGCTGCGCGGCGGCTATGAGTACAGCCGCAGCGCCAACCCCACCCGCACCGCCCTTGAGGAGAACCTGGCCGCGCTCGAGGGCGGCAGGCGCGGGCTCGCCTTCGCGTCGGGTCTCGCCGCGGAGGACTGCCTCCTGCGTACGCTGCTCGCCCCCGGTGACCACGTGGTCATCCCCAATGACGCGTACGGCGGCACGTTCCGGCTCTTCGCGAAGGTCGTCTCGCGGTGGGGCGTGGAGTGGTCGGTCGCCGACACCTCCGACCCGGCGGCGGTACGGGCCGCGGTGACCGACCGTACGAAGGCGATCTGGGTGGAGACCCCCTCCAACCCGCTGCTCGGCATCACGGACATCGCCGCCGTCGCGCAGGTCGCCAAGGAGACGGGGGCCCGGCTCGTCGTCGACAACACCTTCGCGAGCCCCTACCTCCAGCAGCCGCTCGCGCTCGGCGCCGACGTCGTCGTGCACTCCCTGACGAAGTACATGGGCGGGCACTCGGACGTCGTGGGCGGCGCCCTTGTCGTCGGCGACCCGGAGCTGGGCGAGGAGCTGGCGTACCACCAGAACGCGATGGGCGCGGTGGCCGGGCCCTTCGACGCGTGGCTGGTCCTTCGCGGCATCAAGACGCTGGCCGTCCGGATGGACCGGCACAGCGAGAACGCGACGAAGATCGCCGAGATGCTGACGCGGCACGCGCGCGTGACGCGTGTCCTCTACCCGGGGCTTCCGGAGCACCCCGGTCACGAGACCGCGGCCAAGCAGATGAAGGCGTTCGGCGGGATGGTGTCCTTCCAGGTCGCCGGGGGCGAGGAGGCGGCGGTCGCCGTCTGCGACCGCGCGAAGCTGTTCACCCTGGGGGAGTCGCTCGGCGGTGTGGAGTCCCTGATCGAGCACCCGGGGCGGATGACGCACGCCTCTGTGGCGGGCTCCGCCCTTGAGGTCCCCGCGGACCTGGTGCGCCTCTCGGTGGGCATCGAGTCCGCGGACGACCTGCTGGCCGACCTGCAGCAGGCGCTGGGCTAGAAGAGACCGCGCACGATCACCAGCGGGTGAGCGGTGGAGTCGTCTCCGAAGGCGGCTCCACCCAGGGCTGCTCGACGGACGCCCAGACCACGAAGGCGATCGCCGCGACGAGCAGCATGAGCCACAGGAGCCGGCGAAGCGCCCTTCTGCGGCGCAGCATGCGGCCGCCGCGGCGGACCGCCTCCTCGTAGAGCTCGGGCGGGGCCGAGGGTGGCGTGCCGCCGTCAAGGAGCTGGCGGACCTCGCTCGCTTTGCGGTCGTAGTGGTTCATGACGGGGCCGCCTCCCCCAGGGGAGCCGTCGGCGCGGGGCCGCGCGGCGGGTGCAGGACCGTCTCCATCGCGCGGACGCAGATCGTCTCCACCCGGTCGGTGGGGAGGCCGAGCAGCGCCGCGGTCTGTTCCTCGGCGACGCCTTCGTAGAGCCGCAGTACGAGAATCAGCCGCTCCTGGGGCGTGAGGCGGGCCAGGACGCCGCCGTGGCCGCGGTGCCGGCGCCAGGCCCCGCGTGCGAAGCGGATGGCCAGCTGCTGGCGGGTGCGGTCGTACGGGTCCTCGCCGCGCATCCGGTCCCAGGCCGCGTACGAGTGTGCGAGGGACGCGGTCAGCAGGGCACGCGCGCGTGGGTTGGCGTCCGGCGGCTCGGCGGTGAGCAGCGTCGCGGCATGCAGCAGCCGCCCTGCCGCGCCCGCGACGAACGCCTCGAACTCCCGGGCCCGGCGGGCGTTCAGGAACGCCTGCCGTTCGCGCACCGCGCCTCCCGCCTGGAGGGGACGGGCCCCTGGTCTCATATGAGGCCAGGCGCAGGGCAGAGGTCAAGACTCAGGCGCGTCCGGCGTCGACTGCGAGGTCTGGCGGGCGGAGAGCGCGGAATTGAAGCGCGTGAGGAGCGTGCAGAAGCTTTCGCGCTCCTCCGGGGACCAGTCATCGGTCAGCTCGGCCATGAGGTCACGCCGCGAGGACCGCACTTCGTTGAGGCGCGCCTCGCCGCGCGGCGACAGCTGGAGCACCACGGCGCGGCCGTCCTCGGGGTGCGAGGTGCGCTTGACGAGCCCGGTGTCGACCAGTGGGGCGACCTGCCGGGTGACCGTCGAGGAGTCGATGCCCATGCTCGCCGCGAGCGCTTTGACGCCCATCGGCCCCTCCTTGTCGAGGCGGTTGAGCAGCAGGTACGCAGCGCGGTCCATGGAGTTGCGGACCTGTCCTACGCCGCCGAGGCGCGTCTGCTCCGCACGGCGGGCGAACACGGCCACCTGGTGCTGCAGCGTGTCGAGGAGGCCGGGATCGCTGGCGGTCGTCATGTCCGGAGTTGTGGGCATGGCCGGGGGCTCACTTCATGCGAGGGCGATGGGTTGGGGGACAGGGTACGCGGCCGGGACGCGGGGCGTACCAGCGCTGCGCAAACCAGTCTCGGCACGTGGTCACCGCAGGAGGGCCCCGGTGTGAACTGGGAGACTGGGGGTCATGAGCTACCGCACGCCTCACTCCTTGCCGACGGTCACCCTCGACGACGTGCGCGGTGCCCAGAAGATGCTCTCAGGCGTGTCCAGAATGACGGCGATGGAGGGCAGCAGGCACCTGTCGCAGCTGGTGGGCGCGCCGGTGCACTTCAAGTGCGAGAACCTCCAGCGGACGGGCTCGTTCAAGCTGCGCGGCGCGTACGTACGGATCGCGGGCCTGCTCCCCGAGGAGCGCGCTGCCGGTGTGGTCGCCGCGAGCGCGGGCAACCACGCGCAGGGTGTGGCCCTCGCGTCCTCCCTGCTCGGCGTGCGGTCCACGGTCTTCATGCCGGTGGGCGCGCCGCTGCCCAAGGTCGCCGCGACCCGCGACTACGGCGCGGAGGTGCGGCTGCACGGCCAGGTGGTCGACGAGACGCTGGCCGCCGCCCAGGAGTACGCCGACGAGACGGGCGCGGTATTCATCCACCCCTTCGATCACCCCGACATCATCGCGGGGCAGGGCACGGTGGGCCTGGAGATCCTGGAGCAGTGCCCCGAGCTGCGCACCCTGGTCCTTGGCGTCGGCGGCGGCGGGCTCGCCGCGGGCATCGCGGTGGCGGTCAAGTCGCTGCGCCCCGACGTCAAGGTGATCGGCGTGCAGGCGGCGGGCTCGGCGGCGTACCCGCCCTCGCTCGCGGCCGGGCACCCGGTGTCGATAGAGAACCCGGCGACGATGGCCGACGGCATCAAGGTCGGGCGCCCCGGTGACGTGCCGTTCCAGATCATCGACGAGCTGCTCGACGGCATCGTCACCGTCTCCGAGGACGAGCTGTCCAGCGCGCTGCTGCTCTGCCTGGAGCGGGCCAAGATGGTCGTCGAGCCGGCGGGCGCGAGCCCCGTCGCGGCGCTCCTGAGCAGGCCGAGGGAGTTCGAGGGCCCGGTGGTCGCGCTCCTGTCGGGCGGCAATGTCGACCCCCTCCTGATGCAGCGGATCCTGCGCCACGGCATGGCGGCGGCTGGCCGCTATCTCTCGCTGCGCCTGCGCCTGACGGACCGGCCGGGGGCGCTGGCCACGCTTCTCGGGGTGTTGTCAGTGGTCGACGCTAACGTCCTTGACGTGGGCCATGTGCGGACCGATCCGCGCCTCGGACTCACGGAGGTGGAGGTGGAGTTGCACCTGGAGACCAAGGGGCCCGCGCACTGCACCGAGGTCGGGACGGCACTGCGCGAGGCGGGCTACACCGTCATCGGCTGACGGCCACGCCTCCGCAGGGCGGCCGCGGCGGGCGGCCGCGGTGGGCGGCCCCGGTGAAAATCCCCTACATCAGGCGCCGTTCACCGCTATTTTGCGTTATCCACAGGCTTCGCGAACCCCGTTGAAAAAACGCGATGTATCGCGTTACGGTGCGTCTCGCGTCACTGGTCGCCGGGCGCGTCATACCCGGCAAATCTAAGCTTTTCCGTAGTAAGTCACCCAAACCACTGGGGGAACTCACATGCCAGGCGCCATCTACGCCGAAGGACTGGTGAAGACCTTCGGCGACGTAAGGGCTCTGGACGGCGTCGATCTGGATGTCCCGGAAGGCACCGTGCTCGGCCTCCTCGGGCCGAACGGCGCGGGCAAGACCACTGCGGTGCGCTGTCTGACGACGCTTCTGACGCCGGACAGCGGCCGTGCGGTCGTCGCGGGCATCGACGTACTGAAGCATCCGAACGAAGTGCGGCGGTCGATCGGCCTCTCGGGCCAGTTCGCCGCCGTCGACGAGTACCTCACGGGCCGCGAGAACCTCCAAATGGTCGGCCAGCTCTACCAGATGAAGGCGAAGGAGGCGAAGGCCAGGGCGGGCGAGCTGCTCGACCGGTTCAATCTCGCCGACGCCGCGGACCGCCCCTCCAAGACGTATTCGGGAGGCATGCGCCGCCGCCTCGACCTCGCCGCCGCGCTCGTCGTGTCGCCCCCGGTGATGTTCATGGACGAGCCGACCACGGGCCTCGACCCGCGCAACAGGCAGCAGCTCTGGGAGGTCATCCAGGAACTGGTGTCGGGCGGCACGACCCTGCTGCTCACCACCCAGTACCTCGAAGAGGCCGACCACCTGGCGCACGACATCTGCGTCGTGGACCACGGCCGGGTCATCGCGCGCGGCACATCCGACCAGCTCAAGGCGCAGACGGGCGGCGAGCGGGTCGAGGTCGTGGTGCACGAGCGCGCGCACATCACCTCGGCCACGGAGGTCCTGCGCGGCTTCGGCAAGGGCGAGGTCGCCGTCGAGAACCACACCCGCAAGCTCACGGTCCCGGTCGCGGGCGGCGCCAAGCTGCTCGCCGAGGTCATCCGCGAGCTGGACGCCCGCGGGGTCGAGATCGACGACATCGGGCTGCGCCGCCCGACCCTGGACGACGTGTTCATCTCGCTGACCGGCCACGTGGCCGAGGTGGCGAACGGCGAGAACGGCGAGAACGGCGAGATCGGCGAGAACGTCAAAGACACGGAGGGCGCGAAGTGAGCGCGACAACCGAAGCGGTCCGGAATGTGGCCCCCAGGCCGCGCGGCGGCGTCGTCCAGTCGATCAACGACTCGCTCGTCGTCGCCAAGCGCAATCTCATCCGCATGACGCGCATCCCGGAGATGATCATCTTCGGCCTGATCCAGCCGATCATGTTCGTGGTGCTCTTCGCCTACGTCTTCGGCGGCTCGATGAACATCGGGGGCACCACGGACCCCGGCGTCTACCGCGAGTTCCTGATGGCCGGCATCTTCGCCCAGACCGTCACCTTCGCCACCGCGGGTGCCGGCGCGGGCATCGCCGACGACATGCACAAGGGGCTCATCGACCGGTTCCGGTCGCTGCCCATGGCGCGCGGCGCCGTCCTCACCGGCCGGACCATCGCCGACCTCGTGCAGACCGCGCTCACCCTCGTCGTGCTCGCGATCGTCGCGCTCCTGGTCGGCTGGCGGGTCCACGAGGGGATCGGCAAGGCGATCGGCGCCTTCGGCCTGCTTCTCCTGCTCGGCTATGCCTTCACCTGGATCGGAGCGCTCATCGGCCTCTCGGTCCGCACCCCGGAGGCGGCCACATCGGGCGGCCTGATCTGGCTCTTCCCGGTCACGTTCATCTCGAACGCCTTCGTCCCCACGGACAACATGGCCACGTGGATCCAGACCATCGCCGACTGGAACCCCTTCAGCGCCACCGTCCAGGCCTGCCGCGAGCTGTTCGGCAACCCCGGAGTGGTCGACTCCTCGGCCTGGCCCATGCAGCACCCGGTCTGGGCCTCGGTGATCTACTCGATCCTGATCGTCGTGCTCTTCCGGACCCTCGCGGTCCGCAAGTACCGCTCGGCCACCGCCTGAGCCCAGGCACGCTAAAGGCCCCAGGCACGCTAAAGGCCCCAGGCACGCGAAAGGCCCCAGGCACGCGAAAGGTCCCCGGCGCACTCGGCGCCGGGGACCTTTCGCGTCAACCGAAGAAGCCGAGCGGCCTCAGGCCTGGTACGGCTTCGCCTGGAGGATCTTCACCGAGGCGAACTTGCCGTTCGGCAGTTCGTACTGCGCGTCCTCGCCGATCTTCTTGCCGTTCACGCCGCTGCCGAGCGGGGACTGCGGCGAATACGTCTCGATATCGGCGCTCGCGTACTCGCGCGAGGCGAGCAGGAACGTCAGGGTGTCGTCCTCGTCGCCGTCGAAAGCGATCGTCACGACCATGCCGGGCGCGACCATGCCGTCCGCGGCCGGCGCCTCGCCGACCTTCGCATGCTCCAGGAGCTGGGTCAGCTGGCGGACGCGGAGCTCCTGCTTGCCCTGCTCCTCCTTGGCCGCGTGGTACCCGCCGTTCTCGCGCAGGTCGCCCTCCTCACGTGCCGCCGCGATCTTCGTAGCGATCTCGGTGCGCGCGGGACCAGACAGGTACTCCAGCTCGGCCTTGAGCTGGTTGTACGCCTCCTGGGTCAGCCAGGTGACGTTCTCGCTGGTCTGGGTCACAGGTGCTCCTCGTAGGTACTGGGAATACAAAGCATCGCCCTACCCAGAAGGATGTTCCCTAACGGGTGGGCGAAACCACGAGCCTAACAATTCAGGCGCGTGAGGGGGAGGACATAAGCCATCAGAAATACGTCAACGCAGGTGAGAGCCGGTACAACGGGGGCGTCGTTCGGTCAGCGTGACGCAAGGGACGCTCCGAGGCGCAGCCCACGACGGCCGCGGTCAGTCCGAGTGGCAGCCGAGCAGCTCCGCGCTCGTCCCGCGCGCCTTCGTACGCAGCGTGACGACCTTGTCGATCCGGCCGTCGTTCTGGTCGAAGCGGAAGTCCGCGCGACCCACTTCTTCGCCGTCCTCAGCCTGTGAGCGCACGGTGCAGTAGCCCTTGGCGTCCGCGTCCTTGCGCACCTCCAGGTGCACCTCGACCGCGCTTGCGGAGACGACGTCGAACTTGATCACTTCGCCGCTGACCTTCGTGCCGGACACGTAGTCGTATCCGAACCAGCCGATCATCAGGAGGAAGAGCGCACCGAGGACCCCACCGATGATCTTCAGCTTGCGGTCCGCGCGTTCGTCGGCCGAGCGTGCGCGGTCGTACCGCCCCTCGGGGAGCTTGTCGCTCACGGCGGCCATGATCTTCCTCCAGGAAAAGGGATGCCGGAATTTTCCGCCCCCCGGTTCCGTCACTATAGAAGCCGCCCATTGCGCCATATCGACCAGGGCGCCGGATCATGAGGATCGAGTCTTGACTGAGCAGCTGCGACTGATGGCCGTCCACGCCCACCCCGACGACGAGTCGTCGAAGGGCGCGGCCACCATGGCCAAGTACGTGTCCGAGGGGGTGGACGTGCATGTCGTGACCTGCACGGGCGGGGAGCGCGGCGACATCCTCAACCCCAAGCTCCAGGGTGACAAGTACATCCAGGAGAACATCCACGAGGTGCGCAGGAAGGAGATGGACGAGGCCCGCGAGATCCTCGGCGTCAAGCAGGACTGGCTCGGCTTCGTCGATTCGGGTCTGCCCGAGGGCGACCCGCTGCCGCCGCTGCCCGAGGGCTGCTTCGCCCTGGAGGACGTCGACAAGGCGGCCGGTGAGCTCGTCCGGCAGATCCGCTCCTTCCGTCCGCAGGTCATCACGACGTACGACGAGAACGGCGGCTATCCGCACCCCGACCACATCATGACCCACAAGATCACGATGGTGGCCTTCGACGGTGCCGCGGACGCCGAGAAGTACCCGGAGAGCGAGTTCGGCCCGGTCTTCCAGCCGCAGAAGCTCTACTACAACCAGGGCTTCAACCGTCCCCGCACCGAGGCGCTGCACCAGGCGATGCTCGACAAGGGCCTGGAGTCGCCCTACGGGGACTGGCTGAAGCGGTGGGACGAGTTCGAGCGGGTCGAGCGGACGCTGACCACGCACGTTCCCTGCGCCGACTTCTACGAGGTCCGCGACCGGGCGCTGATCGCGCACGCCACGCAGATCGACCCCGAGGGCGGCTGGTTCCGCGTGCCGATGGAGCTCCAGAAGGAGGTCTGGCCCACGGAGGAGTACGAGCTCGCGAAGTCGCTCGTCGATACATCCCTCCCCGAGGACGACCTCTTTGCGGGCATCCGCGACAATGCCTAGCGTGAACGCACATCTGGCAATGACGCATCTCGTCCCTCTCGCCAAAGAGGTCGACGATGACAAGGTGACCCCGGGTGTTCTCGGCTTCATCGTCTTCGCGGTGATGGCTCTCGCCGTCTGGGGGCTGATGAAGTCGATGAACAAGCACATGCGGAAGGTCGACTTCAAGGAACCCGCGGAGACCTCCGCCGGATCCGGTGACGGCAAGACCTCCGAGGCCGAGGCCCAGAAGAGCTAGCCCGCCTTCGTCACCGTCACTCCCATCACCTCTCGGGAGTGGCGGTTCGGCACCATGCCCAGGCGCCAGGCCTGCCAGCCCGACTCCAGGTCGGCGCCGCGCTCCAGGAGCAGGCCGAACGCCTCCATGTAGTCGTCCAGCTTGCCGTCGCGCGTCGGATGACCGGCGCGGGCCAGCTGGCTGAGCTCCTCGTGGGCGACGGCGGTGCCGATCTCCCAGCCGCCGGGCGACCCGTACGGCAGCAGGGTGCAGCGCAGGAAGCGGGCCCAGTCCTCGCCTCGCCGGTCGCCGTACGACGCGAACAGCGCCGCCGCCTCGTCGCACAGGGCGAGCGCCTGCTGGGCGCGCGTGTTCCCCGCGTCCACGACCGCGAGCTCCAGGCACGTCCACGCCTCGCCGTGCGCGACCCCGATGCGCTGGAAGTCGGCGCGGGCGTCCACCAGGAGCTGGCGGGCGAAGCCGGAGTTGCGCAGCGAACCCGTCTGGGCGGCGCGCTGGTCGCGGGTCACCCGCGCCGAGTGGTGCCGGGCGCAGGCCAGCCCGTACACGTCCCGCATCCGCGAGAACATCGTCCGCGAGCGCTCCAGCTCACGCACCGCCTGGTCCAGGCCGCCCGCCTCCTCCAGGGCTTGGCCCAGGTAGTAGGCGCTCCACGCCTCGCCGCGCGCGTCCTCGTTGTCACGGTGCCGGGAGACCGCCTGCCGCAGTCCGTCGACCGCGGCCGACGCGTCGCCGTCCACCAGGCGGGCCCGCGCCAGCTGCGTCAGGGCCCAGGCCTCGCCGCGGCCGTCACGCGTGCGCCCGTACAGGTCGAGGGCGCCCCGCAGCTGCTCCTCCGCGCGCGGTACGTCGCCCATGCGCAGGAAGAGCTGGCCGAGCTGGAAGTGCGCCCAGGCCTCGCCGTGCAGGGAGTCGTTCTCGCGGTGCAGGACGAGGGAGGTCTCCAGGAGGCCGAGGGCCTGGTTGAGGTTGGCGCGGTCCCGCTCCACCGCCGCGAGGGCGTGCATCGTCCAGGCGCGGTCACCGGCGAGCTCGTCGGGGGCCTGGAGATCGAGGGCCTCGCGCAGGCGCGCCGACGCCTCCGTCAGATTGCCCTGGTGGTGCAGCGTGATCCCCAGGGAGCACAGGGCGAGCGCGGCGCCCGCGTCCTGGTGCGCCTCCATGTACAGGTCCACGACCGACGTCAGGGTCGTCCGCGCCTGGTCGAGCTCGCCGAGCTGACGGGACGCGATGCCCGTGCGCCACCGCACGCTCCGTGAGAGAAGGCCCTGGTCGACGGCTTGCGTCAGTTCGCTGATCTCGCCCAGGCGGTAGAGGTCGCCGCGCAGCAGGCAGTAGTCGCAAAGTGCGCCCAGGAGATTGAGCACCGCCTCCTGGTTGACGCCCTCCGCGTGCCGCAGCGCCGCCGTGATGAAGCTCGACTCGTCGTCCAGCCAGCGCAGGGCCGCCTCCAGCGAGGAGAAGCCGTGCCCGTCGAACTGGCCGGCCCGCGTCGACATCTTGCCGTCGACCAGGCGGATCACCGACCCGGCGAGCTCGCTGTAGCTGACGATGAGACGTTCCTGCGCGGCCGTGCGCTCGCCGGGCTCCTCCTCGTCGATGAGGCGGGCGAGCGCGAAGGCGCGTACGAGATCGTGCAGGCGGTAGCGGCTGCCGCGCACGTGATCGACGAGGCCCGCGCGCGAGAGCGCGGTCAGCTGGCGGGCCGCTTCCGCCTCGTCGACGCCGAGCAGGGCAGCGGCGGCGGCCGCGCCCAGGGACGCGCGACCGGCGAGCGCGAGCCTGCGCAGAAGACGCCGCGCGGGCTCGGTCTGGTCGGTGTAGCGCAGCCACAGGACGCGCTCGACGGGCTCCACAGGGCCGTACGCGGCCAGATCGGCGGCCAGCTGCGTCGCCGTGCGCGAGCCGATCGAGGACCCGGCGGCGCGCAGGGCCAGCGGAAGCCCGCCGCACAACTCCCGCACCGCGTCGGCGGATTCGGCGTCGTAGGGACCGGAGGTGTCCTCGGCCGCCGCGCGCAGCAGGTGCTCGGCGCCCGCCGCGTCGAGCGGCTCCACCGGCAGCTGGTGCACCCAGGCGGGCAGGTCGGCGGGGAGTTCCAGAGGCTTGCGGGTGGTGACGAGGACGAGGCTGTCGGAGCGCTCGGGCACGAGGGTGCGCACCTGCTCCGGGTCGCTCGCGTCGTCGAGTACGACGGTCACCGCGAGCCCGGTCAGATACTGGTGGTAGAGCTCGCTGAGCCGCTTGACCTGCTGTTCCTGCGAGGAACGCTCACGGAAGAGGAGCTGCTCGCGCGGGGCGCCCAATCGATTCAGCAGATGCAGGAGCGCGTCCCGCGTCGACAGCGGCTGGGAGCTCTCGCCCCGCAGATCGACGACGCAGGCGCCCCGGAACTGGTCCCGCAGATCGTGCGCGGCCCGCACGGCGAGCGAGGACCGCCCGGAGCCCGGCACGCCGTGCAGCACGACGACGGTGGGCCGGGTCTCCGTGCTCGCCCGCGCGGCGTGCACCCACTGGGCCACACGGGCGAGCTCGGCCCGCCGCCCCGCGAACGGGCCCTCAGGCTGCGGCAGTTGGGTGAACGACTGCTCCAGTACGGTACGCCTGCGTGCCGCCGCGCTCTTGTCCGTGCCCCGCAGCTGCGGCGAGGTCTTCTTCTTGGTGGTGGGTGCCTGCAGCAGCCGCTGCTGGTCGAGGAAGGGCCGGATGCCCCGCACATCCAGGGCCGTCAGCCACTGGAGCCGCAGCTGCTCGGGCCCGCCGGGCTGGCTGATCGCACCGGCGCGGCGGCTGGCCGCGGGCAGGTGGGACGCGGTGACCTTCAGGACGGTGGTGGCCGCGCCGACGACGGCGACGGCGGCACCCGCGCCGAGCGCGGTCGACGCCCCGGTCCCGAGCGCGAGGTCGGCGACACACGCACCCACGGCCGCAACGACGGCCACGAGCAGGGGAGTTCCGGCCCCTTCCTTGGCATACCGCTGCCCGAAGGAGAGCTGACCGGCCTCCGCCTCGTCGACGGCCTGCGTATAAGCGGCGTACTCCTCGGCGGCGGTCTGCCCCATGTCCTCCAGCGCGCCCCGGGCCCGCGAGAGCAGCACGCCCCCGTCGATACGCCCGCCGGAGCGCCGTACCTCTTCTTCCACCGCCCGCACCAACAGCCGCTCGGCTTCGGCCCGATGGCTGTCCCGCATATGGGTCCCCCTCCGAGAGCAACATCTGAGATCAGCAGTCCCCTGCGGTCACAAGTGTCCTGCGTACGGGGCTCCGGCGCGAGGGACTCCGCGGATCACGTGGGCCAGTCCCCGGATCGGCGGGCGGTGTGAGCGAGGATGGGAGGTATGCCGAACCGACTGGCCCATGAGACGTCCCCCTACCTCCTTCAGCACGCCGACAACCCCGTCGACTGGTGGCCCTGGTCGGCAGAGGCCTTCGCCGAGGCGCGGGAGCGGGGCGTGCCCGTGCTGCTCAGCGTCGGGTACAGCAGTTGCCACTGGTGTCACGTCATGGCGCACGAGTCCTTCGAGGACGCCGACACCGCCGCCTTCCTGAACGCGCACTTCGTCAACGTCAAGGTCGACCGCGAGGAGCGGCCCGACATCGACGCCGTCTACATGGAGGCCGTACAGGCCGCGACCGGGCAGGGCGGCTGGCCCATGACGGTCTTCCTGACGCCCGACGCCGAGCCCTTCTACTTCGGCACGTACTTCCCGCCCGAGCCGCGGCACGGCATGCCCTCCTTCCAGCAGGTGGCCGACGGGGTCCGGCGCGCCTGGGCGGACCGGCGCGACGAGGTCGCCGAGGTCGCCGGGAAGATCGTGCGTGACCTCTCCGAACGCCAGCTGGCGTTCGGCACCGACGAGCTGCCCGGCGAGGACGAACTCGCGCAGGCGCTGCTCGGCCTGACGCGCGACTACGACGCCTCGCGGGGCGGCTTCGGGGGCGCGCCCAAGTTCCCGCCGTCCATGGTCGTCGAGTTCCTGCTGCGGCACTACGCCCGCACCGGCTCCGAGGGCGCCCTCCAGATGGCGGCCGACACCTGCGAGCGGATGGCGCGCGGCGGGATCTACGACCAGCTCGGCGGCGGCTTCGCGCGCTACTCCGTGGACCGGGAGTGGGTCGTGCCCCACTTCGAGAAGATGCTCTACGACAACGCGCTGCTCTGCCGCGTGTACGCCCACCTGTGGCGGGCCACGGGCTCGGACCTCGCGCGGCGTGTCGCCCTGGAGACCGCCGACTTCATGGTGCGCGAACTCCGCACGAACGAGGGCGGTTTCGCCTCGGCGCTCGACGCGGACAGCGAGGACGCCGCGAGCGGCAAGCACGTCGAGGGCGCGTACTACGTGTGGACGCCTCAGCAGCTGCGCGAGGTGCTCGGCGACGCGGACGCCGAGCTGGCCGCCACGTACTTCGGGGTGACGGAGGAAGGCACCTTCGAGGAAGGCGCCTCGGTGCTTCAACTCCCCGACGCGGGCGGTGTGGTGGCAGATGCCGCGCGGATCTCCTCGATCCGGGAGCGGCTGCTCGCGGCGCGCTCGGAGCGGCCAGCGCCCGGCCGTGACGACAAGATCGTCGCCGCCTGGAACGGGCTCGCCGTCGCCGCGCTCGCGGAGGTGGGCGCGTACTTCGACCGGCCGGATCTGGTGGCGGCGGCGGTGGGCGCCGGTGACCTGCTCGTGCGGCTGCACATGGACGACCGTGCGCGGCTCTCCCGTACCTCCAAGGACGGTCAAGCCGGCGCCAACGCGGGTGTGTTGGAGGACTACGCCGATGTCGCCGAGGGCTTCCTCGCGCTGGCCTCCGTGACGGGGGAGGGGGTGTGGCTGGAGTTCGCCGGGTTCCTGCTCGACCACGTGCTCGGCCAGTTCGTGGACGCGGAGTCCGGGTCTCTGTACGACACGGCAGCGGACGCGGAGCGGTTGATCCGCAGGCCGCAGGATCCCACGGACAACGCGGTGCCGTCCGGGTGGACGGCGGCGGCCGGGGCGCTGCTTTCGTACGCGGCGCACACCGGGGCCGAGCCGCATCGCCTCGCGGCGGAGCGGGCGTTGGGCGTGGTGAAGGGGCTCGCGCCTCGGGCGCCGCGGTTCATCGGGCATGGGTTGGCGGTGGCGGAGGCGGCGCTTGACGGTCCCCGTGAGGTTGCGGTGATCGGCTCGGTGGGCGGGGAGCTGCATCGCACCGCTCTGTTGGGGACGGCACCTGGGGCTGTGGTGGCTGTCGGCCCTGCGGGCGGCGATGAGCTTCCGCTGCTCGCGGGGAGGGGGCAGGTCGGGGGGCTTCCGGCGGCTTACGTCTGCCGCCGGTTCGTGTGTGACGCGCCGACTGTGGATGCGGGGGAACTGGCGGCGAAGCTGTCGGGCTGAGGCTTCGGGCGTTCCCTGCGGGGCTTTCCCCAATCCCGCCCCTTCCCGAAACTGGGGCTCCGCCCCAGACCCCGCTCCTCAAACTCCCCCAGACTTCGTCCGGGGGGACCCCCAGGGGCTGATTCTCAGCCCGTCCGGCGTTTGAGGACGAACTCGGCGAAGCCGGTGATCAACGGCGACCAAGGCCCCCGCGCCAGAGCGGGTTTTCGGGAAGGGGTGGGGTTGGGGAAAACTCCTTCACTGCCCCCGCCACAATCCCCTCCAGCCGATCATGATGCGCCCCCCGCCAGTACACCCGCCCACAAGCAACGCACTCCGCGAACACGTCGTACGACCCCCGCGTACCCCCCTCCAGCCGCCCCGCCACATCCTCCTTGCTCGCCGCCCTCAGCGAGCCGTTGCACGCGGTGCACCGCGTCCAGGGATGCAAGGCAGGGGCGAACCGCCCCAGCACATCCCGCAGTTGCTCGTCCGGCGCGTCGCTGTAGATGTACGCCCCAACCCACAGCTCCCGCCGCCGCAACAACCCCCGGTCCCTGCTCAGGAGCACCCTCCGCTCCGCGGCCGAGCGCGCGGCGAGGGCGGGGTCGCCGATGTCCGTGCTCTCGTACGCCGCGTCGACGCCGAGGAGCCGCAACCGGCGGGCCAGCGTGCCGAGATGGACGTCGAGGAGGAAGCGGAGGGGAGCGCCGGGCACGGGCTGGGGACGGGAGACGGCGCGGACCTCCACCGACTCGTCCGCCGCCGGGACGTGCGAGACCGGGACCTCGGCGCCGTCCACGACGAGCGCGCCGACCTCCGTCAGCGGGACCCCGAGCGATTCGACGACGTGACCGAGCGTGGACACGCCGTCCGTAACAGCCTTGGTGGGGCCGCCCCTTCGCTCGTGCGGGACGAAGACGCCCAGCTCGGGGGCGAAGTCGATGAGGATCTCCGGACCGTTCATGCGGTCAGGATGGCATGGCGGCAGCAGGGGAGGCCGGGGATTTGCCGCGGGGGCGCCGAGCCCGGCGTCAGACCTCCCGCGCACCCGTCCCGAAGCCTGTGGTCAGCATGTCCATCGCGCGGTCCACCAGCTCGCGCAGGTCGTCCCGGTGGCCGTGTTCCGCCCAGTACGCCGTCGTCTCTGTGAGCGCGGCGATCAGGCTCATCGCGAAGACCCGGACCTCCAGGTCCCCGGGGTCGCGGCCGCTGCGTTCCGCGACGACGCGGCACAGCATCTGGCTGGTGACCGACATGCTCTGGAGGAGCCGGGACCGCACAGCGGGGACCTCGATCATCAGGCGCGTACGGAGGCGCAGGATCTCCGGCTCCTCGGTGGACCCGAGGCCCACCGCACTGCGCAGCACGTGCCGCAAGGACTCCACGATCGGCTCGTCCGCCGGGCGCGCCCGCAGCTCGTCCTCAAGGAGCGGGTCGTACTCGTCGGTGAGGACGATGTCCTCCTTGGTCGGGAAGTACCGGAAGACGGTCGACGCCGACACGTCCGCGGCATCGGCGATCTGCTCGACGGTCGTCGCGTCGTACCCCTGCTCCTCGATCAGCCGGTACGTGGCCTCACGGATCGCGATGCGGGTCTTCAGCTTCTTCCTTTCGCGAAGCCCCAGCTGGGGGCCGTGCAAGGAAGCGGTGGTGCGTGCGGCCGTCATGGCCCTCATTGTCGGGCATCCTCCGTCTGCTGTGCCATGTCGGTGTCGTCCGGCGGCTCGGGGTTCGCCTTCGGCAGCAGAGCGGCGACCAGCAGCGCCGTCACGAGGGCCGCGATGCCGCTCACCAGGAGGACCGTCACCATGCCGTCGATGTACGCCTCATCGGCGGAGTCGATGAGCCGTTGCACCCCGAGCCGTTCACCGATCATGTGGGCCGCCACCACCGATTCGCCCGCCGCGTCCGCCGCCTCGTCCGGAAGCTTCCCGGTGTCGAGGCGGTCGACGTACACGCTGGAGAGCAGCGAGCCGAGCAGCGCGATCCCGACGGCGCTGCCGACCTGGCGCACGGTCATCAGGAGCCCCGTGCCCGACCCCGCCCGCTCCACGGGGAGCGCCCCGAGGGCCGAGTCCATGGCCGGCACGATGGCGAAGCCGAAGCCGGTCCCGGCGATGCTGAGCCACAGCGCGGTGAAGCCGTATCCGGAGTCGACGGTCGTACGGCTGCCGAGGATCGCCGCGAAGGCGAGGACGACGAGCCCGGCGCTGATCGCCGCCCGTGCGCCGAAGCGGCGTACGACGGGCTCCGCGCCCCTCGCGGCGATGATGAGGCCGCCCATCAACGGCAGCATCCGCAGGCCGGTGCCGAAGGCGTCGTGGCCGAGCACCGCCTGCAGATACTGCGGGAGCACGAACATCAGGCCCGAAAGGACGAACATGACGAGCGTCGCCGCGATCGTGTTGAGCAGGAAGCCGCGGTTGCGCAGCAGAGCCATGTCGAGCATCGGGCGCGGCAGCTGCCGTTCACGCAGGACGAGCGCGGCGATCAGGGCGGCGGCGCCGCCGAACATACCGAGGATCAGCGGGTCGCCCCAGCCACGTACGGGGGCTTCGATGATCGCGTAGATGAGCGCGCCGAGCCCGGCCGCGGTGAGCGCGGTGGAGGCGATGTCGACCTTGGGGGCGGACGGGTCGGTCGTCTCCGGGAGCAGGAAGACGCAGGCCGTGATCCCGATCGCGACCATCGGGACGTTGATCAGGAAGATCGAGCCCCACCAGAAGTGGTCCAGGAGCCAGCCGCCCACGATCGGACCGAGCGGGGCGCCGAGTGCGGAGGCCGCGGAGACGATGCCGATGGCCTTGGTCCGCTCGCCGGGGGCGAAGAGCGCGGGCAGCACGGCGAGGGCTAGGGGCATGACGAGCGCGCCGCCCATGCCCATGACCGCCCGCGCCACGACGACCAGCTCGACGGAGTCGACCAGGGTGCCGATCAACGAGCCCACCAGGAAGATCCCGAGCCCGGTGATCAGCATCCTGCGGCGCCCGAACCGGTCGCCGAGCAGCCCGGCCGGAAGCATCAGGGCCGCGAACACGACGACGTACGCGTCCGCCATCCACTGTTGCTCGCCCGTACCCGCGTCCAGCTGCCCGGCCATGGTCGGCAGGGCGACGTTGAGGATCGTCATGTCGAAACCGAGCACGAGCATGCTCGCGACGAGGGCGGCGAGCGCCCACCAGCGGCGGGGGTCCTGCCGTTGTGCGGCAGACGATCTTGTGACAGTGGCCATGAATTGAGAGTAACTCTCAAAAGGTAGTCACCGTCAAGATGTGGAGCCGTCGAGGCACGCAAATGGCCGCGGCTCGAAAGCCGCGGCCATGAAGAGAAGCGGGGTGCTTATCCGTGCTGGTACGCCTTATCCGTGCTGGTACGCCACCAGTGAGATGCCCACGTAGTGCACCGCGAACGCGGCCAGTGTCAGGGAGTGGAAGACCTCGTGGAAGCCGAAGAAGCGCGGGGAAGGGTTGGGGCGCTTGATGCCGTAGATCACGCCGCCCGCGCTGTAGAGCAGCCCGCCCACGATCACCAGGACCAGTACGGCGATGCCGCCCGCCCGCAGGAAGTCGGGCAGGAAGAAGACCGCGGCCCAGCCCATCGCGATGTAGCAGGGGGTGTAGAGCCAGCGGGGCGCGCCGACCCAGAAGACCCGGAAGAGGATGCCGGCCACCGCCGCGCCCCAGACGCCCCAGAGCAGCCACTGCCCCTTGGAGTCGGGCAGGAGCAGCATCGTCAGCGGGGTGTACGTGCCCGCGATGATCAGGAAGATGTTCGCGTGGTCGAGTCTGCGCAGCACGCCGTCCGCGCGTGGACTCCAGGTGCCCCGGTGGTAGATCGCGCTCACTCCGAAGAGCAGGGATGCCGTCAGGACGTAGATCCCGCAGGCGATCCGTGCGCGCGTGGAGTCCGTGAGCGCCAGGAGCGCGATGCCGGAGACGAGCACCGCGGGGAACATGCCCGCGTGCAGCCAGCCGCGCATCTTCGGCTTCACTTCTTCGAGCACGGACGAGTCGGAGCTGGAGGCCGAGTCGGAGCCGGAGGTCGAGTCGCGGCTGGTGTCCTGGGTGTTCGTGATCGCGTCAGGGACGGGAGCGGTCATGAGGAGAATCGTACCTACGCAACCGTAAGTTAGGCATCAGTCATGGGGGAACCGTGGCCCACAAGTGGCGATGCTCACGGTGATACCCGAGCGTACAAGTGACGGATTCGTGCACGGAAGGCGGCCGGAGCGAGTGGCGATACTCACGCCGCTCACCTGTGACGTCCTCTGGACATATGCGCGGAAGCGTCGGATGATCAAATGAGTGCGGTCGGCACCGGATGAGCGCCAGAGGGAACAATCACGTGAAGCGTCCGGGTCGCAGCCCCCACGGGGCAACACAAACCTATAAACCCCTCGTATAGGAGCAATCGTGGCGCGCGACATCGCGGCTCCCCTTCTCTCTGAGTCCCTGGGCACCGTTCCCACCAACCACCAGGACCTCGTCTCCTGGGTGAGCGAGATCGCCGAACTGACACAGCCGGACAGCGTGGTCTGGTGTGACGGATCCGAGGCTGAGTACGAGCGCCTGTGCGAGGAGCTCGTCGCCAAGGGCACCTTCAAGAAGCTCGACCCGATCAAGCGCCCGAACTCGTACTACGCGGCCTCCGACCCGACCGACGTCGCGCGCGTCGAGGACCGCACCTTCATCTGCTCCGAGAAGGAGGAGGACGCGGGCCCGACCAACCACTGGAAGGCTCCCGCCGAGATGCGGGAGATCTTCACCGGGGAGAAGGGCGTCTTCCGCGGCTCCATGCGCGGCCGCACCATGTACGTCGTGCCCTTCTGCATGGGCCCGGTCGGCTCGCCGCTGTCCGCGATCGGCGTCGAGATCACCGACTCCGCGTACGTCGCCGTCTCCATGCGCACCATGACCCGCATGGGCCAGCAGGTCCTGGACGAGCTCGGCGAGGACGGCTTCTTCGTGAAGGCCGTCCACACGCTCGGCGCGCCCCTTGAGGCGGGCGAGGCCGACGTGCCGTGGCCCTGCAACTCCACGAAGTACATCTCGCACTTCCCCGAGGACCGCGAGATCTGGTCGTACGGCTCGGGCTACGGCGGCAACGCCCTGCTCGGCAAGAAGTGCTACGCCCTGCGCATCGCCTCCGTCATGGCGCGCGACGAGGGCTGGCTGGCCGAGCACATGCTGATCCTGAAGCTGACGCCGCCGCAGGGCGAGTCGAAGTACGTCGCGGCCGCGTTCCCGAGCGCCTGCGGCAAGACCAACCTCGCCATGCTGGAGCCGACGGTCCGCGGCTGGACGGTCGAGACCATCGGTGACGACATCGCCTGGATGCGCTTCGGCGAGGACGGCCGGCTCTACGCGATCAACCCCGAGGCCGGTTTCTTCGGCGTCGCGCCCGGCACCGGCGAGCACACCAACGCCAACGCCATGAAGACCCTGTGGGGCAACTCGGTCTTCACGAACGTCGCGCTGACCGACGACAACGACGTCTGGTGGGAGGGCATGACGGAGGAGACGCCCGCCCACCTCACCGACTGGAAGGGCAACGACTGGACCCCGGAGTCCGGCGTCCCCGCGGCCCACCCCAACGCCCGCTTCACCACGCCCGCCTCGCAGTGCCCGATCATCGCGCCCGAGTGGGAGGACCCCAAGGGCGTGCCGATCTCGGCGATCCTCTTCGGCGGCCGTCGCGCCAGCGCGGTGCCGCTGGTGACGGAGTCCTTCAACTGGCAGCACGGCGTCTTCCTCGGCGCGAACGTGGCGAGCGAGAAGACCGCCGCGGCCGAGGGCAAGGTCGGCGAGCTGCGCCGCGACCCGTTCGCGATGCTGCCGTTCTGCGGCTACAACATGGGCGACTACATGGCCCACTGGGTCAAGGTCGGCGCGGACAAGCCCGACCAGTCGAAGCTCCCGAAGATCTACTACGTGAACTGGTTCCGGAAGAACGCCGACGGCAAGTTCGTGTGGCCCGGCTTCGGCGAGAACAGCCGCGTCCTGAAGTGGATCGTCGACCGCCTCGACGGCAGGGCCGAGGGCGTCGAGACCCCCATCGGCATCCTGCCGACGGTGGACTCGCTGGACACCGAAGGCCTCGAACTGCCCACCGCCGACCTGGAGTTCCTGCTCACGGTCGACAAGGAGGTCTGGCGCGAGGAGGCCTCGCTGGTCCCCGAGCACCTGAACACCTTCGGTGACCACACGCCCAAGGAACTGTGGGACGAGTACCGCGCCCTGGTGCAGCGCCTCGGCTGACCCGGCCGACGACGCACATTCCGGATGGGCCCCGCACAACGGCGTGCGGGGCCCATCCGCGTATATCCGCATCTTGCATACGCCGCCTTCACATGCCCCTCACATGTTTCAATGACCCCACACGGGGGCCGCTGATCGTCGCGCGCCCGCCAAAAGAGCCTGTGGGGGGCCAAGTTGAAGAACTCTCAGCGGTTAAGACGTGTGACGGGCGCCGCGCTCGCGGTCGTCCTCGGTTCGGCCGGTCTGGTCGCCGCCGGGACACCCGCCGCGTACGCCGCCACTCCGTCGGACGAGGTGGCGAAGCTGCCGATCTCCTCGTTCGGGGCGATGGTCGTGGACGACGCGCACGAGCGGGTCTACGTCACCGACGGAAACAAGAGCGGCAGTGGGGCGAGCGCCGTCCTGGTCTACAACTTCCAGGGACAGCGCGTCGGTTCGCTCGCCACCGACCAGCCGGCGTCCGGCATGGCGCTCAGCGCGGACGGCGCGACGCTGCACGTGTCGCAGTCCAACAGCATCCTGGCGTTCGACACGGCGACACAGGCCAGGACCGGCGCCGCGACCACGCCCTACAACGTCACCTGCGGCCGTGAGGTGGCCGTCGCGGGCGGCAAGACGTGGTTCACGGAGACGCCGTACACCGGCGGCTCGTACTGCGACAGGCCCGACAACGTCGCCCTGTTGTACGGGGTCAGCGGCACGTCCTCGGTCAACACCGGCTGGAACAGCGAGGGGCGGCTGAAGATCGAGTCCGGACCCGGGGCCCCGGACCGGCTCGTGATGGGGCAGGCGGGCGCGAACAACGCGGCCAACGCGTTCGTCGCCACCTTCGACGCGAGCGGCGCCAACCTGGTGCGGGGCCCGCAGCGGCGTTTCGCCGACGCCGAGGGCAAGGGCGCACTCGACCTGAAGGACATCGCCCAGAGCGCCGACGGCAAGCGGATCGCCGTCGCCGACGCGGCGTACGGCACCCGGCTGCTCGACGCCTCCGACCTGGCGGACGCGCCGACCGGCTACCAGCCGCTGCCGACGGGCGCGAAGGCCTCGGCGGTGGCGTTCAGCGGCGACGGAAAGTACGTGGCGCGCGGTGCGGACGCCTCCGGCAGTGTGTCCGACCTGCTGATCCAGCCCGCGGACCCGGCGGACGGCACCACCCCGATGGAGTTCGCCTTCGAGGGGGAGCTCGACGGCTCGCGGGTCGTGCCGCGCGGCCTCGACTGGTCCAAGGACGGCTCGCGGCTCTTCGCGGTGACCACGGACGGCTACGGCCACTGGCTGCACATCATCCAGCCCCCGGCCGCCCAGCACGACTCGCGCTTCACGGGCACCCTGAGCACCACGCCCGCCACCCCCGTGGTCGGTGAACCGCTCGGCATCCGGGGCAAGCTGGAGCTGGACGGTCCCGCGCCCGCGGAGCCGGTGAAGGTGGAGGCGGTCCGCAAGGACGCGGACGGCATGACGGACGTGGCCCCCGCGAAGGTCGCCGCCGACGGCAGTTTCACCGTCCTCGACGTGCCGGACAGGCTCGGCGAGGCGACGTACACGCTGCGGTTCCTCGGCGATGTCACGCACCGCCCCGCCGAGGACGTCACGGTCACCGTCGACGTGGCGAAGGCGCCGACGGCGATCGAGCTGACGGCGCCTGCCGAGGCCACCCGCGCGGGCGGCGTCGAGATCACCGGGAAGCTGACCGGGCAGGGTGGTGCGCTGCCGTCCGGGATCAGCCTGAAGGTGACGCGCACGGACCGGTTCGGCACGACGGGCGAGCTGACGTCGGCATCGGTCGCGGCCGACGGCACGTTCAAGGTCAGGGACCTGCCGAGCAAGCGGGGCAGGACCGTCTACGCGGTGAGCTACGAGGGCGACGCGCTGCACTCGGGCTCGTCCGCCCAGGCCACGGTGCGGGTGATCAGCTAGCGGGGTAGATGGCACCCGGTCCGAAGACCTCAGGGCCTTCGGACCGGGGCCGTATACGGGCCCCGAAGGGGCGCGGGGCTGTGACACGTGCGGCTCCGCCGCGTGGGCGCGACAAGCCACGAATCACCCGCAGCCGCGCAAGCAGCCTGAGCGGCAGCTCAGTGGGCGCCCACCAGCCGGGCAGCGCCTTCGTGCGCATCCATGCGCCGCGCAGCGAGAATCGCCGCCGCGGTGTCGGCGCGCGACGCGGCCACCACCAGGGCGCGGCCCGCGAGGGCGTGGGCGCGCTGGTGCAGGGCGGTGAGGTGCGGTTCGTGGATCGCGGTCACCACGGCCGAGCGGACGGGCGGCAGGCCTCCGCGCAGCCGGGCCACCTCGGAGGCCAGCTGCTCGGCGGCGTCGTCCAGGTCGGCGGCGGGCGCGAGGGCACGCAGCTCGTCCGTGACGGCGAGGAGCGCCGCCAGATGCGCGGCGAGCTGGATGTCCAGCTCCTCCTCGCGGGAGCGGTGCGGGAAGTCGCCCGGGTCGGCCATGGCGTGGACCGACTTGGTGCGGATCGGCTCGTACATGGGATGGCCTCCTGGCGGGTAGCTTGAAAGCCATCCTACATTAGATTCTGTCTAAAGTTGATTCGGGTAGCCGTCGCACCGGACGGCGGGGCCTAGGGCTGACTGTAGCCGTCCAGGAAGTTGCCGATACGCGTCACGGCCTCGGTCAGGTCCGTCGCCGTGGGCAGCGTGACGACCCGGAAGTGATCAGGCTCGGGCCAGTTGAAGCCCGTGCCGTGGACGACCATGATCTTCTCGGCCCGCAGCAGGTCGAGCACCAGCTGGCGGTCATCCTTGATCTTGAAGACCTTCGGGTCGAGCCGTGGGAAGAGGTAGAGCGACCCCTTGGGCTTCACACAGCTCACGCCAGGGATCTGCGTCAGCAGGTCGTACGCCGTGTCGCGCTGCTCGACGAGACGCCCGCCCGGAAGCACGAGGTCGTTGATGGTCTGCCGCCCGCTGAGCGCGGCGACCACGCCGTGCTGGCCCGGCATGTTCGCGCACAGGCGCATGTTCGCGAGGATCGTCAGGCCCTCGATGTACGAGGACGCGTGCGCCTTCGGGCCCGAGACGGCCACCCAGCCGACGCGGTAACCCGCCACCCGGTACGCCTTCGACATGCCGTTGAAGGTGAGGGTGAGGAGGTCGGGGGCGATGGCGGCGGTGGGGGTGTGGACCGCGTCGTCGTAGAGGATCTTGTCGTAGATCTCGTCCGAGCAGACCAGGAGGTTGTGGCGGCGGGCGATGTCGGTCAGGCCGCGCAGCATGTCCTCGCTGTAGACGGCGCCCGTCGGATTGTTCGGGTTGATGATCACGAGCGCCTTGGTGCGGTCGGTCACCTTGCGCTCGATGTCGGCGAGGTCCGGCATCCAGTCCGCCTGCTCGTCGCAGCGGTAGTGCACGGCCGTGCCGCCGGAGAGCGAGACCGCGGCCGTCCACAGCGGATAGTCCGGCGCCGGTACGAGGACCTCGTCGCCGTCGTCGAGCAGGCCCTGCATGGCCATGACGATCAGCTCGGAGACGCCGTTGCCGATGAAGACGTGCTCGACGTCCGTCTCGATGCCCAGGGTCTGGTTGTGCATGACGACCGCGCGGCGGGCGGCGAGCAGGCCCTTCGCGTCGCCGTAGCCGTGCGCGTCGCCGACGTTGCGGAGGATGTCCTCCAGGATCTCGGGCGGGCACTCGAACCCGAAGGCCGCGGGGTTGCCGGTGTTGAGCTTGAGGATGCGGTGGCCCGCAGCTTCCAGCCGCATCGCCTCCTCGAGTACCGGGCCCCGGATCTCGTAACAGACGTTGGCGAGCTTCGTCGACTGGATGACCTGCATGTCCGCGAGCTTACGGCCGCGTAACGAGACCCGCCTCGTGTTTTCCGCCACGTAGCGCAGGGGGAGGCAGGGGGGAGGCGGGCAGGAGTGTCCTGTCAGCGGTCAGCTCTGTCCGTATGCGGTCTTGTCCTCACGGCCGGGTGCCCCAACAATGCGCATGACAAAACCGAAGCAACTTCGGTCACACAGTCATCAGAGGGGACCCCCCACATGAACAAGCCTCTCGTCGGTGCGTGCTTCGCCGTGCTCCTCCTCGGAGCGACGGCAGCGCCCGCGGCGGCCGTCAGTGACGAACGGCCCGTCAAGGCCAAGGCGGTTGACTTCGCCGGGACGGTGGCGCTGAGCAACTGTTCCGGCTCCGTCGTCCGCGTGCCGGACTCGCAGCCCGGCGACCCCGCGCTCGTGATGTCCAACGGTCACTGCCTGGAGAGCGGTTTCCCGGCGCCCGGTGAGGTCCTCGTCGACAAGCCGTCGTCGCGCAGCTTCACCCTCCTGGACGCCGGCGGCGGTGACGCCGGCACGGTCAAGGCGAGCAAGATCGCTTACGGGACGATGACGGACACCGACCTCTCGCTCTACGAACTCACCAGCACCTACAGCGAGATCGAGAGCAAGTTCGGCATCAAGGCGCTGGAACTGAACGCGGCGCGTCCCGAGCAGGGGCGGGCGATCACCGTCGCCTCCGGCTACTGGAAGAAGATGTACAAGTGCAGCATCGACGGGTTCGCGTACCGCCTCAAGGAGGGGAACTGGACCTGGAAGGACTCGGTCCGCTACACCCCCGACTGCCAGACGATCGGCGGCACTTCGGGCTCGCCGGTGATCGATGACGCGACCGGCAAGGTCGTCGCCGTCAACAACACCGGCAACGAGAGCGGCGAGGAGTGCACGGACAACAATCCGTGCGAGGTCGACGAGAACGGCAAGGTGACGGTCCGCGAGGGCATCAACTACGCCCAGCAGACGTACGGCGTCGTGCCGTGCGTGGCACCCGGCAACAAGATCGACCTGAGCCGCGAGGGTTGCGAGCTCCCCAAGCCGTAAGGGTCAGGCCCGCGGCGGGACTGGCCCTTCCCGGACCGGTCCCGCCGTTCTTCATGCCGACCCACCCTCTCTTCATGCCGACCCTCTCTTCATGCCGACCCGTCGAAATGCAAGAGTTCTCACCCCTTGTCCCTAATCCAGGCCCCCCGAAGAATGCCCATGACAACCACACAGGGCACAGCTACACGTAGCTACAAGGGGGGCTCCACACATGAAGAAGGCTCTCGCGGGCGGGTTACTCGCCCTCACCCTCGTAGGGTTCGGCTCCGCGCCGGCGATCGCGGCTCCGGACAGCGCATCGTCGAAGAAAGCGGGGGAGGCCGCCAAGGCCAAGGCGGTCGACTTCGCGGGCACGGTGGCGCTGAGCAACTGTTCGGGCTCCGTCGTCCGCATGCCCCAGTCGAAGGCGGACGACCCCGCGCTCGTCCTCTCCAACGGCCACTGTCTGGAGAGCGGCTTCCCGGCGGCGGGCGAGGTCATCGTCGACCAGCCGTCCACCCGCACCTTCAAGCTCCTGGATGCCACGGGCGCGGAGAAGGCGACGCTCAAGGCGAGCAAGATCTCGTACGCGACGATGACCGACACCGACATCTCGCTGTACCAACTCACCACCAGCTACGCCGACATCAAGAAGAAGTACGGCATCAAGGCGCTGGAGATCGAGGACGACCACCCGGTCAAGGGGCGAGCCATCACCGTCGTCTCCGGGTACTGGAAAGAGACGTACACCTGCAAGATCGACGGGTTCGCGTACCGCCTCAAGGAGGGCGAGTGGACCTGGAAGGACTCCGTCCGCTACACCCCCGAGTGCCAGACCATCGGCGGCACGTCCGGCTCACCGGTGATCGACCACAAGACCGGCAAGGTCACCGCCGTCAACAACACGGGGAACGAGGACGGCGAGCGCTGCACCCTCAACAACCCCTGTGAGGTCGACCGGAACGGCAACGTGACGGTCCGCCACGGCATCAACTACGCGCAGCAGACGTACGGGATCGTGCCGTGCGTCGGCCACGACAGCAAGATCGACCTCGGCCGGAAGGGCTGCAAGCTGCCGCGTCCGGCGGCCGCCCAGAGGTAGCGGGTTCACCCCCACCCGGCGCACGTGGCCCCCATCCCTGTCACCGAGACGGGGATGGGGGCCGTCCGTCGTCAATCCTGGAAGGTCAGCCCTGGAAGGCCAGTCCTGGAGGTCAGTCTTGGAGGGACTCGCCGAACCGCGAGCCGGTCGCGAGGCCGAACTCGGCCGAGCTGAGGGACTTGGAACCGGAACCGGTGAGGCCGGACGACGTGCCCGGCAGGGTCCACAGGCCACCGCTGCGGTTGTTCTCGAAGGAGGCTGTCACCGCCAGGTCGCCCTTGCCGTTGTTGTCGTAGTCGGCGATCCGGACCCGTGCACCGAAGAGGTCCCCGGCCTCGGCGGCGCCCGGAACTCCGGCGGTGTCCTGGGAAACGCGCACGACCCCGGACTGCGAGACACCGGAGGCGGAACCGCGGAACACGGTCACGTCACCGGCGTTGTCCAGGTCGCCGAGCTGTTCGCCGTTGGCGCCGACCACCAGTTCGGCCTTGCCGTCGCCGGTGATGTCACCGATCGCCACCGAGGCTCCCCAGGTGTCGCCGTCCTCGTTGGCGCCGGGCACGCCGGTGCTGTTCTGGTGCAGGGCCACCGGGTCGCCGAAGCCCGTCTGGCTGCCGAGGCGGACGGTGACGTAGCCGGAGCCGTTGCTGGGGTCGTCGACGGAGAAGAAGTCGGGCCAGGTCAGGGACGTGGCCATGTCGTCGAAGCCGTCGCCGTTGATGTCGCCGAGAGCGACGGCGGTGTCTCCGTCGTCCACGCGCTGGATGCGGTTCGGGCGGCCCTCCTGGCCCGTGAAGATGTCAGTGCCCGGACGCCCGGTGCCCGCGTCGCCGGTCACCGCCAGGTCGTCCCTGCCGTCCCCGTTGACATCGCCCACGGCGGCCTCCGTGTACCGGAGCCCCGCGCCGGGGACCGCGAGGGTATACGCAGGCACTGGCTTGCTCGCCCGGTCGAAGCCGCCCTTGTACACGACGACCGCGCCCGGCTCGATCACCGCGAGGTCCGCGCCGCTGTCGCCGGTGAAGTCTCCCACCGCGACGTCGTAGCCGTGGGCCTGCCACTGCTGCGGATTCTCCACGGTGGTCGTGGTGCTGCTGGTGAACGGCTTGGTGCCGCCCCACAGGATGGTGACGCTGCCCTGGCCCTCATAGGCCTCCACGTCCTCGCCGTCGGCGCCCACGACGAGGTCCGCGTACCCGTCACCGTCGAGGTCGCCGCTGGCGATCGACATCCCGAAATGGTCACTGTCCTCGGGCGTACCCGGCACTCCCGCGGAGCTCTGAGTGAGAGAGGCCCTGCCGGTGGAGGCCAGACCGTCGGCCGTCCCGAAAGCCACGACCACCTCACCCGCGGCCGCCGCCCCGCCGACGGCCTTGTACGGCGCGCCGACCGCGATGTCCCGGTGCCCGTCGCCGTTGAAGTCGTCGGCGAGCTTGGCAGGAGCAGCGGCCGCCGAAGCCACTGGGCCGACGACGAGAAGACCGCCGGTCAGCGCGGTGACGGCCGCGGTGGCAACGACGGTGCGGAAAGGCAGGGGCATGAAGGTTCACTCCTTGGAGCTGTGCTGGACGGTGCCATAGACACTCCAGGGAGTCGAAGAGTTGTACGAGACGGGTGGGGGACTCGGTGGAAGACTCGTACGGCTTCTGAGCGCCGCCACTCGACGCCGTACCTCATGGGGCGGCAGCGCGGCGGGGCCCTTCTCAAGGCCGGTGCCGCCGCCTTGCCCCCTGGCAGCCCTTGCAGAGTCCGTCCGGCAACCTTTCGGGGAGGCCCGGCACGCCGCAGCCCGTGCACTCCACGAGGGCCTGCCGCCGTGCGGCGAGCTGCGGCGGCAGCTTGTGGCGCAGCCTGCGGCGGACGAAGGCGCCGGGGGAGTGCACCTGTTCCGGCAGCCCGGCGGTAAGGGCGCGCACCAGCGCCTCCGGCGCGGCCCCGCGAGCGAGCCACTGGGCGGCGGGCTCTTCGAGGGCGGCGCACTCGGCCGCCGAGAGCGTCAGCCGGTTGTTGGCTGGACGGTCTCAGCGACCACGACTTCAAGCGCGTGGATGAGACGGTCGGGACGCTGGCTGAGCTTGGACCAGGGTTGTGCGGGCCCTGGGCCGATCACCTCGAAGGGCCGGTCTGGGAATTGCGCCTCCGACTGCGGGATGTGGCACCTCGCGTGACGTATTGGATCACTCCGACGAGGACGGTCGTGCTCCTTACGGTGTTCCGCAAGACGAGACAGCACGAACAAGGCCACATCGAGCGGGCCGTGCGTGCCCAGAAGGTCTCCGAGAGCGAGCATCATGGACCGGTGACCGCGACGTATGAGAGGAAGGCGTGGTGGTCGGGCAGCACAGCCGCTGGACTCCGTCGGGCGTCGAGACGCAAGTTCCGGAGCGGATCGCCATCCGTGAGGCACTGGCTTTCGGCAAGGCTCTTTACGACCGCCGTACCGAACTCGGGTTGAGTTCGGCGCAGCTCGCCGAGCGCACCGGTATGGAGCAGGACGACATCGAGTGCATCGAAGAGGGCGGGACGGCCCCGACGCTGGAGCTGCTCAGGCTGCTTGCGGCCGCCCGGTGACGGTGGCCCGCTGCGGTGAGACGTTGCCCGCGCACTCGCCGCCGGAGGGGCCGGCGGGGACGAGGGGACACCATGACGAGGATGCTCGGGCCTGGCCCGGGGCTTTGCTGGGCCTGTGGCTTTGCTTGGTGCCGGGGCCGCCCGGTTGTCGTGAGGTTGGCGGTTCCGGGGCGGGAGTAAAGGGCGCTCCGCTGCGCTACGCGTCGGCTGCGCCGATGACCCTTCGGGCCACCCTTGACACCCGTCCCTCCACCGCGCGAGGGAAGACGACCGGACGGCCCGAGGGGCGGGACTCTCGACCACTGCCGTCAGACCATCCCGCTTTCCTGCCGGGTGCGGACTGGTTCTTCCGGCGTGACCGTCACGGGGAGAGAGGCGGACGCCCGGTCCGCAGCCGCTCCGGGGCAGATGCCGGTTTCGTCAAGCGGCTACCGACCGGATCTTCCGAGATGGCGGTCACGCATACGGCGCAACGGCGCTGCTCCATGCCCCGGAGATGGATGCGAAGTGGGGCTGGAGCAACCCAAGTTGCCGGTCGGGCGAGCGCGGTGCGGGCGGCCTGACCCGCCACGGCACGCAAGTGCGGTGCTGAGGGCGCATGGGACCTCCGGATCAGACCCCGGTGCTACGTGTGCCGGGAGGGACTCACGGCCAACGACGCCTGGGGCGGTTGATCGGGTGGGGGCAGGGGGGTCCGGCACCTAATTCCGAGAAGGCGCATTACACAACACGCGCGCCCCCCTTCTGCCAGAACACAACTTTGCGAAAGTAGGTGCGCCACCGAGCGAGCGACAGAAAAGTCCCGCCAAACTCGCGGATAGTGCGTGCTGGCGTGGAACATTTCTGCCAACTACCCCTCGCGTCCCCGTCCGTGACCGCCATCCCGGAAGATCCGGTCGATAGCCGCTTGACGAAACCGGCACCGACCCCGGATCGGCTGCGGACGGGCGGCCGCCCGTCTCCTCGTGACCGCCACCCCGGAAGATCCGGTCGGTAGACGCTTGACGAGGCCTGTACCCATCCCCGGAGCGGCTGCGGACCGGGCGTCCGCCTCTCTCCCCGTGACGGTCACGCCGGAAGAACCAGTCCGCACCCGGCAGGAAAGCGGGATGGTCTGACGGCAGTGGTCGAGAGTCCCGCCCCTCGGGCCGTCCGGTCGTCTTCCCTCGCGCGGTGGAGGGACGGGTGTCAAGGGTGGAGCGCAGCGGAATCGGCGAAGCCGACGCGACGCAGGAGCGCCCTTGACTCCCGGCCCGGAACCGCCAACCTCGGGACACCGGATGGCCCCGGCACGCAGCAAGGCCGCAGGCACCGCGAAGCCTGCCGGCTCGGCGGCGCGGGGCCTCTGGGCGCGAAGTGTGACCGCCAAGGACAACCGGCTTCTCGCGTTCGGGGGCCGAGCCCGGGCCTCCTAGGGAGTCCGGCGTACGGACCGGCCCGCGAGGACGTCCGTGCGTCGGCCGTCCTCCATCACGAACTTGCCGTCGATCAGGACGTGCGGGATGCCCGTCGGGAGGGTGCGGGGAGCGTCGAAGGTTGAGCCCGCCGCGACCGTCTCCGGGTCGAAGAAGACCAGGTCGGCGCGGTAGCCCTCGCGGACGATGCCCCGGTCGGGGAGGCGGAGGCGGGCCGCCGGGCGCCCGGTGAGGTGGGCGACGCAGTCTTCGAGGGTGAGGACGTCGAGTTCGCGGACGTAGCGGCCGAGGTACTGCGGGAACGTGCCGTACGCGCGCGGGTGCGGCTTGAAGCCCTGGAGGATGCCGTCGCTGCCGCCCGTGTGCACGGGGTGGCGCATGATCGCCTGGACGTTCTCCTCGTGGCCGACGTGCTGGAGGATCGTCGAGCCGAGCTTGTCGTTGATGAGGAGGCGGCGGGCGGTGATCCAGGGCTCCTCGCCGCGCTGGGCGGCGGACTGGGCGACGGTCTTGCCCACGCAGGAGGCGAGCCCGGGGTCGGAGACACCGGAGATCTCGATCTTGTCCCACTCGATCGGTACGCCGTGACAGCCGTCGGCGCCGATGACCTCCATGTGGTGGCGGATCTTCTCGGCGGTCTCGTCGTCCTGGAGGCGGGTCAGGATCGCGTCGGGGCCGCCTTCGCTGGCCCAACTGGGCAGCATGGCCACGAGAGTTGTGCAGCCGGGGGTGTAGGGGTAGGTGTCGAGGCTGATGTCGGCCCCTTGGGCGAGGGCGTCGTCGAGGAGGGCGAGCAGGTCGGGCGCCTTGCCCTTGTTCACGCCGAAGTTCATGGTGGCGTGGGCGAGGTGGAGGGGGCAGTTCGCGGTGCGGGTGAGGTTGACCATCTCCTCGTACGCCTGGAGGGCGCCGGCGCCGTAACTGCGGTGGTGGGGGCAGTAGTAGCCGCTGTACTGGGCCACCACCTTGCAGAGTTCGGTGAGTTCGGAGTCGTCGGCGTACATGCCGGGGGTGTAGGTGAGGCCCGATGACATGCCGACGGCGCCCTGCTCCATGCCTTCGGCGACGAGCTGCTTCATGCGCTCGACCTCGGCGGGGGTGGCGGGGCGGTCGTCCCAGCCGAGCGCGTACATGCGGACGGTGCCCTGGGGGATGAGGTAGGCGGCGTTCACGGCGATGCCGTGGCCGCCGTGGGAGCGGTCGAGGCGGTCCAGGTACTCGCCGACGGTGCGCCAGTCGAAGTCGATGTCGCTGCCGTCGCCGTTCCAGCCGGTGATGGCTTGGCGGACTTGGGCGAGGGTGCGGTCGTCTACGGGGGCGTAGCTGAGGCCGTCCTGGCCGATGACCTCCAGCGTGACGCCTTGGGCGGCCTTCGCGCTGTGGTCCGGGTCGCGGAGGAGGGCGAGGTCGCTGTGGGCGTGCATGTCGATGAAGCCGGGGGCTAGCGCCAGGCCTTGGGCGTCCAGGGTCTTGGCCCCGGTGAGCCGGGGGCCTTCGCCCTCCCCCTCCCTGCGGATCTCGGTGATCCTGCCCTCGTGTACGCCGACGTCGGCTCGGTAGGAGGCACCTCCGGTGCCGTCGATGACGCGGGCGTCCCGGATCACCAGGTCCATGGCGGTGCCTCTCTCTTGCGTGGGCGCAGCTTGTGTGTGGTGCACCCGGCCTCCGGCCGGGTTGTTGTCCCCACCCGCACCACCCGTGCGGCTCTCGTCGCCGGGTGCGGGTGGCCCTGGCGGGGGCGAGCCACCGTCGGCGACTGCTCCTTGCGGGGCGAGCCACCGTCGGCGATTGCTCTTGTGGGGCGGCGCCCCCCACCGCTCCGTACGCGAGCGGCGGCCCCCACCCACCCACCCCGCGCCGCGGGGTAATCGGGTGGGTGGGTGGGAAAGATCCGTCGCGGAGCGGCGGTCTTGTTCTGCCCCGCAGGGGGACTGCGGGGTAATCGGGTGGGTGGGTGGGAGACATCCGTCGCGGAGCGGCGGTTCTGCTTGTTCGCCCGCCCGGCACCGCGGGGTGATCGGACGCCCCACCCAAAGCCCCGGGGTCAGAAAGGCGCCCGCCCAAGACCCAGGGGTCAGAAATAGGTACGGATGTAATCCGTGACCGTTCCGTCCGCCTCGACCAGAGGAATCAGCTGCCACTTGTCGAAGGACGTGCAGGGGTGAGAGAGCCCGAGGCCCACCCAGTCGCCGACCGCGAGGTCCGCCTCGGGGGCCGTACGAACCCACCCGTGCTGATCCGAGAGCCCCGTCACCGTGACCCCCGTCGCGGGCCGGTCCACCCCACCCCGGTGGACGACCTGCGCCTCGGGCAGGTCAATGTCGTACGCCGCATCCCGCTTCCCCGCATTGGTGAACGCCTGCTCCCGCGTCGGCCGCGAAACGACCTGCGTCCAGAGCCGGAACGCGGGGTGCAGCGCCCCCTCGTCCGGGATGCGATTGAACGGGGTCAAGTGACGATAGTGGCCGTCGTCATGAGAGACGTACGCCCCGGAGCGGAGCAACTTCAGTACCGGCACCGACAGTTCGGGAATCTCCGCGAAGACATCCGCCACCGCGTCGAACCACGCGCTACCACCCGCGCTGACGACGATCTCGTCCAGATCCGCGAACCGGTTCGCCTTGTCGAACTCGACCGCGAGCGCGGTGAGACGCCCCAGCCAGGCCCGCACCCGCTCGGGCGTCGCGTCCGGCACCTCGCCCTCGTACCCGGCGACACCCACCAGGCGCAGCGTGTCCGCCGCCGCGACCGCGTTGGCGATCTCGACGCACTCGGCCTCCGTACGCACACCGGTGCGCGCCCCCTCGCCCGCGCCCAGCTCCACCACGACGTCGACGGGACGCGTCGCGCCCGCCTCGCGCAGAGCGGCGTCCATCAGGGCGACGCCGGCCTCGGAATCGACGTAGCAGATGAAGCGGAAGGAGGGGTCCTCGTCCAGCTCGCCAGCGATCCAGCGCAGCGCCGCCGCGTCCACCAGCTCGTTGGCGAGGAAGATCCGCTCCACCCCGTAGGCCCGCGCCACCCGCACCTGGTGCGGCACGGCGAGGGTGATGCCCCACGCGCCCCGCTCGATCTGACGCGCGAAGAGCTGCGGCGCCATGGACGTCTTGCCGTGCGGGGCGAAGGCGAGGCCGTGCCGCTCGGAGTACGTCTCCATCAGAGCGAGGTTGTGTTCCAGGCGCTCGGCGGAGAGGGCGAGGACGGGGGTGGTGAAACCGTCCGTGAAGAGGTTCCGGCGCTGGGCCGCCAGCTCGCCGACCGTCAGGCCCTCCGCGTCCGGCGGAAGGCCCTTGAAGCGGTGGTCGACCCGCTCTTCCGCGAGCCGGTCGAGCTCCCGGGCAGCACGTCCGGCGGAGTGGTCTGCGGCGTTGTCGGCGGCCATGGCGCCTCCTCGAAAAGGTGCGTTGCATGATGTGCAACGGTCATTGCGTATGTCGCTTACTGCTGTCTAACATCCGAGCCAATGCCGGGTCAACGGATCCGGACCGACGGTTGAGGGGCAGGAAGATCGTGACCGCAGAGGCCGCGCAGGCAGCAATGGACGCGCAGGCAACAGTGGACGTCGTCGCGCTCGGCGAGTCCATGGTCACGTTCCTGCCCTCCCGCGCGGGCCGCCTCGCCGACGTCCCCTCCTTCGATCGCGGAATCGGCGGCGCCGAGTCGAACGTCGCCTGCGCGCTCGCCGCGGCCGGGCACCGCACCCGCTGGGTCAGCCGCGTCGGCGCCGACGGCTTCGGCGACCACCTCGTCGAGGCGATCGCCCGCTACGGAGTGGACACCGGGTCCGTCGGCCGCGACCCGCACCGCCCCACCGGCATCTACTTCCGCACCGCCGACGACCGCGACACCGACGCCCACGAGGTCCTCTACTACCGGGCCGGATCCGCCGCGTCCGCGATGGCGCCGCGCAGCGTGGACCGCGAGGCCCTGGACGCCGGCCGCATCCTGCACCTCTCCGGCATCACCGCAGCCCTCTCCGCGGACTGCCTCGCCCTCCTGCGGGAGCTGACCGCACCCCGCCCCGGCCGCCCGCTGGTGTCGTTCGACGTGAACTACCGCCCCGGCCTGTGGAGCGGCGAGGCGGGCGAAGGCCCCCGCGTCCTGCTCGACCTGGCCCGCGGCGCCGACCTCGTCTTCGTCGGCGAGGACGAGGCCGCCGACGCATGGGATGTCACCGGAGGACCCGACGCCATCCGCGCCGCGCTCCCGGAGCCCGCGACCCTGGTCGTCAAGCAGGGCAGCCGCGGCGCCACGGTGTACACCGAAGGTGCGCCCGCCGTCTTCCAGGCGGCGCTCGACGTCGACGTCGTCGCCCCCGTGGGCGCCGGTGACGCCTTCGCCGCCGGGTTCCTCTCCGCGACCCTGCGCGGCCTTGACGCCGAGCGGCGCCTGCGGCACGGGCACCTCATGGCGGCCGCCGCCCTCACCGTCCCCGAAGACCTTGCGACCCCTCCCGCGAGGGCGCACACCGATCGTCTTGCCGCACTGGACGCCGACGCCTGGGGGACACTTCGTCTCGGCCCGGGCTGGACGGACGGCGTCCCCGTGAACACTGAGGCCAAGGAGGAGGCACGTACATGAGCCAGACCGTCGACCGCGCCCTGTCCATCCTGCCGCTGCTCGCCGAAGGCCCCGCCGACCTCGGCCAGGTCGCCGAGCGCCTGGAGGTGCACAAGTCCACCGCCCTGCGGCTCCTGCGCACGCTCCACGAACACGGCCTGGTCTACCGCCAGTCCGACCAGCGCTACCGCCTGGGCGCCCGCCTCTTCGCGCTCGCCCAGGAGGCCGTCGAGAACCTCGACGTACGCGAGATCGCGCACCCCCACCTCCTCGCGCTCAACGAGAAGTGCGGCCACACCGTGCACCTCGCGGTCTACGAGGAGCAGGAAGTCCTCTACATCGACAAGGTCGAGAGCCGCTATCCGGTGCGGATGTACTCGCGCATCGGGAAGCCGGTGGCGATCACCGTCGCCGCCGTGGCGAAGCTGCTGCTCTCCGACCTTCCCGAGGCCGAGCGCCGCGCCATCGCGGAGAAGCTCGACTACCCCACGTACACGTCCCGTTCGACGCCCAACGCCGCCGCGTTCCTCAAGGAGCTCAGCGCCGTGCGCGAACAGGGCTGGGCCACCGACCTCGGTGGTCACGAGGAGTCCATCAACTGCATCGGGGCCCCCATCCGCGGTGCGGACGGCCGGGTCGTCGCCGCCATGTCGGTCTCAGCGCCGAATGTCGTCGTCACCGCCGAGGAACTCCTCACGCTGCTCCCGCTGGTGCGCCGTACGGCGGACGCCATCAGCCGGGAGTACTCCGGCAAGTCACCCCTCAAGGAAGCCTGAGCACGTCATGACCACCGAGAAGACCGCTCTCACCCCGGCCACCCACACCACCCCGCCCGCGAAGTTCTCCCACGGCGTCAAGAAGGGCAACATCCTTCAGGTCGCCGGTCAGGTCGGCTTCCTCCCGGCACAGGAGGGCAAGGCCCCCACCCCCGCGGGCCCCACCCTGCGCGAGCAGACCCTCCAGACCTTCGCCAACGTCAAGGCGATCCTCGAAGAGGGCGGCGCGACCTGGGACGACGTGATGATGATGCGCGTCTACCTCACGGACGTGGACCACTTCGCCGAGATGAACGAGATCTACAACGCGTACTTCGAGGAGCAGGGCCTCAAGGCCCCCGCCTCGGCCCGCACCACGGTCTACGTGGGCCTGCCCAAGGGTCTGCTCATCGAGATCGACGCGCTCGCCGTCCTGAGCTGATCCGCCCGACGTTCTGAGCACCCCGCAAGCCGCAAGTCTTCACGGCGCGGCGCCCAACTCCCCCCTTCGGGCGCCGCGCCGTGATCCCCCCTGCCCCGAAAGCCCCATGCACTTACGAGGTCAAAGATGTCCCCGTCGTCCCCCTTCGCCGCGCTCGCGGCCGCCGCCCCCGCCGCCGAGGCACCACCCCACACCGGCGGCATCCTCACCCTGATCGACGGGACGGCAGGCCTCCTGACCGTCGCCGCGCTCGGCATCGTGCTTCTCCTCTTCCTGATCATCAAGGTCAGGCTGCAGCCCTTCGTGGCGCTGCTCGCGGTCTCCATAGTCGTCGGCCTCTCGGCCGGCCTCTCCGTCACCGAACTCTTCGGCACGGTCCAGAAGTCCGACGCGGTCTCCGTCATCGAGTCCGGCATGGGCGGCATCCTCGGCCATGTGGCGATCATCATCGGCCTCGGCACGATGCTCGGCGCGATCCTCGAAGTGTCGGGCGGCGCCGAGGTGTTGGCCTCGCGCCTCCTCGGTCTCTTCGGTGAGAAGCGCGCCCCGCTCGCCATGGGTCTGACGGGTCTGATCTTCGGTATCCCCGTCTTCTTCGACGTGGGCATCTTCGTCCTCGCGCCGATCGTGTACGCCGCCGCCAAGCGCAGCGGCAAGTCGATCCTGCTCTACTGCCTGCCCCTGCTCGCGGGTCTGTCGATGACCCACGCCTTCCTGCCCCCGCACCCCGGCCCGGTGGCCGCCGCCGGTCTGCTCCACGTGGACCTCGGCTGGGTCATCCTGATGGGCATCGTCTGCGGCATCCCCGCCGTCCTCGCCGCCTGGGTGTACTCCGCGTGGATCGGCAAGCGCATCTTCGTACCCGTCCCGCAGGACATGGTCGAGGCCGCCGACGAGGCGCGCCAGGCGGTCATCGCCGAGCAGCGTGCGGCAGGCGTCGAGCCGCGCGAGAAGCCGGTGCCGCTCGGCACCGTCTTCGCGATCATCGGAACGCCGCTGTTCCTGATCCTCCTCGCCACGTTCTCGTCGATCGCCTTCGACCCCTCGACGCTCCGCAGCGTCATCGAGTTCTTCGGCAGCCCGTTCGTGGCGCTGACGATCGCCCTGCTCATGGCGTACTACCTGCTCGGCATCCGGCGCGGCTGGTCGCGCAAGTCCCTTGAGACGGTGTCGACTTCGTCCCTCAAGCCGGTCGGCAACATCCTGCTCGTGGTCGGCGCGGGCGGCATCTTCGGCGCGGTCCTCAAGGCGAGCGGCGTGGCCGGCGCCCTCTCGGACACCTTCCAGGACGTGGGCCTGCCGATCATCGTCCTCGCCTACCTGCTCTCCCTGGTCCTTCGCGTCGCCCAGGGCTCGGCGACGGTGGCGATCGTGACGACGGCGGGCATCGTGGCCCCCCTCCTCGCCGAGGGCGACCACTCCCAGGCGTTCGTCGCCCTGGTCATCATGGCGATCTCGGCGGGCTCGATCTTCGCCTCGCACGTGAATGACGGCGGCTTCTGGATGGTGGCGAAGTACTTCGGCATCTCGGAGCGGGACACGCTGAAGACGTGGACGGTCCTGGAGTCGGTGCTGTCCGTGGCGGGATTCGCGGTGGCGGCCGTGGTGAGCTTGTTCGTCTGATGCGAGATCCCCTTCTCGTACGTCGGCTTCTTGTACGTCGCTGAAAGCGCCCCGGGCCGAACCGGTCCGGGGCGCCTTCGTCACGACGCGACCGGGGGCGCGCCCACGGGCTCGAACCCGGCCAGCATCTGCTCCAGCGCCGCCTGGTCAGGGCCCACGAACGGCGAGGCCCCGGCCGCCGAGCCCAGCGTGTCCATCATCGTCCCGGTGATGCCGAGAGCCGGCGGCAGATGCGTGGAAAGGACGAGCTCGGGCGCCCCGTCCCGCAGTGGCTGGAAGCTGTCCAGGAACTTCCCGGGGTCCACGACCTGCACCCAGGGGCTGTCGACCGTCGCCCAGAGCAGTTGCGCGGCCCGCAGCCCCTCGACGGGCACCTCGCGGACGTCGTCGGCCTGCGCCAGCTCGGCGGTGGCCATCGGCCCTCCGAAGCAGTCGGAGCTGAAGCAGGCCCCCGACCGGTCGTCGAAGAAGCCGACCGTGGCCGGGTTGTCGAAGAGCGGCGGCCTGAACCCCGTGAGGGTGCGGTCGCCGACGTCCAGGCTCTGCCCCGGGTTGAGCAGATGGACGCGGTCGAGGGGCAGCGGGCGCTCACAGGACATGATCCCCGCGCCCCCGAACGTGGTCACGACCCGTGCCTGGGGCGCCGCGACCAGCAGATCGAAGATCCCGCCGGTGTGATCACGGTCCGGGTGGGTGAGCCAGATCCAGCGCACGTCGGCGGGATCGAGAACGGTGGCGAGCGCCTCCAGGAAGTTGCGGTCGGACAGTCCGAGGCCGGTGTCGACCACGACGGGCTGGGAGGCGTGCAGGACAAAGGCGTTGACCGGTATGTGTCCGATCCCCGGTACTTCCAGGCTGTCGCTCAGGACGCTGATGTCGGGGCGTACCTTGTGGACGCGCATGACACATCTCCATGCCCCCTCAGGGATGGTGATCGTGTCGCGGCCCTTACACATCCCCTTATCTGTCCCCTTATGGGTCCATCGTCGTCCTGTTCAGGCGCCGCCGCATCCGGGCGAAGGGCCGCCGCCGGACGGCGACGGCCCTTCACTCACCTGGTCCGCTCACCCGGCCCGCTCAACCGGTGCAGTACTGCTGCTCCTTGCCGATGGAGCGGTACATGCAGTCCGAGTTCTCCAGGAGCTGCAGGACCGCGTCCCTGTTGCGGTTCGTCTCCCGCTCGATCACCTCGTCGGGCGGGTAGAAGCCGCCGCCGCCCGCGGACGAGGGGTACATCTCGAAGGTGTAGCTGAAGATCTTCTGGTTGCCCCAGAGCCAGTCGTTGATCGACCCGTCCGTGATGTAGAGGTCGCTGGACTGCTGCGGCGTGTAGCCGTTGCTCGCGGCCATCTTCCGGCCGATGGCGGCGTGCGCGTCGCGGTCGTCCTGGGTGAGGCCGGGGCCCGTGTCGCTGTACGTGTAGCCGTACGGCCACAGGACCAGCTCGCTGTACGTATGGAAGTCGATGGAGGCCTTGATCTGCTGCTTGCCGCCGACGATGCGGCTGCGTACGAAGTTGGAGACGACCTTCACCTCGGGTGCCGACTCGGCGCTCGGGCCGCGGTAGGTCTCGGAGCCCGTGTTGCCCGAGGAGCCGCCGCAGCAGCCCCACCGGTAGGCCCAGTTGCGGTTCATGTCGGTGCCGACGTTCGACGAACCGGCGTTGGGCTGGCGGTTCTTGCGCCAGCTGCGGTAGGAGCCGGTCGCGATGTCGTACTCGCCGCCGTCCGGGTTCAGGTCCGGCACGATCCAGATCTCGCGCTCGTCGACCATCTTCTTGATGCGGGCGTCCGTGCCGTAGTCGTCGCCCAGTTCGCGCAGCAGGTAGAGCGCCATCTCGACGGTCAGGTGCTCGCGGGCGTGCTGGTGGTGGGTGAAGAGGACCTCGGGCTCGGCCTCGTCCGTGCCGACGTTGTCGCTGATCTTGATGGCGACGATGTCCCGGCCCGAGTAGGACTTGCCGATGACCCTCTTGCTCATCAGGGTCGGGTGGGCCGCGATGCGCTGGTTGATCTCCGCGTTCATCTCCGCGTAGTTGTGGTACCTCGCGTCGGCGGGCGGGAAGTCCTTGGCCTCCACGGGCTCGCCGTTCGTACGCTTCGGGGGCCCGGCCAGGGCCTTGAGCTCGTAGCCCGCGTCCCGGAGCCCGGCCGCCTCGCGACCGTCGGCCGAGACGACGACCGCGCGGGCGTCGACCTCGTCGATGGCGACGCCGGTGCGGGCGAGCGCGGTGCGTGCGGCCTTGTCGTCACCGAGAGGGATTTCGTACTGGCGCGTTTCGTTGTCGGTGGCCGCCGTGCCGCGAGCGGCGGGGGCGGTGGTGTCCGGTGAGGCGTTGGCGGTGATGGGCGCCGCCACGGCGAGGGCGAGAAGGACCGCGAGGGCAGCGGATCTTCTGCCGCGTATGCGAAGTCGCATGAAGTCTCCTGGGGGTGGGGGGGGTGGTTCAGTGCGACGCGTGCGGTGCGGTTGCGAGGTGCGGGTTGCGCGGGCCCATCGTGGGCGCCTGGCATGCTCCGGTCAACGCTGTCTTCGGCCAACCCCTTGTGCCACGCGCCGCCATGCGGTTTCTTGATCGGCATGGCTGATACGACAGGCAGTGGCACTGCCACGGGAGATGCGGCTCCCCAGCCCCGCAAGTCCAGCTGGAAATACATCGGACCCGGCATCGTCGTCGCCGCGACCGGCGTCGGCGCGGGCGACCTGGTCGCCACGCTCATCGCGGGCAGCAACTTCGGCTACACCCTGCTGTGGGCCGCCGTCATCGGCTGCGTCGTCAAGATCTCGCTCGCCGAGGCCGCCGGACGCTGGCACCTGGCGACCGGACGCACCCTCTTCGACGGCTGGGCCAGCCTCGGCCGCTGGACGACGTGGTTCTTCGTCGTCTACGTCGTGATCTGGGGGTACGTCTACGGGGCCGCGGCCATGTCGTCGTCGGGACTGCCGCTCCAGGCGCTGTTCCCGGACGTCATGGAGCTCAAGTGGTGGGGGATGCTCACCGGCATCGTCGGCCTGGTCTTCGTCTGGTTCAACAAGTACGCCGTCTTCGAGAAGGTCATGACGGTGCTCGTCGGCATCATGTTCGTCGTCACCGTCTACCTCGCCATCCGCGTCACCCCGCACCTCGGTGACGCCTTCGCGGGCCTGCTGCCGGTCCTGCCCGACGAGAAGGACTCGATCCTCAACACGCTCGGCCTGATCGGCGGCGTCGGCGGCACCATCACCCTTGCCGCGTACGGCTACTGGGTCAACGCCAAGGGCTGGACGAACACCGGCTGGATGAAGGTGATGCGGCTCGACAACCGCGTCGCGTACATCACCACCGGCATCTTCGTCGTCGCCATGCTCTTCGTCGGCGCCGAGCTGCTGCACTCCGCGAACGTCGCCATCGCCAGCGGCGACAAGGGCCTGGTGCAGCTCTCGGACATCCTGGAGAAGGAGTACGGAGACGCCACCGCCAAGCTCTTCCTGATCGGCTTCTTCGCCACGTCCTTCACCTCGCTGATCGGCGTCTGGCACGGCGTGAGCCTGATGTTCGCCGACTTCGTGGAGCGCTACCGCAAGCAGCGGGCGGGCGCCGACGAGAAGGCCCTGACCGGCGAGGAGGTGGCGTCCGGAGCCCGCGAGAAGTCGGTGCCGTTCCGCGCCTACCTGCTGTGGCTGACCTTCCCGCCGATGATCCTGCTCTTCCAGGGCCAGCCGTTCCGCCTCATCATCATCTACGGCGTGCTCGGCGCGGCCTTCATGCCGTTCCTCGCGCTCACCCTGGTCTGGCTCCTCAACTCCTCGCGTACACCGGGCGAATGGCGCAACGGCTGGCTCAGCAACGGCATGCTGACGATCGCCGGCCTGCTGTTCCTGGTCCTGTGCGTCAAGCAGATCACGGACCAGGACTGGAGCAGCTTCTTCTAGCGACGCGGTGGGCCCGCCGGTTACGGCAGGCCGTGGACGTGCGGCCCCACCGCCTTGGACCAGGAACTGCCGTCGGCGGCGTCCCAGTTGGTCGACCAGGTCATCGCGCCCCGGATGTCGGGGTACGTCTTGGACGGCTTGAAGGAACCGCAGCTGGTGCCCTTCGCCAGGCAGTCCAGGGCCTGGTTGACGACGGACGGCGAGACGTAGCCGCCCCCGGCCGCTTTCGCCGAGGCCGGGACGCCTATGCCGACCTGGGACGGGTCGAGGCCGCCCTCCAGCTGGATGCAGGCGAGAGCGGTGAGGAAGTCGACCGAGCCCTGGCTGTAGACCTTGCCGTCACAGCCCAGCATCGAACCGCTGTTGTAGTACTGCATGTTGACGACCGTGAGGATGTCCTTCACCGCGAGCGCCGTCTTGAAGTACTCGTTCGACGTCGACTGCATGTCGATCGTCTGCGGCGCCATGGTCAGGACGAACCCGGAACCGGCCTTCCCGGAAAGGGACTTCAGGGCCTGCGACATGTACGTCGAGTTGAGCCCGTTCTCCAGGTCGATGTCGACGCCGTCGAAGCCGTACTCCTGCATGAGCTTGTACGCGGAGTCGGCGAAGGCGGTCGCCGATGCGCCGTCGTTGACGGTCACGGCTCCCTTCTCGCCGCCGACCGAGAGGATCACGGACTTCCCGGCCGCCTGCTTGGCCTTGATGTCGGCCTTGAACTGGTCGACGGTGTACCCGCCGAGCCCGGCCGAGTCGAGGCTGAAGGCCAGCTCGCCCGGCGTGGAGGTCGCGTCCGCGAACGAGACCGCGATGATGTCGTATTCGTCCTGTACGTCGCTCAGCTTCTGGACCGTGGCGCCGTTGTCGAAGTTCTGCCAGTAGCCGGTCACCGCGTGCTTCGGTACGGCGCGGGCGTCGGCGTCGGCGTTGTCGGCGCCGCCGGTGAGCAGGCCGGTGAGCGCGAGGGCGAGTGCCGTTGTCAGACCGATGACGGGCCCTGCCTTCCTGCGTGTCCTGCCGCGTGCGTGGTCCACTTCTGCCTCCGGTGGGGGGAGTTGGGGCTTTCGGAGAGGTCTCGCCGGGCTGGGGTGGGGGTTGCCCGGCGCTTTGCTTGGTCGTACAAGCTGGTCCAGACCAATCAGGTTGTCAATACCTCTGGCGACACCTCTGGCGCCACCGCTGGCGACACCTCTGGCGCCACCCGGATCCCACGAGTCCGGCCAACCTCTGCGTGAACAGTGGGAAGTTGGGTGTTGAGGTGACGCTGACCTCTATAAGGTGCTGAGGCAGAAGTGCACGAAGACCGGGGGGTGTGCGTATGCCGACCGCCATAGCCGTCACCGGCCCTGACCTGGTGCTGCCATCGCCCGACCGGCACACCCCGTCGGCGGCCGTCCTGCAGAGCGCCGTCCAGTCACCGCGGACGTACTCCCTGGACCAGGCGCTCACCGAGATGCACACGCTCATCGAGCACCACGGCTATGTGATCGTCCTGTGCCCCGCGTCGGCGCCGCCCGCCCTCGTCCAGCGCATGCACGCGATCCGCTCCGTCCTGGAGAGCGACCGCATCTCGATCCTCCGCCCGGACCTGCCGCCGCTGGGCCTCGCGGTCCTCGCGCTCCAGCTCCGCCAGCTCTCCATCTGCGACTTCAGCCCCGGCGTCCTCGCGTCGGCGGCCCGCCTCCTCTCCCACTACATCTACGCGGGCGCGCTGCTCGGCTCGGTGGCGAAGCTGGACCGGGTGCCGGTCACGTTGCAGTCCCACGCCAAGTCATGGGTGCCGGGCGCCCAGTTCGCCGTCCTGGCGACCCCGCGCCCCGAGCTGATCAAGGTGACGGGGGACACGACGCTCCCCGGCCCCGGATTCGGCACGAAGATGCTGTACGCCACCGGGCAGCTGGGGCCCGGCTGGGTCACCGAGACGCTCGCCCCGGCCTGGCGGACCCAGGGGATTTCGGAGGCGCGGCTTCCGGGGGAGTCCGCGCGCTGGTGGGCGACGGGCAAGCTCGTCGAGTTCGCCGCGGCGATCCCCGACATCTCCGTGCTCTACCAACTGGTGTCGTCCGTCCGCCGTGACGACTGCCACTGGTGCGGCCTCGAACTCATCGGCGACCGCTGCGGCTTCTGCGCGGCGCCGTTGCTGCCGCCGCCGGAACGCGCGGCGTCGGCTGCCGTCTCTGTCTCCGCCGTACGGGCGCTGCCGCGAGGCGCGACGTAAGAGCCGCAGGTCCCTCATGTGCACGAGCCCGAACTGCCCGCACTGAACGCGCGCCACCCCGCTCACTGTCCGTAGCCGTCCGCACTCGATCGAGGTAGTCCGGTTCATGAACTCACGCCAGCGCCGCGGCGTCATCCTGCTGGTCCTTTCGGTCCTGGCCGCGTTCGGCGCGTTCGCGGGCGTCCTCTCGGTGATCCGGGACGTGAACTCGAAGGTGGGGCCGGAGGTGGCCGCGTACAAGCTGAAGGGGGACATCGCCCCCTACAAGGAGCTGAGCGCGGACCAGTTCGAGAAGGTCGAGATGCCGGAGCGGTGGCTCTCGGAGAACGCGGTCACCGATCTGCGCCAGGTCCGCGGCAAGATCGCGGTGACCGAGCTGCGCAAGGGCTCGCTGCTCCAGACGGACATGATCGTCGACCGTCCCGAACTCGATCCCGGTCAGCAGGAGATCGCCATCATGATCGACGCGGCGACGGGCGTCGCGGGCAAGATCACGCCGGGGGCGACGGTCAACATCTACGCCACGTTCAAGGGCGAGACCGACAACGCCAAGGATCAGTCGAAGGTGATCGTCGAGTCCGCGAAGGTGATCGACGTAGGCAAGCTGACCGCACTGGACCCGGACCAGGACGACCGCGGCAGCAGCCGTCGTACGGCGACGGAAGCGGTGCCGATCACGTTCGCCCTGGACACGGCGGACGCGCAGCGCGTCGCGTACGCGGAGTCGTTCGCCACGCATGTACGGCTCGCCCTGGTCGGCCAGGGCGAGGAGAGCGCGATTCCGCGGGGCGATCGGACGTACACACTCGACGAGGACAAGTAGGGGGCCCCGCGCATGAGGCGACGCACGTCCGTACCGCCGCGCTGCGGTTCCGCCGGGGCGGCCCGCTCAAGGCCGCCGCTCCGCGGCGGGTCTCTGGCTCCCGCCGTGGTCGGCTGCCCTGTGCCGCCGCTTCGCGGCGGATCTTTCCCGCCCACCCACCCGATTGCCCCGCGGGGTAATCGGGTGGGTGGGCGGGAAAAGCCTGTTCGTCGGCACCAACTGCCGAGTGGGAGCAGCCAGGACGCCAAGCCCGCCGCAGGCGGAAGGCACCCACTGCCGGGTGGAGATGCTCGGGACGTGCAGCCCGTCGCAGGCGGAAGGGGCCCGCTGCCGGGCGGGAGTGCCCGGGGCGTGCAGGCCGCCGCAGGCGGAGCAGGCCCGCTGCCGAGTGCCGACAGCCAGGACGCCCAGCCCGCCGCAGGCGCCCCGTACAGCCCACCGCCGGGAGGCGATCGCGTATGACGACCCGCATCCTCCCCGCCGTGGGGGACATGGACGCCGCCCGCGCACTCTCCACCCTCACAGGGCAACTGCCGGACGCCGAACCCGCCCTCCCCGTCGCAGACTCCACCGCCCTGCTCGACACCCTGGCAAGGCTCGCCGCAGAGTCCATCGACGAGCTCCCCGAAGTCGTCCTCATCCATGAGCGCATCGGCCCCGTCCCCGCCCTCGACCTGATCCGCGACCTCGTCCTCCGCTTCCCCGCGGTAGGCGTCGTCCTCATCACCGCCGACACCAGCTCCGCCCTCCTCACCGCCGCGATGGACTCCGGCGCCCGAGGCATCGTCGGCTTCCCCCTCGCGTACGACGCACTCGCCGAGCGGGTGCACGCGGCGGCCGCCTGGTCCGCGGGGATGCGCAGGCACCTGGGCAGCGCGGGCATAGAGCTCTACGCCGGGCCGGGGGAGACCCCGGGCGGCGGCCACGTCGTAGCGGTGAGCGGCGCCAAGGGAGGCGTGGGGACCACCCTCGCCGCCGTCCAGCTCGCCCTCGCCGCACGGGCATCCGGCCGCACCGTCGCCCTCCTCGACCTGGACCTCCAGGCGGGCGATGTCTCCTCGTACCTGGACGTCCAGTTCCGCCGCTCCATCGCCGACCTCGCGTCGATCACCGACATCACGCCCCGCGTCCTCCAGGACGCCGTCTACACCCACGAGACCGGCATCGGCCTCCTCCTCGCCCCCGGCGAGGGCGAGCAGGGCGAGGAGATCACCGACCGCGTCGCCCGCCAGACGCTCAGCGCCCTGCGCAGCCGCTACGACGTCGTACTCGTCGACTGCGGTACGTACGTCACCGGGGCGAGCGCGGCAGCCATCGAACTCGCCGACCAGGCGGTCCTGTTGGTCACCCCGGACGTCGTCTCCGTACGCGCCGCCAAACGCATGGTGCGCCTGTGGGACCGCCTCCAGATCCGCAAGGCCGAAGAGACGCTCACGGTCGTCAACCGCCACGGCAAGGGCGCGGAGATCCAGCCCTCCCTGGTGGAACGGGTGACGGGGACGCGCGTGGCCCGCACCACCGTCCCCGCGAACTTCAAGGAACTGCAGGGCGCGGTCGACGCGGGCCGCATGCAGGACCTGGACAGCAAGTCCACCGTGAAGCAGGCGCTGTGGGCGCTGGCGGGCGAGCTCGGCCTTGTGGACCCGGAGGCGGCGTCCGGCGGAGCCAAACGGCTGACCCTCCGCAAGCGGGTCGGCGGCGGGGACCGCGGCGCGGTCACGCTGGAGTTCGCGGGCATGTTCCCGCTGCTGCTCACCGTGATGGGCCTCCTGTGGCAGTGCGCGCTGTACGGCTACACCTTCTCCCTCGCCGGAAACGCGGCGGACGAGGCCGCACGGGCGGCGACGGCCGCGTACGCGGTGGGAGAGGGCGGCGCGGCGGCGTGCGAGGCCGCCGCGAAGGAGCATCTGCCGTCGGCGTGGCAGGGCGCGGAGGTGGCCTGCACCGACGAGGGAGCGGTGTGGAAGGCCCACGTGGACGCGGACGTACCGCTGTTCTTCCCCGGGATCGACGCGGGGTGGAGCGTGAGCGGGGAGGCGGGCGCGGCGAAGGAGGGGGAGGACGGTGAAGGGTGACCCGGCAGCGCTGCGTACCGTCGATCACCGGCTCCGCCGAGTTCGTCCTCAAACGCCGGACGGGCTGGGTCCCCAGCGCCATCAGCAGCATCAGCGAAAGAGGGTGCGCCTCAACGACGATCGAGGCGTATCCATGCTCGAATTCGCCGGCTTCCTCCCCATCCTGCTCCTCATAGGCCTGGCCGCCATCCAGCTCGGGCTCGTCGGCTACGCCGTCAACCAGGCAGGATCAGGCGCCCGCGCGGCAGCACGCGTCGCCTCCCAGGGTGAGGGCGGCGAGGCGGCGGGCCTGGCGGCGATGGACGGGAACCTCGACGCCCAGGTCGCCATCAGCGGTGGCGGCGACACGACGACAGCGGACGTCACCGTCCAAGTCCCCACCCTGCTCCCCTTCGTGGACGCCGGCTGGTCCGTCACGAAGTCGGCCACCATGCCCAACGACGAAGACGAAGACGGGAGCTGAGAGAGAAAAGATGAGCCTCCGCGACCGCATAGCGACGCCGCACGACCACGGCAAGGGAAGCGACCCCAGCCGCGACGACAGCCTCGTGGCGGTGTACCGCTCCAAGCTCCTGGAAGAGATCGACCTCGCCGAGATGTCGTCCCTGACGACGGCGGACCGCCGGGTCCGCCTCGAACGCGTCATGGGCCACATCATCAGCCGCGAGGGCCCCGTCCTCTCGACCTCGGAGCGCTCCCAGCTCATCCGCCGCGTCGTGGACGAGGCCCTGGGACTCGGCGTACTCGAACCGCTCCTCGCCGACGCCTCCATCACGGAGATCATGGTCAACGGCCCCGACTCGATCTTCGTCGAGCGCGCCGGACGCGTCGAACAGCTCCCCCTCCGCTTCGCGTCGAACGACCAGCTCATGCAGACCATCGAACGCATCGTCTCCACGGTCAACCGCCGCGTCGACGAGTCGAACCCGATGGTCGACGCGCGCCTGCCCACCGGCGAGCGAGTGAACGTGATCATCCCCCCGCTGGCCCTCACCGGCGCGACCCTCACCATCCGCCGCTTCCCGCGCGCGTACACGCTGCACGAGCTCATCGGCCTCGGCTCGCTCGACGAGCACATGCTGCTCCTGCTCTCCGCCTTCGTACGGGCCCGCTTCAACATCATCGTCAGCGGCGGCACAGGCTCCGGAAAGACGACGCTCCTCAACGCACTCTCCGGCCTGCTCCCCGCCCACGAACGCATCATCACCATCGAGGACTCGGCCGAACTGCAGCTCCAGCAGGACCACGTGATCCGCCTGGAATCCCGCCCCCCGAACGTCGAGGGCAAAGGCCAGATCACCATTCGCGACCTGGTCCGCAACAGCCTCCGTATGCGCCCCGACCGCATCATCGTCGGCGAGGTCCGAGGCGGCGAGACCCTCGACATGCTCCAGGCCATGTCGACGGGCCACGACGGCTCCCTCGCCACGGTCCACGCGAACACGGCGGAGGACGCCCTCATGCGCCTCCAGACCCTCGGCTCGATGTCCGAGGTCCAGATCCCGTTCGAGGCGCTGAAGGACCAGATCAACTCGGCGGTCGACGTGGTGGTCCAGCTCGCCCGGCACGCGGACGGCTCCCGCAAGATCGCCGAGATCGTCCTTCTCGTCTCGCACGGCCGCGAGCACTTCCGCATCGCCCCGGCGACCCGCTTCGTACCGAGCCAGCCGAGCGTCGGCGGCCTGGACCGCCGGGTGCGCGGCTACTTCGAGCACCTGCCGCTGCCGCGTTCCGTCGCCGAGCGGCTGTACGTCGCGGGAGAGCCGGTGCCGCCAGGTTTCGGCGTGGCCCAGGCCATCGACGTACTGAACACGAGAGAGGCCATCGGCTGATGGAGAACCAAGCCGCCCTCCTGGCCCTGGGCGCCACGATCCTGACCGGCACGCTCGCCGTCGCCGGGATCCACTCGTACGCGTCCGGCCGCGCCCAGCGCCAGGCGCTGGTGGACCGCCTGTCGATCGGCCCCGGCACCGGCGAGCCCACGGGCCGCGGCCGCCGCTTCGGCGCGGTCGACCGCCGCCTGCGCCGCACCCGCCTCGGCCGCTCCATCCACCTGCGCCTCTCGGCGACAGGCCTCGACCTCACGGCGGGCGAGTTCTTCGTCTACGTCGTGGCGGTCGTCGCCGCGCTCTGGCTGATGGCGGCGGCCACGCTGGCCCCCTTCTTCGGCCCGATCGCGGGCATCGTGGCGGTCTGGAGCGCGGTGGTCTTCCTCAACTGGCAACGCCAGAAGCGAATAGCGGCGTTCATCAACCAACTCCCGGACGTGGCCCGGATCCTGGCCAACGCAACGGCAGCAGGCCTGGCGCTGCGCACATCACTGGCGATGGCGGCGGAGGAACTGGAAGCCCCAGCAGGCGAGGAACTGTCAATGGTGGCAGACCAGTTGACGCTGGGCCGCTCGATCGACGACACGCTGGGCGAACTGGCGGAACGCCTCCCCTCCCGTGAACTGATAGTCCTCGTAACAACCCTGGTCCTCTCCAACAAGGCGGGCGGCTCGGTGGTGAACTCCCTCCGAAACCTCACCCAGACCCTGGAGGACCGCAAGGAGACCCGCAGGGAGGTCCGCACGATGCTCTCGGAGGTCCACGCGACGGCGTTCACGGTCCCGCTCCTGGGCCTGGGCTCCCTGATCCTGATCAACTCGTCCAATGAGGGAGCACTGGCAAGGGTGACGGGCTCGCCGATGGGCCAGACGCTGATCCTGATCGCGCTCGGCCTGTACGCGGTGGGCTTCTTCGTGATCAGACGCCTCGGCAAGATCGAAGTGTAGGGAGCGGTCGACGTGTTCGGTCTGGCGATGGCGGCCGTGATGGGCCTTGCGGTGGCGGGAGTGTGCCAGGGCATCCGCATGTACCGCGCGGAGGCGAAACTCCCCTCGGACCTGGCGATCGCCCTGGAGGTCGGCGCCACCCGCGTCTCGACGGCGGGCTCGGCGGTGGACCGCCTGGGCATGCGCTTCGCGCCGCTGGTCCTGCGCCTGATGGGCCAGAAACGGGTGGACGCCAAGCGCCGCAGGATCGACATGGCGGGCAACCCGGGAGGCCTGACGATCGACCGCTATGCGGCGCGCAGAGCGGTCTACGGCATCTTCGGCTCAGTGATGGCCCTGGTCTTCCTCACGAACGGCTCCGCACTCTTCGGCGTGCTCACCTTCGCCTTCGGAGTGACGGCGGCGGACGCGCTGATCTGGCAGGCGATACGGGAACGGCGCGAGGTCATCGACCGCACGCTGCCGGACTTCCTGGACGTACTAGCGGTGGTGGTCTCGGCGGGCCTCGGCTTCCGCCAGGCGCTGGACCGCGTGGCGGAACGCTACGAGGGCCCGTGGGCGGACGAACTGCGCATCACGCTACGCCAGATGGACATGGGAGTGAGCCGCCGCCAGGCGTTCGACGAACTACGCCGCAGGAACGCCTCAGAGCAGGTCTCCCAGTTCGTCTCGGCGCTCCAACAGGGCGAGGAACTGGGCTCACCGATCGCGGACACGCTGATCCAACTGGCAACGGACATGCGCAGAACGGACGCCCAGAACTCCCGCCGCAGGGCGGCCAAGACGATCCCCAAGGCAACGATGGTGACGCTGGTCTTCATGCTTCCGGCCACGATGATTCTGATCGCGGCGGGGATGTTCCTGGGCTCGGGTTCGGACTTCGGCTCGATTCTGGGGAAGTGAGGGTGCCGTGACCGGTTCGGAGCGGGGCGGGACGGGCGCTGCTATCAAGCCACTGGGCGAAACCTCTTCGCGGCTGCAACCAAGTATGGGACAGTCGCGAGGAGCGTGGGGAGGGTGCGGTAACCCCGGGGGCGGCCCCTGCCGGGGCTTGCCGCCCCAACCGGCCTTTGCGAAAGGTGAGTTCACGGGATCCGCGGGAGGGGAAGTCGTGAAACACAACGAACCACCGACCAGCAGCTCAAGGACCTCCGCCACACGCCCCCGGGGTGCGTGATGACCTCGCCACAGGGGAAGGGAACTCGCCAACTTCCGCGTCTCAAACGGCATTGGTTGCGGAGAGTGGCTGTTGGGTCACATGATCTCGCGTACGTTGCCTATGACGACAGCGGTGACGGAATTGGTTGCGCCGGCGGTGCGATTCGCGATGCGGGCGCGTGTGCGTGTATCGGGTGGGAGAGAAGGGGCCGTCGTGCTGAAGGATCGCGTACTCAGAGTCTGGACCGACTGGACGGTGACCGTGGCTTCCCGGGTTCGGGGGAGGGGGCGGGATGCGGGGGCTGGGTTTGTGGAGTATGCGGGGTTGATGATTCTTATTGCGGGGATCTTTACGTTGATCGACGGCCTCGGGCTGGACGGTCTGATCTCCGGGGCGATCTTGGACGCGGTCAACAACGTAATCGGTGGCTGACGTTCCGTAGCCTGCATGGTGACCGAGGGCAGACTCTTCCCATCTATATCTGGATGACGGGGATTCTGCTCTTTGTTGCGTTCGCGTTCTTCGCGTTCGCCCAAGCAGCATCCGCACGGAACGGTGCCCAGTCGGCGGCTGACGCAGCGGCGCTGGCAGCGGGGCAGGACGCCAGGGACGAACTCGTCCAAGGGCTGGGGGAATCCATCGGTCAAGGTGATGACTGGCTCGATTGGCTCGATGGTGACAAGTTCACCGGTGACGGTGCGGAGGGTGCGGCTGCTGCTCTTGCTGCCGACAATGATTCGACTGTCATCGGCTTCGGGCCGGATGAAGTAAACGGCTACCCGGGCTTTCGGGTCGAGATCGAGACTACGTATACAGTCGGGGATTCGATCATTCCTGGCACTGAGTCCATGCATGCCAAAGCAGAGGCCACCGCCATCGTCAAGCCGCGATGTGATCTGTCTCCATCGGCTGATCCGGAGAAGGTCGTCGAATTTGACTGCGAGGGCGAGGGCTCTTTCGAGATCGATCCGGATGACTTCCAACTGGATGACCTACCGGACGCATCTGCCCTCTTCTCCGTCCACTTGGCCGACTGATGAATGATCGACGAAAGAAGGAAGCCGTAGCGATGAACATTCGGCGCACCATGAAGGCCCGCAGGGCAATGACCGCTGTAGCGATCACTACTGGGCTGGTCCTCACGGTGGCCGGTTGCGGCGGAGGTGGGGACGACGACAAGCCCAAGTCTGGCAAGAGCTCGTCATCCTCGGGCGGCAAGAATGACGAGGGAGGCGAAGGGGACAAGGAGACCGAGCAACCGGCTGCGGACCCTGTGCTCGCAGAGGTCAAGGGTGAGGGAGACCTGACCCTCAAGGTCACTTCTGCCAAGCGTGATGAGGGTGGCTTCCTCACAGTTGAGGGCACGGTCACCAATGGAGGCAGCAAAGCTTGGGTGGCGGCCAGTTGGCGTGGGGACGAGAGCGAACTGACCAAGAACGGCGGTTCAATCGCGGGGGCCAGCCTCGTGGACACCGAGGGGAAGAAGAAGTACCTCATCCTCCGGGACACGCAGGGCCGTTGCCTGTGCACGCGTTTCACCGGTGGTGTGCTCTCGGGCAAGACCGTCAACTGGTTCGCCCAGTTCCCGGCGCCTCCCGCAGAGACGACCAAGGTCGACTTCCAGGTAGGCGCCATGCCCCCCGCCTCCATCGAGATCTCCGAGAGTGAGTGACCCATGGGCCACCCACGATCCCGCACCCTCACCACAGCAACTGCCACCCTCACGGCCCTCGTCCTCCTGACCATCACCCCCGCCTCCGCAGACGACGAGGACCCCAGCGCACCCCCCGGCAGCAGCACCACATCCCCACCCCCCGAGGTCGACTCCAACAGCCCCGGCCTGAAGCTCGCCGACGGTGCGACCCTCGCCCCGGCGAAGGTCCTGGACATCAAGTCCGTGGTCGAAGACCTCGGCGGCGAGGAGCGCCGCGAGGACACCAACACAGACGTGAAGTTCGCGCTGCAGGCGGAAGTCCTCTTCCCCAAGGACAGCAACAAGCTGAACCCTGAGGCGAATGCCCGTATCAAGGCGATCGCGGAAGAGGCCAAGGCGCAGAAGGCGACGAACGTCAGAGTGTTCGGCTTCACGGACAACCTCGGCTCGTACAGCCACGGCAAGACCCTGTCCCGCAAGCGCGCAGAAGCGGTGCACGACAAGCTGGCAAGCTACCTGGGCCCCGAGGTGACGTACTCCGTACGCGGCTACAGCGAGGACTATCCGATCGCGGACAACACCTCCGAGCAGGGCCGCAAGAAGAACCGCCGAGTCGAGGTGACCTTCCCGAGGGGTTCTGCCGGGGAGGACACAGGGACGGCCCCGTCCGGGAGCCAGGACTGACCCGTTGGCCCAAGCGCGCGCCACGGGGCTTTGCTGGGCCTGTGGCTTTGCTTGGTGCCGGGGCCGCCCGGTTGTCCTGAGGTTGGCGGTTCCGGGCCGGGTGTAAAGGGCGCTCCGCTGCGCTACGCGTCGGCTGCGCCGATTGCGCTGCGCTCCACCCTTGACACCCGCCCCTCCACCGCGCGAGGGAAGACGACCGGACGGCCCAAGGGGCGGGACTCTCGACCACTGCCGTCAGACCATCCCGCTTTCCTGCCGGGTGCGGACTGGTTCTTCCGGCGTGACCGTCACGGGGAGAGAGGCGGACGCCCGGTCCGCAGTCGCTCCGGGGATGGGTACAGGCCTCGTCAAGCGTCTAGCGACCGGATCTTCCGGGGTGGCGGTCACGCATAGGTTGCTTCTCCATGGGGTGGATACGACCACTCGGAGTCTTGTTCGCCATCGGCTCTCGGGGCGGGGGGGGGGGAGGGATTCTCTGCGTCTGGCCGGGCACAGCGCCGCCGAGCCTCCAGATGTCCCCCGGGTGCCCGGCGTTGGCACTGGCGCCCCCCCCAGCTCACCCGCCCCCAGGCGACTGGCCCTGGCAAGATTCCGAACCCGCAGGGACTCACCGCCAACGACGCCCGCGACGGTTGACTGGGTGAGGGCTGGGTGGGGGCAGGGGGGGTACGGCACCTAATTCCGAGAAGGCGCATTACACAACGCGCGCGCCCCCCTTCTGCCAGAACACAACTTTGCGAAAGTAGGTGCGCCACCGAGCGAGCGACAGAAAAGTCCCGCCAAACTCGCGGATAGTGCGTGCTGGCGTGGAACATTTCTGCCAACTACCCCTCGCGTCCCCGTCCGTGACCGCCATCCCGGAAGATCCGGTCGATAGCCGCTTGTCGAGACCGGCACCTGACCCCGGAGCGGCTGCGGACGGGCGTCCGCCTTTCTCCTCGTGACCGCCACCCCGGGAGATCCGGTCGGTAGACGCTTGACGAAACCGGCATCCGCCCCGGAGCGGCTGCGGACCGGGCGTCCGCCTTTCTCCCCGTGACGGTCACGCCGGAAGAACCAGTCCGCACCCGGCAGGAAAGCGGGATGGTCTGACGGCAGTGGTCGAGAGTCCCGCCCCTTGGGCCGTCCGGTCGTCTTCCCTCGCGCGGTGGAGGGGCGGGTGTCAAGGGTGGAGCGCAGCGGAATCGGCGCAGCCGACGCGTAGCGCAGCGGAGCGCCCTTTACTCCCGTCCCGGAACCGCCAACCTCAGGACAACCGGGCGGCCCCGGTACGAATGCCACCGCCGGGCCACGGCACCTCCGGCCAGGCGACGTCAGCCACCGACGGCCAATTACCAACTACTTGCCGCACTCCGCCTACCTGCCGCCTACTTGCCGCACTCCGCCAAGTAGCGGTCAAAGGCATGGTCCTTGGCCTTCCCCGCGATGGCCTCCGTGTACGCGTCCGCGCGCAGGACCCCGGCCGCGAGGTGGGTGTCGTCCTCCAGATTCTTCGTGTCCGCGCACGCCACCACCACGATCCAGTCGGCATGCGTCCCCGTGTCCTTCGCGGTGCCGTACGTCGCCTTGGCGCCGGTGACCGGCTTTGACAGGTCGTACGACACCATCGAAGAGGCCGACGGCAGACCCCCTTCCACCTGGGCGACGGTCTGACCGACGAACGAGGTGACCGGCACGTGGCCGGGCGGCGCGTCCGGCTGATCGCCCCCGGCGCCGCACCCGCTCAGCAGCATCGCGGCTCCCGCGACGGCGATGACCATGGCTCGGTTTGTCAGGACACTCACTTGACCTTGCAACTCACCTTCGCCGGAGCAGGGTTGAAGGCACGCTTCCACCCGCTCGTGCCGGCCTTGTAGTCGAGGGGCGTGGTGATGTGCTTCTCGATCTTGTACTTGTACCGGGTGCCGATCGGGTAGGCGACGAGCGAGTGCCCCTTCTTCACCGGCGAGCTGCAGGTCACGGCGACGGACTGGGTCTTGGCCTGGCTGATGTTGAGGCTGCCCGCGACGGCGCCCCGGCTGAGGCCGAACCCCGCGTCGATGGTGCGCGTGGCCGAAGCGGTCTTGTTGATCATGCAGGTCATGCCCTTGGTCTGCGCGGTGCAGCGGGCGATCTCGTCCTTCTGGTTCGTGTAGTTCGTCTGCTTCGACTTGTTGATGAGCTTGCTCTACTTGCCGACCGCGGCCCGGGTCGATATGTCGGCCTTCGTAGTGGGCGAGGCGCTGACGCCGACGCCGACGCTGACGTCGGCGTCGTTGTCGGCGTCTGCGGACGCGGCGTTCGCGTGTCCGGCGGTGGCCACCAGCGTCGCGGCCAGGGCGAGTACGGCTCCGGCGATACGAGTCGTCGAGCTCAGGCGCATGTGCGTTCCCCCATTTTTGATCTTGGTCGCCAAAGATCGTACGCGACTGCTCACACACTCTGACCTGCGCGTTGTCGAGAGCCTTGCCCCTGACTCCCACCCACGGACCACAATGCCCCATGGAGAGCGAGGCCAGTGAGGCCAGCGACGCGGGCGATGTCAGTGAGGTCAGCGAGCCCAGCGCGAGCGAGTGGAAGAGGATCCGGGGCGGGCTGCGCTTCGGGCAGGTCTTCACGGGAACGGTCGTCCGCGTCCCCAAGCCCGGCGCCATCGGGCTCTTCGTGGACATCGGGCTACCGGTGGGCGGCTTCGTCGACGTCCTGCTCCTGCCGACGGCAGCGGAGACCTGGCCGGCCGAAGGCACGGTCACTCGCTTCGAGGTGTGGTGGGCGGCCCCGGAGCGCATGCAGATCCGCCTGAAGCCGCTCGAACCGGCATACCTGAACGAGGACTTCGACGAGCTAGTGACGAGCTTGCGCCCCGCCTGGCCCTCCCTCGTGGGGCAGCCCATGGACTACATGGAGCAGATGATCGAGACCCTGGAGCGGGAGTTCCGTGCCGAGGACGGAAGCTTCCTGCTCCGGCTGCGGTCCGACCTGACCTGGGACCGGTCCGCCTTCACTCGTCTGGAACGCGCCATGCGAGCCGTCTGCGCACACTTCCAGTCGACATCCCAGCTCGACCGATGGCTGGCCGACGGCTTCTACGAGGTCGCGACCGCCGTGCCGGGCTGGACCGCGCACCCCGACTTCCCGCGCCCGGCCCCCGCCGCCTACTACGAGGACTGCCTGGAACGGATCGGCGACCTGGCCGACTGGTTCTTCAGGGGCGAGTCCTCGTACGGCGACGGGCATGTTTGGGCCGATCTATGAGGACCACCCCAGGGTCGGCCGCCCTCACGCCTAGCCTGTCGCTTCATGGGGCGGATGCGCACACTCGGGGCCGTGTTCGGCATCAGCGCCGTAACGCTGCTCACCGCCTGCGGGAACGGAAAGGCCGATCCCTCCACCACAGGCCCCCGCTCCGGGGACGGCGCGATGGTGTGTTTCTGGGTAGGCACCACGACACCTCAGCTTCCTTCCCCCACGTCCACCGGCTGCCCGGAAGAGCCCTCGACGAGCCCGTCGGCCGCGGCGGTCACGGTGGTCATGACCCCGCAATGGAAGCGGACGCATTCACACACCCCATCGCCGAGCGACTGGCCGAGGCAGGGCCCTGGCAAGGTCCCGAACCCCCGGGGCCTCACAGCCGACGACGCGTCTGACTGACCGAGCAAAGACGCATGCGACGGTCCCGCCGCCCGCCGCCGCCCTAGCGCAGCCAGCACATGCAACTGGCCGCCCAATGCACAAAACTTCCACCACCACCCACCCCCTACCGCCCCAGCATGGGACTTTCCTGCAAACCCCACCCCTCAGCACTCACCCACGACGCCGGCGACACGATGGGCCGCCCCCACCCCACCCCGCAGCCGCTTGACGAACCCACAACCCACCCCCGAAGCGAACGCGGCCCCACCCTTTCTCTCCCGGGTCACGCCGGAAGAACCAGTCCGCACTCGGCAGGAATGCCGGACGGCCCGACGGGAGTGGTCGAGAGTCCCGCCCCTTGGGCCGTCCGGTCGTCTTCCCTCGCGCGGTGGAGGGGCGGGTGTCAAGGGTGGAGCGCAGCGGAATCGGCGCAGCCGACGCGACGCAGGAGCGCCCTTTACTCCCGTCCCGGAACCGCCAACCTCGGGACAACCGGGCGGCCCCGGCACGAATGCCACCGCCGGTGGGAGGGGCTCCCGGGGGCTGGCGGTTCAGGCAAGGCGTGGCGGTTCAAGGGAACCGTACGACCACGTCGTACAGCCCCGGGTTCGCCGTGGCCGGAGTCTGCTTGGAATCGCGCGCGGCATTCGCGCGGTTCGCGAACTGTGGGTCGGCAGTGGCCGCTTCCCAGGCCTCCTGGCTCTCCCAGTGGGCGACGTTCACGAGCTGGAAGCGTCCGCCGGGGGACTGGGCGCGATGCAGGCGGGTGTCGATGAAGCCTGGCTTCTTGCTCATGATCGCGGCCCGCTGCTCCCACTTCTCGGCGAAGGCGTCGACGTCCTCGGGGGCGATCTCGAAGACGTTGATGAAGGTGACGGACGAGGAGTCCGACGGGCCCGAGGGGCCCGTCGGGGCCAACGCGTCCACTGACGGCTGCGGCTCCGGCTGCTGGCTCTCTGTGGTCATGATCGAACCCTATGGCTGTCCTAATTAAGCCCGGATAAGGGCGAGTTGAGCCGGTGACCTGACCGACCGGCCAAAGCTCGTCGCTCGGCGGTGTTCTCGGCCTCGGTGTCCGCTTCTATGCGCGTCACGGGGGTATGCGCGAAGAGGTACCGCACCAGTAGCCGCTGGGCCCGGGCGCCGACGCCGCGGCCACGGGCCTCCGGCAGGAGTCGAATGCCGATGGTCCAGTAGTACGAGGTCCGGAAGGCCACGACCTCTTCCGCCATGCCACAGAGCCGAGTGGCTCATAACCAGAGCCGAGGCGCTCATCGCACAGCCGCACTGGCATCGTGAGATCGTTCTCGCTCATCGCGCCACGGTAGGCGCGAACTCCCGTGCGGTGCCCACGCTTTACTCCTCCACTTGCTCCTCCCCTCACACCTTCCCTCACTCCTCCCCTCACCCCTCCCCTCGCCCCTCCCCGAACGCTTGCGCCACCGCGAGGCTGTCCTCGTACACGTGGTGGCGCGTGACGAGGCCGTCCTTCACCGTGAGGTGCAGTGCGAATCGTGCCCGGTAGGGCCTTCCCGTCGGCCGGGCGGTCTGGCGGATCTCACCGAGTACGACGGCGTGCTCACCGTCCACAAGGATGTGCTCGACCTGGGTCGCCGCCTCCCCGGGCACGTGATGCTCGGCGAGCTGGCGATAGTGAGCGGCGGCGTCGGCGCGTGTCGCGCGGTGGCGGATCCACGGGGTGGCGGCGCGGCCGTGCTCGGCCTCCGGCCAGTCCAGTTTCCAGTCCGCACCGTCGGCGTACCGCTCGGCGATGCGCTCGGGGTCGCCCTCCGCGATGCGGGCCAGCAGGTCCTCCACGACGGAGCGGGTGGTGGGTGTGGGTGCGGGTGTGGGTGTGGGTGGAGGTGTGGGTGTGGGTGGCATGGGTTCCTTCTCTTCGTGTGACGTTGCCCTTGATCCTTCTGGGTGGACGGGAGCTGTGGCGATTACCTCTGGAGTAATGGGCGTGAGTCGTGACGCCATGCGATGCGAAGATCGATCCATGAGCTGTTTCGACACACTTGTGGCGGAAGCGGAGTCGGCCCCGACCGAGGGCTGGGACTTCTCCTGGTTCGAGGGGCGGGCCACGGAGGAGCGGCCCTCCTGGCGGTACGCCCACGCCATGGGGGAGCGGCTCGGGCACGCCACCGCCTCCCTCGACATCCAGACCGGCGGCGGCGAGGTCCTCGCATCCGCGCCCTCGCTCCCGCCGCTCGCCGTCGCCACGGAGGGGTGGCCGCCGAACGTCGCCAAGGCCACCGCGCTGCTGCATCCGCGGGGTGCGGTGGTCGTGTCCTCGCCGGAGGACGCGCCGTTGCCGTTCGCGCCGGAGGCGTTCGACCTGGTCACCAGCCGGCATCCGGTGAAACCGCATTTCGACGAGATCGCGCGCGTGCTGCGTCCCGGGGGAACGTACTTCGCCCAGCACGTGGGCCCCGCCAGTGCTTTCGAGGTCGTCGAGTACTTCCTCGGGCCCCAGCCCGACTCCGTACGGAACGGGCGTCATCCCGATGACGAGCGGGCCGAGGCGGAGGCAGCGGGCCTGGAGATCGTCGACCTGCGGGCCGAGCGGCTTCGGATGGAGTTCTACGACATCGGGGCCGTCGTGCACTTCCTACGGAAGGTGGTGTGGATGGTGCCGGACTTCTCGGTGGAGCGGTACTGGTCGCGGCTACGGGACCTGCACGACCAGATCGAAGCGGAGGGGCCCTTCGTGGCGCACAGTACGAGGCATCTCTTCAACGCCCGCAAGGGCTAGGCCCGCCGCGGGGCGCCCGTTGGCGGTGTGCGCACTGGGCTGCGGCTTCGTGGTGGATTTTTCCCCGCGCCCCCTACGCATGAGCCCCCACCCCCACCTCCCCCACCACCAACTCCGCCACCCCCTCCAGCACTTCCCCCACCCTCTCCACCTGCCCCGCAAGCTCCCTCTCCTGCCCGGCGCCCAGCGTCCCCAGTGGCTCCACCGTCACCGTGATCCGTCGTCCGGAGCGGCGCTGGTGCCAGACCCCGGCCACGACCCCGTCGACCAGCAGCACAGGGAAGTTGCCGGCCTGGCCCTTGGCCAGTGCTCGCTCGTAGGCCCGACCCGGGAAGAGCCGCTCGCGCGGGTGTGAGGCGATCACGTACGCGTCGAAGTACGGCAGCAGCCGCACCCCCCGCACCGGCTCCCCCGGAAACTCCGTGTCACCAGCGACCACCCACCCCGACGACCCTGCCCCCAACCTCGACCCTGCCCCCAACCTCGACCCCGCCGCCGACGACGGCTCCCCGTCCATCCCCAACCCCTCGATCTCCCCCGCCGACGCCAGCGCCGCGAAGACGCCGCTCGCCCAACCGTCCGGCGCCGCCGCCCACTTGGCGAACTGCCGCGGCGTCGCAGGTCCGTACGCGTACAAGAACCGTCGCACCAGGCGCCCCGTCGCCACCTCGGCGGACAGCGGCGGCTCCCCCGGACCCGCTGTCGGCGGGCGCGTGTACGTCACCTTGCGGCCCCGGTTCGGCGCGAAGCACAGCACCCCGCGGTGGCCCGCCAGATGCATGACCGAGCGCCACCGCGGCCACATCCCCTGGAAGGCGGGCAACACCAACTCCCCAGCCCAGGGGCCCGTCCGCGCCACGACCTCGTCGTTGAGTTCGTCGATGGTCAGCCGGACCCTGTCAAGCGCCTCGCCGATCGCGCTCACGATCTCCTCCGTCTGAGAAGGAGTCAGCCGGTCACCCGCCTTGAACGGGCTCGGCCCGCCCGGGATCGCGGACAACGCGCCTGTCCAGAGAGGGAGTTCCGCAGTCGGCAGGAAGTGGATCGTGCCGCGCGGCCCGTACGTCTTGACCAGACTCGGCTCCTCGCCCCACAACGCGTCGCGTACGTCCTGCCGGGTCGCCCCGTCCATCCGCAGCCCCACCGAAAGCTCGGCGGCGGACATCACCTGCGCCTGCGCCGCGAGCATCGCGTCGACCACCTCGCCGGCTCCTGCCTCGCCCGGCTTCGCCGGAGTGCGCAGGAACTGCCGCTCCATGCGCCGGGCGTTGGCAGCACTCCACGTGACGGTTGAAGGGGCGCTCATCGGGGGTCTCCTTCGGTACTGTCCATCGGGTAAGTGGCTCTGCGGACACGAGGAGTGGACCATGCCGAACAGCGGCGCGGAGGGTAATTCGGGGAGCGCCACGGGAAGCGCTGTGGGCAGCGCCACGGGAAGTGCTGCGGGGAGCGGCAGGGAGGGCAAGACTCTGTACGCCTGCGGCCTCGACGCCGCCGTGGACGTCGTCGGCGGCAAGTGGAAGCCGATGATCCTCTGGGCGCTGTTCGCGAGCACGACGCTGCGCTTCGGCGAGCTCCGGCGGAACATCACCGGAATCAGCGAGAAGGTGCTCATCCAGCAGCTGCGCGAGCTGGAGTCCGACGGCATCGTGCACCGCGAGGTGTACCGGGAGGTGCCGCCGAAGGTCGAGTACTCACTCACCCCCCTCGGCCTGTCCCTGAACGAGGCCCTGATTCCGCTGGGCGTGTGGGGCGACGATCACATGCAGCAGCTTGTGGCGAACAGGGAATGCAAGAAGGAAGGCAAAGCCGCCTGACGCGGGAAACCGGTCGGTGGTTGCGTGGCGCGACGATTGTTAGCCAAGTGATCCCGAACGTCAGCCAAGTGATCCCGAAACAGGTTCCGTTGATTCCGCATCGTTATCGCCACCGGCTCGATCTGAGCCCGCAGATCACGTAAGTTCAGACCAAGGCGAATTCGCGTGAGCAAAGCCACGTGTGCGGTGCCGCGCGGTGGAGGGGGCTGCGCGGCACCGCGCGCCTCCTCTCACCGAACCCCACCGGATCACCGAACCGAACCGAACCCCACCTCGACCCGCACACCCCGGCGTACGCCCCACCGCTCCATCGCCCCGGCCTCCGCCTCCAGGACGTGCCGGGCCCGCACCCGGGGCCGCCCGATCCGCCCGGGGCGCATCGTCCGCACCGACAGGACCCGCAGCCCCCGGTCCAGGTACGCCACGTCGACGGCGAACCGCATCCGCACCGTGTGCACGCCGCTCGCCGGAGTCAGCAGCAGCGCCCCCGTCACCCCGTCCCGGCCGAGCAGCCCGCGCCGCCGTGCGCCGGCGGAGTCCGCGATCTCCAGGGGGAGTGCCCGACCGCTCGGGAGAAGAAGCGTCGCCATGCGAGCCGAAGCTAGCGCCCCTCCCGCCCGCCGCGTCAAGCGCCGCCAGTCCTGCCTCGCCCCGCCCCGCCGCGTCAAGCGGGCGTCCCGCCCCCGTCCCTCCTGTGGGTTACCACCGCACGGGGCTGAAATTTGTCCCCGGGGGCCGAAATCCGGTGGGAGAACAGGGTCGCGGAGTTGTCGGGCGGTTTCGGAGAGTAGTTGTGGCACGCCGATGCGCGCAGCATCACTTACGAAGGGTTATGGTGGAAACCCCCCCTCGGGCCGGTCCATCTCCCCCCCATGGACCGGCCCGATTTTTTTGTGCCCGCAGGGGGTTCGCGCCCGCATGATCGTCGGAACAGAGCCTGCGGATATCGTCAGGGACATGTCGAACCAGTTCCCCCCACCGCCCCATGACCCGCAGGCCAATCCGCAGGTCAATCCGCAGGCCAACCCCCAGCAGGGTCTCCCCTCTTACACCGGCCCGGCGCAGGACCCCGCGTACGGATACGGATACGGATACGGGTACGGCCCGGTCGCCCCGCTCACGATGCCCGGCATAGTGCGCGCCGCGCAGATCGTCGTCTGGGTCCTCAGCGGGCTCGTCCTGCTCGGCACGATCGCGATCGCGGCCTCGGGTGATGCGGAGACGGCCGGCGCGGCCTTCGGAGCGAACCTCTGCCTCCTGGTGGCCTGCGGGTTCGCCTTCGCGTTCAAGAACGCGGGCAACGGCGTGCGCGTGACCTGCATCGTGCTGATGAGCGTGCAGATAGCCCTCGGGCTCGGTGGCCTGGCCTCCGGCAACCCGGGCGGCCTCCTCGGCCTGCTCGGCTCGATCGCCACGGTCGTCCTGCTCGCGCAGGGCGCCGCGGGCGCCTGGTTCAAGCGCCCGCGCACCCCTGCCCCGGGGCAGGGGTACACCGGCTGAGGCGTCCCGCCAGTTCCCGCCAGTTCCGCCCGAACTAGCCGCGCCCGGCCCAGATATTGGTGCCGGGCGTGGACACCGCGTACGTGTCGATCTCGCTGAGCTCCTCGTCCGTGAGCTTCGGACCGGACAGCGCCGCGACGTTCTCCTCCAGCTGCTTCACGCTGGAGGCGCCGATCAGCGCGGAGGTCATCCGCTCGTCGCGCAGGACCCAGTTGAGGGCCAGTTGTGCGAGCGACTGGTCGCGGCGGGCCGCGATGTCGTTCAGGCCGCCCAGGCGTCGCACGACCTCGTCGCTCAGGAGGTCGGGGTCGAGCGACTTGCCCTGCGTGGCGCGCGAACCCTCGGGGATGCCCTTCAGGTACTTGTTCGTGAGCAGGCCCTGCGCCAGCGGCACGAAGGAGATGCAGCCCATGCCCGCGTCCTCGAGGGTGTCGAGCAGACCGTCGTCCTCGGTCCAGCGGTTGATCATCGAGTACGAGGGCTGGTGGATGAGCGCGGGAACGCCCATCTCCCGCAGCAGCCGCGCCGCTTCGGCGGTCTGCTCGCTGTTGTAGGAGGAGACACCCACGTACAGCGCCTTGCCCTGCCGTACGGCGGACGCCAGCGCGCCCATCGTCTCTTCGAGCGGGGTCTCCGGGTCGAAGCGGTGCGAGTAGAAGATGTCGACGTAGTCCACGCCCATCCGCTTGAGCGACGCGTCGAGGGACGACAGCAGGTACTTGCGCGAACCCCACTCGCCGTACGGGCCGGGGTGCATGAGGTAGCCCGCCTTGGTCGAAATGACCAATTCATCGCGGTACGGGGCGAAGTCCTGCGCGAACAGCTTGCCGAAGTTGAGCTCGGCCGAACCGGCCGGCGGGCCGTAGTTGTTCGCCAGGTCGAAGTGCGTGACGCCCAGATCGAAGGCGCGACGCAGGATCGCGCGCTGGCTCTCCAGGGATTTGTCGTCACCGAAGTTGTGCCACAGGCCCAGGGAGACGGCGGGCAGCTTCAGGCCGCTGCGGCCCGTGCGCCGGTACTCCATGCTGCTGTAACGGTCCGTTGCCGCTCGGTACAGAGACGTGTCGTTCATGGGTACGAAGCTACTTCAGCCCGGGATCTTCCGGGGGTCGGCCTCGTGTCACCCGAGGGTCGCCCGAGGGCCGCCGGAGAGGGAAGGCCCGCCTCACCCCAGGGCGGAACCCCGCCCTCACAGCGGTAGGCTTTCGCCTTCGGGGACTGCCATCTGCATGGAGGGGCTGACAGAAGTGAACCTGCGCGACCTGGTGTACGGACTTTACGCACGCCGGGTGGAAGGCCGCCTCGACCACGACCAGGTGCCCAAGCACATCGGGGTCATCCTCGACGGCAACAGGCGCTGGGCGAAGGCGTCCGGCGGGACAACCGAACAGGGCCACCAGGCGGGTGCGTACAAGATCGAGGAGTTCCTCGGCTGGTGTGCCGAGACGGACGTCGAGGTCGTCACCCTCTGGATGCTGTCGACGGACAACTTCGACCGCCCGGAGCGGGAGCTCATCCCGCTCCTCGGCATCATCGAGGACACCGTCCGCAGCCTCGCCGTCGACGGCCGCTGGCGCGTGCACCACGTGGGCACGATGGACCTGCTGCCCTCCCGCACCCAGGCCGTCCTGAAGGAGGCCGAGCAGGCCACCCACGGCAACAAGGGAATACTGGTCAACGTGGCCGTGGGGTACGGCGGCCGGCAGGAGATCGCCGACGCGGTCCGCTCGCTGCTCCTGGACCACGCGGAGAAGGGCACGAGCCTGGAGGACGTCGCCGAGACCGTCGACGTCGACCTGATCTCCAAGCACCTCTACACGCGCGGCCAGCCCGACCCCGACCTGGTGATCCGAACGAGTGGCGAGCAGCGCCTGTCCGGCTTCATGCTCTGGCAGTCGGCCCACTCCGAGTACTACTTCTGTGAAGTCTTCTGGCCGGCCTTCCGCAAGGTCGACTTCCTGCGTGCGCTGCGTGACTACGCGGCCAGGCACCGGCGCTACGGCGGCTGACGCCCCAAGAGGCACGCGAGGCACTCATGTCGGTGAGGCGCGAGTAACCCAGAGTTCACGGACGCGCCGTCATATGCCATGGCATGGCAGCGCATGTTCGAGGGAATAAGCCTTCCAGGTCGACATCCGATTCACGGATGTCGTATCTCAGCGGGCGGCATGGGGCCGTCCGCCCGGGAGGCCCTTTGCACCAGGACGACCGTGCGGTGAGTACGGGCGAAGTGGAGGGCCGGAGCTCGGCCCGCGCACTGCGGCACGAGACCGGTCCGGATTTCTCCCGGCATCCTTCCCGTCGCTCCCCGACCTCATCCGAGGGGGTACGTCCTTCCGTGGTGACCAGCACAAAGCGCCGCATGTCCGACAGGCGCACCTATGTTCTCGACACCAGCGTTCTGCTCGCAGACCCGAACTCCATGTACCGCTTCGACGAGCACGAAGTCGTGCTGCCCGTCGTCGTGGTCACGGAGCTCGAGGCGAAGCGGCACCACCCCGAGCTCGGCTACTTCGCCCGGCAGGCCCTGCGCCTCCTGGACGACTGCCGGGTCCGGCACGGTCGCCTGGACGCGCCGATTCCGATCGGCGACCTGGGCGGCACGCTGCGCGTCGAGCTCAACCACTCCGATCCCGGCGTGCTTCCGGCCGGCTACCGGTTGGGGGACAACGACTCACGGATTCTCGCCGTCGCGCGCAACCTCCAGGCAGAGGGATACGACGTCACCGTCGTGTCGAAGGATCTGCCTCTGAGGATCAAGGCGTCCTCGGTCGGCCTCCTCGCGGAGGAGTACCGCGCCGAGCTCGCCATCACGGACTCCGGCTGGACCGGAATGTCCGAACTGACCCTCTCCGGCGAACAGGTGGACCTCCTCTTCGAAGAGGACACCCTGTACGTGCCCGAGGCGGCCGACCTGCCCGTCCACACGGGCCTCACCATCCAGTCGGAGAAGGGCAAGGCGCTCGGCCGTGTCACGGCCGAGGGCAATGTCCGTCTCGTACGCGGCGATCGTGAGGCCTTCGGCATCAAGGGGAGGAGTGCGGAGCAGCGCATCGCGCTGGATCTGCTGCTCGATCCGGACATCGGCATCCTGTCGATGGGCGGCCGTGCGGGCACCGGCAAGTCGGCTCTCGCGCTCTGCGCGGGACTTGAGGCGGTCCTGGAGCGCCGGCAGCACCAGAAGGTGATGGTCTTCCGGCCGCTGTACGCGGTGGGCGGGCAGGAGCTCGGCTATCTGCCCGGCACCGAGGCCGAGAAGATGGGCCCTTGGGCCCAGGCGGTCTTCGACACGCTCGGTTCGGTGGCGGGCAAGGCGGTCATCGAGGAGGTGACGGCGCGCGGCATGCTCGAAGTGCTCCCTCTCACTCATATCCGCGGGCGCTCGCTGCACGACGCGTTCGTGATCGTCGACGAGGCCCAATCCCTGGAGAGGAACGTTCTTTTGACCGTTCTGTCCAGGATCGGGGCGAACTCCCGAGTCGTCCTCACTCACGACGTCGCCCAGCGCGACAACCTCCGAGTGGGGCGGTACGACGGGGTAGTTGCCGTCGTCGAGAAGCTGAAGGGGCATCCGCTCTTCGCCCACGTCACGCTCACCCGCTCCGAGCGTTCGCCGATCGCGGCGCTTGTGACCGAAATGCTGGAGGACGGAGCGATCTGATCCAGTTCACCCTGGTTACGCGGTAGTTGGCGCCGCCCGGCGAAGCGAAGGAGCTTAGCCGGGCGGCGTCTTGGCGTTCGCCCTTTTCCGAAAAACTCCTGGGGCAAACGAGGTGTGAGCTTTCACACGCAACGGGGAATTGCCTTGCGGCGTCCGGCTGGGGCAGAGTCTGGGTCCTGTCAGGCCCCGCATGCGACACACCTGTACCCCCAGCGGTACTGCAAAACGGAAACACCAGAACTTCATAGTGGCCGTCGCATGCCGCCCGAGCACCACGCGGCGCTCCCGTCACGGGAGTTGCCCACCGGGTCCGTGCCTCCCGTGACCGATACAAGCGGAGGCCAGCGCCAGGGGCACGATTGCGTCCGCGAGGTCACCTATGCGGGCGATGCTGGAAGGAAACCGTGTGAGCCGGATTTCGGTCCGGGGATTCGCCGTGGCATCCGCCACCGCGGTCACCACCGTCGGCGCTGTTGTTGGTGTCGCCTCGGGCAGCACCCCGGGCGCCTCGAACGACAACGACTTCGAGGCGACAGCAAGCGACGCGACACTCCTCGCAGACATCCCCGCGGGTCAGCAGGCCCAGGTGCAGACCGCGTCCCTGACGCAGCAGGCCGACGCACAGGCCATGGCTGCGGACACGGCCGCGAAGAAGTCCGCGGCGGAAGCGGCCCGCAAGCAGGCCGCCGAGTCGGCGATCGCGAAGCAGAAGGCCGCGGAGAAGGCCGAGGCCGCCGAGAAGGCGGAGAAGGCGGCAGCCAAGAAGGAGCGCGAGGAGGCGGCCGAGACCAAGGCCAGCCGTTCCTCCGCGCGCGACGCCTCTGACTTCGCCCCGCAGTCCTCGTACTCCGTCTCGCAGGTCCAGGCGATGGCACGGCAGATGGTCCCCGGTGACCAGTTCCAGTGCTTCAGCAACATCGTCAACCACGAGTCCACCTGGAACTACAAGGCCAGCAACCCCTCTTCGGGTGCGTACGGCCTCGTCCAGGCGCTGCCCGGCTCCAAGATGGCCTCGGCCGGTGCCGACTGGCAGACGAACCCCGCCACGCAGATCAAGTGGGGTCTCGGCTACATGAACGACCGGTACGGAAGCCCGTGCGGAGCCTGGGACTTCTGGCAGGCGAACAACTGGTACTGAGCCGCTCGGCGCTCAACCTTCTGAGGCCCCTCACCGTCCTTCGGTGGGGGGTCTTTGCCGTGTACGGTCAGTCCGACAACTTCCAGGGGGGAGTGGTGCGGAAAGACGGGGGAAGAGGACGGATCATGTCGCGAGTGCCAGGGTGGATCGGCCGGCTGGGTTCCGGGCTGGCTCAGATGGGCGAGCGGATGGGGCGCGCCGACCCTGACTCCGGCCCGGAGGACGGCGTCAGGGCGGCACGGCGGTCGGCCGCCGACGACGCTGCCGCCGCCGAGGGCGACGCGGCGGCCGAGGCGGCAGCCGGAGAAGAGCCGGAGCAGGTCGTGCCGGCCCCGCCCGCCTACGCCCCGGACATAGCGGCACGGCCCGACCCCGTCGCGGCGGTTCCGTGGGGGATGCGGGTCGCGGCCGAGGCAGGCTGGCGTCTACTCGTACTCGCGGGCACGCTCTGGGTGTTGATGAAGGTCATCAGCGCCGTGCAGCTCGTCGTCTTCGCCTTCGTCGCGGCGCTCCTCATCACCGCGATGCTCCAGCCGACGGTGGTCAGGCTCAAGCGGCTCGGTCTTCCGAGGGGGCTCGCGACGGTCCTCACGGCCGTGCTCGGCTTCGTCGTCATCGGTCTGGTCGGCTGGTTCGTGGTCTGGCAGGTCATGGAGAACGCGAACGACCTGTCCAGCCAGGTCCAGGACGGCATCGACGACCTGCGCAACTGGCTGCTCACCAGCCCGTTCCACGTCACCGAGGACCAGATCAACGACATCGCCAAGAGCCTGCGCGAGGCGGTCGGGGCGAACACGGAGGAGCTGACGTCGGCGGGGCTCGAAGGGGTCACCGTGATCGTGGAGGCCCTGACCGGCATCCTGCTCGCGATGTTCTCGACGCTGTTCCTGCTGTACGACGGCAAGCGCATCTGGCAGTGGGTCCTGAAGCTGGTCCCTGCGCCCGCGCGGCCCGGCATCGCGGGTGCGGGGCCGCGGGCCTGGCGCACGCTGACGGCCTATGTGCGCGGCACGGTGATAGTGGCCCTGATCGACGCGATCTTCATCGGGCTCGGGATCTACTTCCTCGGGGTGCCGATGGCGGTGCCGCTCGCCGTCTTCATCTTCCTGTTCGCGTTCATCCCGCTGGTGGGCGCGGTCATCTCGGGCGCGCTCGCCGTGGTGGTGGGTCTGGTGACGCAGGGCGTCTTCACCGGTGTGATGACCCTGGTCGTGGTCCTCGCCGTGCAGCAGATCGAGGGCCACATCCTGCAGCCGTTCATCCTCGGCCGTGCCGTACGGGTGCATCCGCTGGCCGTTGTGCTGTCCGTGGCCGCGGGTGGGTTGGTCGCCGGGATCGGCGGGGCGGTGGTGGCCGTGCCGCTGGTCGCCGTCACGAATACGGTGGTGGGCTACTTGCGGGCGTACTCCCGGGAGGCGGCCCTGAAGCAGTCTCCGCAGCCGCGGGGGGCTACGGCGGTGGATGTGGCCCCGGTTGATCCATCTGCTGCCCCGTCGCCGGGTGCGGGTTCGTAGGGCCTCCCGGCAGTCCCCAACCCCGCCCCTTCCCGAAACTGGGGCTCCGCCCCAGACCCCGCTCCTCAAACGCCGGAGGGGCTGAAAGATTAAGCGGCCCCGCCCAGCTGCTGCTGGGCGGAGCCGCTTTTTTCGGCTTGAGGCGACTACGCCAGAGACTCCTCGGAGTCCAGCGTGACGCCGACCGCCTGGATCACGGCGGCGATCTTGAAGGCTTCCTGGATCGTCTCGCGATCCACGCCCGCCTTCCGCAGCACCTGCTCGTGCGAGTCGAGGCACTGGCCGCAGCCGTTGATCGCGGAGACCGCGAGCGACCACAGCTCGAAGTCGACCTTCTCCACGCCCGGGTTACCGATGACGTTCATCCGCAGGCCGGCCCGCATCGTCCCGTACTCCGGGTCCGAGAGGAGGTGGCGCGTGCGGTAGAAGACGTTGTTCATCGCCATGACGGCCGCGGCCGACTTGGCGGCGGTGTACGCCTCGGGGGAGAGGTTCGCCTTCGCCTCGGGCTCGAGCTCGCGCAGCACCTTCGGGGAGCGGGAGGCGATCGCGCAGGCGAGCACCGTGCCCCACAGCTGCTGCTGCGGCAGGTCCGAGTTGCCGATGACCGAGCCGAGGTTCAGCTTCAGGTCCTTGGCGTAGTCCGGTACGGCGGACTTCAGTTCGTCGAGTGCCATGTCAGTAGGCTCCGTTCACTCGCCCGAGAGCAGCGCGACCGGGTCAAGGGTCTCGTCGCCCTGGGTCCAGTTGCAGGGGCAGAGCTCGTCGGTCTGGAGCGCGTCGAGGACCCGGAGGACCTCCTTGGGGTTACGGCCCACGGAACCGGCGGTCACCATCGTGAACTGGATCTCGTTGTTCTGGTCGACGATGAAGACGGCGCGCTGCGCGAAGCCGTCCGCGCCCTCGATGCCGAGGTCACGCATGAGCTCGTGCTTCGAGTCGGCCAGCATCGGGAAGGGCAGGTCGGTCAGGTCCGGGTGGTCCTTGCGCCAGGCGTGGTGCACGAACTCGGAGTCACCGGAGAAGCCGAGGATCTGGGCGTCACGGTCAGCGAACTCGTCGTTCAGCTTGCCGAAGGCGGCGATCTCGGTCGGGCACACGAAGGTGAAGTCCTTGGGCCACGCGAAGACGATCTTCCACTTGCCCTCGTAGGTCTTGTGGTCGATCTGCTTGAACTCAGCGCCCTTCTCCAGGGAGACACAGGCGGTCAGATCGAACTGGGGGAACTTGTCACCGACAGTGAGCACGGACTCTCCTTGCAGCATAGGAACCCGGTAAGGGGCTCCAAGGGGTTGGACTGCTGTCGATCGTGGCACAGAGTGCATTGATTAGGGAAATAGCTACACTCTGTCTTGTTGATCGGAGGTGGCTATCAGTGCCAGCCATAAATAGGGGCAAGCAGCCCAGCCTGGCGCAGCTGCGCGCCTTCGCGGCCGTGGCCGAGCATCTGCACTTCAGGGACGCGGCGGTAGCAATAGGGATGAGTCAGCCCGCGCTCTCCGGCGCCGTCTCGGCCCTGGAGGAGGCACTGGGTGTCCAGCTCCTGGAGCGTACGACCCGCAAGGTGCTGCTCTCGTCGGCCGGCGAGCGCCTCGCGGTGCGGGCCAGGGCCGTCCTCGACGAGGTCGGGGCGCTGATGGAGGAGGCCGACGCGGTGCGCGCGCCGTTCACCGGGGCGCTGCGGCTCGGCGTGATCCCGACCGTGGCGCCCTATCTGCTGCCCACGCTCATCGGGCTCGTCCACGAGAAGTACCCGGATCTGGACCTTCAGGTGCATGAGGAGCAGACCTCGTCGCTGATCGAGGGGCTCGGCGCCGGACGGCTCGATCTGCTGCTTCTCGCCGTGCCGCTCGGCGTGCCCGGCGTCACCGAACTCCCCCTGTTCGACGAGGACTTCGTGCTCGTCACGCCGCTCGACCACTGGCTCGGCGGGCGCGAGGGAATCCCGCGCGACGCCCTGCGCGAGCTGAACCTGCTGCTGCTCGACGAAGGGCACTGCCTGCGCGACCAGGCCCTGGACATCTGCCGGGAGGCCGGGCGCGCGGACGCCCCGGTGACCACGACCGCCGCCGGGCTCTCCACCCTCGTACAGCTGGTGGCAGGCGGGCTCGGTGTGACGCTCCTTCCGCGCACCGCGGTCCGCGTCGAGACCAGCCGGAGCAATCAGCTGCTCACCGGGTACTTCGCGGACCCGGCGCCGACCAGGCGCATCGCCCTCGCGATGCGTACGGGGGCCGCGCGGGCGGCGGAGTACGAGGCGCTCGCCGCCGCGATGAGGGGGGCCGTGAAGCCGTTGCCGGTGCGGGTGTTGTGACCCCGCACCGGCAACGCACCGACTGAGCGCGGGGAGTTACTCCGTGCGCAGGCCGTCCGGGCGCATCATGCGCCACAGGGGCGGCAGGCTGAGCACCGTCACGACCGCGACGAGGATGGCGCCCGCCGCCGTCAGGGGGGCGAAGAGCCACCAGTCGGTGACCGACTTCTCGATCATGCGGACCATGACCCAGCCGAGGCCGAGGCCGCCCGCGACGGCGAGCGCGAGGCCGATCGCGACCGGGATCGCGGTCTGCCACAGGATCGACCACGCCATCGACGCACGGCGCGTGCCGAACGCGGTGAGCGCGGCGAGCAGGCGCTTGCGCTCCCGCAGTTGCTCCATCATCGAGACCAGCATGGACGCCGCGATCAGCGCCATCGTCGCCATCGCGCCGATCTGCAGGCCGCTCTGGATGGTGGCGTACTGCTTGTCGCGCTCGACCGCGCGCAGCGTCATCACGGAGAGGAACGGGTCGACGTGGGCCGCGGTGTTGCGGATGTACTCCTCGGCGTCCTTGACGTCCGGGTCGACCTGGATCATCGCGGTCGTCGAGGCGTCGGTCATCTTGGCCACGTCGATCGCGCCGGGCGTCGCGTAGACGCCGTCGTGCAGATCGCCGCCCGGGTCGGGGCGGGCCTTGACCGTGCGGGAGTCGGCCGGCAGCGTCCACAGGTTGTGCCGTTGGCCGGGCTCACCCTCGCGGCCGACGTGCAGGTCGAGCGGCTCGCCGGGGCGGGCCGACGCGTCGACCCATTTGTTCATCCTGGCGTTGCCGGTGTGCACGACGAAGGTGTCGCCGTCCTCGCACGAGCCGATCCGGGCCAGCTCGCGCAGGTTCGCGCAGGTGCCGACCGTCACCTCCGTGGTGGGCCTGAGCTCGTCGGGGCTCTTCAGCTTGCCGGGCCGCACGGCGTATGAGGAGACCGTGCCGATGACGTTCTTGACGCCCTTGGTCGTGCGGAACTTGTCGATCATCCGCTGGGCGAGCTCGCCGTCACCGACGTCGGCCCGGACGACCAGCTTGGCGCGGCCGGGGTCGTTCCCCGTCACCCGGTTGAAGTCGTCGTGCATCGCGACGAACAGCATCTGCAGGGCGACCGCGCCCGCCACGGCGACAGTGATGCCGCTGACCGCGCGCGCCGCCGTACCGCTGCTCAACTGGAGCCTGCGGGTGGCAAGTTGCCAGGGCACTGGGCCACCGCCGCGCAGCCGGGCCACGCTCGCCTCGACGAGCCAGGGCAGCAGCGCGGCAAGGCCCACCAGGGTGAGCGTCGCGCCCGCGCCGATGGCGAAGACCGGCGGGGCCATGTCGCCGCCGACGCGGCCCGCGGCAAGCAGGATCCCGAGGCCGACGAGCGGCATCACGATGCGCCACCACAGGCGGCGCTTGCGGGGCTTGGTGCTGCGCACGACGCCCAGCGGCTCGATGGAGACGGCCCGCAGCGAGATCAGCGTGACCAGGACGGCCGTGACGGGCACGGCGAGCAGGATCAGTACGGCGAGGCCGGGCAACGGCACCACGTCGGAGGGGAAGGCGCTGATCTTCCACCCGTCGAGGGTGCCGATCAGTTCGCGTACGCCCAGGAAGAACAGTCCGCCCGCGGCAAGGCCGAGCAGCGCGCCGCACAGGGCCTCGCCCGCCGCGATCCGCCGCACGCTGTGCGCGTCCGCGCCGACCAGGCGCAGCGCGGCGAGACGCCGGTCGCGCCGGTCGCCGCCGAAGCGGACCGCCGTGCCGATGAAGATGATCACCGGGGTCAGCAGGACCACGCAGATCAGGACGACCAGGACGATGAGCATCGGGTCCATGGGTTCCGCGGGCTCTTCGTAGCCGTAGGTGTCCACGCGGTGGCCGCCCTTGGCCGGGGTGAGCGCGTCGGAACCGGCGTAGTAGTAGAGCTCCTTGGGGTTGGTCAGGCCCGCGTCGCCGATGGTGCCCGTGATCTTGTAGTCGCCGTACCGCTCCTTCAGGAGGGAGCCGTCGGAGCTGTTCAGGAGGTCGCGCAGGGCGGGCGACACGAGCATCTCGCCGTCGGCCGGGATCTTCTTCAGGCCGGGCGGCAGGACCGGGTGGGCGCCCTCGGCGCGCAGCACGCGGCCGCTGACCGTCGTGTCGCGGAAGTCGGTGGGGGCGTCGCGCTGGAGGACCGTGGAGTCGGAGCGTTTGATCTTCTCGGCCGAGAACTGGTCGTTGGCCGCGCGGGCCACCTGGCGGTCCTCGCGGTTCTGAAGCAGGTTGGGCACGGAGGCCGCGCCGAGCAGCAGGGCCACGCCGAGGCCGACGCCGACCGCCGTCAGGAGGGTGCGGGTCCAGCCCTCGCGGCCGCCGCCGACGGCGAAACGTATGCCCATCGCGAGGTCGCGGGCGAAGGCGCGGGGTCCCCCCTTGGGCACGGTCGCGGTGGCGTCGGCGAGCGGTGGCCGGGGGGCGGTGGCGGCCTTCGTACGGGTGTCGAGGCTCATATCGCCCGCTCCATGTCCCGTGCCCTGCCGTCGCGTACGACGATCTCGCGGTCGGAGTAGGCCGCGACCCGCGTCTCGTGCGTGACCAGGACCACGGCGGCGTTCGTCGAGCGCGCGGCGTCGGTGAGCAGCTCCATGACGCGCTCGCCGTTGAGCGAGTCGAGCGCGCCGGTCGGCTCGTCGGCGAAGACCACGCGGGGGCTCGTGGCGAGCGCGCGGGCCACGGCGACGCGCTGGCCCTGGCCGCCGGAGACCTCGCCGGGCCGCTTGGCGGCGACGTCCTCGACCTCCAGGCGCTCCATCCAGGAGCGGGCGGTCGCCTCGGCCTCCTTGCGCTTGGCGCCGTTCAGCCGGAGGGGAAGCGCGACGTTCTCCACGCACGTCAGCTCGGGGACCAGCTGCCCGAACTGGAAGACGAAGCCGAACTCGCTGCGGCGCAGGGCGCTCAGCGTGGCGTCGGGCAGGCTCGTCAGCTCGCGGCCGTTGTAGGTGATGGAGCCCGAGTCGGGCTTGACGATCCCCGCGAGGCAGTGCAGGAGCGTGGACTTTCCGGAACCGGAGGGGCCCATGACGGCGACGACCTCGCCGGGGTGGATGGAGAACTCGGCGTCGTCGAGCGCGGTCGTCGGGCCGTACGTCTTGCGAAGACCGGATGCGGTCAGGAGGGAACCGGCGGGGGTCATGCGGAGCGAACCTCCTGGGCGAGCTTGCCGAGGCGCGCGGCGGCGAGTTCCAGCCAGCGCAGATCGGCTTCGAGATGGAACAGCGCGTGGTCGCAGATCAGCTGGTCGGCGAGGTCGCCCTTGCGCTTGCGGTCGGTGAGTATGCGCATCAGGCGCAGGTGCTCGGCCCGCTGGGCATCGAGCATCTCCGAGGCGTCGCGCTCGGTGAGGAGCGCGAGGACGACCTTCGTGTAGAGGGTCGACTGGAGGTAGGGCTCGGGCTTCTCGGGGGTGGCGAGCCACCGCTCGACATCGGTGATGCCGGCTTCGGTGATCGCGTACCGCTTGCGCTCGGGGCCGCCGCCCGCCTCTATGCCGTCGACCTCGACGAGGCCGTTCTTCAGGAGGCGCGACATGGTCGAGTAGACCTGCCCGTAGTGCAGTGGCTTGTCGTGACCGAACTTCTCGTCGAAGGTGCGCTTGAGGTCGTAGCCGTGGCGCGGGCCCGACTCAAGAAGGCCGAGGAGGGTGTGACCGATGGACATGCGGAGCACTCTACACGGTGTGTATACGTGGCATGTATACCTGTCACGGGGAGCTCACAGGTTCGAAAGCCGGGCAACCTTCTGAGGCCTGTGTTCGTCGGTTGTTAAGGGCAGGTGCTCATTGTCACGTCCGGAAAAGACCGGATCGGCAGGAGTTTGTCCCACGGTGCGGTGTTAGCTTCATGAGCTGATTCGACGTACGCACGAGGACTAGACGGAAGCGGAGCACAAAGGACCATGGGCCGAGCCGAAGAGCGACAAGCGCGGCAGCGCGGCGCGCGCCGGGCATCGCGCGGGCGCCCCGCCGGTGGCGGCAAACCCAAGCGCACGGGCATACGCCGCTTCTTCACGCTGAAGAAGATCCTGGGGACGCTCTTCGGGCTCTGCCTGCTCGGCATGCTCTCCTTCGTCGTCCTCTACATGGTGGTCGACGTCCCCGAGGGCAACGCGGCGGCCCGGCTCCAGAGCAACGTCTACAAGTACAAGAACGGCGACGTCATCGCCAGGACCGGCGAGCTGAACCGCGAGGTCGTCGACCTGGAGAAGGTGCCCAAGGAAGTCCAGCGGACGTTCGTGGCCGCCGAGAACAAGTCCTTCTACAAGGACAAGGGCGTCGACTTCAAGGGCACGGCCCGCGGTCTGATCAACACCGTCACCGGCAAGGGCAAGCAGGGCGGCTCGACGATCACCCAGCAGTACGTCAAGAACTACTACTTGACGCAGGACCAGACCGTGAGCCGCAAGGTCAAGGAACTGGTCATCTCGCTGAAGGTGGACCAGAACAAGAGCAAGGACTACATCCTCGCCGGGTACATCAACACCAGCTACTACGGCCGCGGCGCCTACGGCATCCAGGCCGCCGCCCAGGCGTACTACGGCATCGACGCCGAGGACCTGGACGTCTCGCAGGGCGCCTACCTCGCCGCACTCCTCCAGGCCCCGAACCAGTACGACTGGACCTCCGCCACGGACACCAGCAGGAAGCTGGTCGAGGCGCGCTGGAACTACGTGCTCGACAACATGGTCGAAGAGGGCTGGCTGTCCGCGAGCAAGCGAGACGGCCTGAAGTTCGACAAGCCGGACGCGCCCAAGGCCGCCCCCGGCCTTGAGGGCCAGAACGGCTATCTGGTGCGCCAGGCCAAGGCCGAGGTCATGAAGGCGGGCCACCTCAGCGAGAAGCAGTTCGACGCGGGCGGCTACACGATCACGCTCAACATCGACAAGAAGAAGCAGAAGCAGCTCGAGAAGGCCGTCGACAAGAAGCTGAACGACCAGCTCGACCCGGACAAGCGCAAGGCCGACGCCCGGGTGCAGGCGGGCGCCGCTTCCGTCGACCCCAAGACCGGCAAGGTCCTGGCGATGTACGGCGGCCGGGACTACGTCAAGCACTTCACGAACAACGCGACCCGGCGCGACTACCAGCCCGCCTCCACCTTCAAGCCGCTGATCCTGGCCGCCGCCCTGGAGAAGAGCGCCACGACGCAGTCCGGCCAGCCCATCACGGCGAACACGGTCTACGACGGCACCAGCGAGCGCCCGGTCAAGGGCAGCGACGTCGGCTTCGCGCCGCCGAACGAGGACGACAAGAGCTACGGCCCGGTCACCGTCCAGAAGGCGATGAACAAGTCCATCAACTCCGTCTTCGCGCAGATGGGCGTGGACGTCGGCATGGACGACGTACTGGAGACCGCCGGCAAGCTCGGCATGGACGTCGAGGATCTGCCCGCAGTGCCCGCCCAGACCCTGGGCACCATGGGCGCGAGCCCGCTGGAGATGGCGGGCGTCTACGCCACGCTCGACAACCACGGCAAGAAGGTCACCCCCGCGGTCGTGGCCTCCGTCGAGCACAAGGACCGCACGATCGAGCTGCCGGACCCGGTCGGCGAGCAGGTCGTCGAGCGCGGCACCGCGGACTCGCTCACCTCGGTCCTGACCGGCGTGGTCGACGACGGAACGGGCCGTGCGGTGCGCAACCCGGTGCAGGACGTGGCGGGCAAGACCGGTACGTCCGACGACAACAAGTCGGCCTGGTTCGTCGGCTACACGCCCAAGCTGGTCACGTCCGTCGGCCTGTTCGGCGAGGGAGCCGCGGGCACCGCCGAGGAGAGCAAGCAGGTCTCCATGAAGGGCGCGGGCGGTCTGCCGCGCGTCGACGGCGGCAGCTTCCCGGCGCAGATCTGGGCGGCGTACACCTTCGACGCGATGGGCGCGCCCAGCAACTTCGACCTGGACACGTCCATGGGCGCGGCCATCGCACCGCCGCCGGACCCGACGACGCAGGCCCCGAAGGAGCCGACGGACGAGCCGACGGAGACGGAGAAGCCGACGACGAAGCCGCCGACGGACGACCCGACGACGGAGAAGCCGACGGAGACCCCGACGACCGAGCCGCCCACGGACGACCCGACCACGGAGCCGCCGACGAGCGATCCGGCGGAGCCGGACCCGACGGACTCCATCGAGATCCCGGAGAACCCGAACGGGCGGCCCGGCAGGGATTGAGGCCCGCGCTCCCGCGCCCCTTAAGGGGCGCGGGGAACTGCGCGACCAGCCCCCACCGGCCATCCGTAAAAGAACGACCGCTTAGTTACTGCTCGATTCCGGGTTCGAGCCATGATTCAGCTCGAACCAGACCACTTTCCCGGTACTCAACCGCGTCGCGCCCCACCGCCGGGCAAGCCGATTGACCAGATACAACCCCCGGCCGCCCTCATCCGTGGCCCGCGCCTGCCGCAACCTCGGCAGCTGCGGCACGTCGTCGCCGACCTCGCAGCGCAGGACGTCCGTACGCAGCAGGCGCAGGGTCACCGGGCGCGATGCGTAGCGCACGGCGTTCGTCACGACCTCGCTGACCAGGAGCTCCAGGGAGTCGGTCAGCTCTTCCAGACCCCAGCGCTCCAGGGCGCTGCGGGCCAGGCGCCGGGCGCGGGCGGGCGTGGCGTCCTCAGGCTCGAGGAACCAGTACGCGACGTCGCTCGGCGCGATGCCGTCGAAGCGGGCGGCGAGCAGCGCGATGTCGTCGTCACGGTCGCCGGGGCCGAGCATGTCGAGCACGTCGTCGCAGAGGGCCTCGAGCGGCGGCGGATGGTCCGGGCCCGTCAACTGGGCGGTGGCGGCGAGCCGTTCGCGCAGCTGCTCTATCCCGGTCCACACGTCACGCAGGCGGGACTCGACGAGGCCGTCCGTGTAGAGCAGCAGCGTGGCGCCCGCGGGCGCGTCCAGCTCGACGGCTTCGAAGTCGACGCCGCCCACGCCGATGGGGGCGCCCGGCGGGACCCGCAGAACCTCGGCCCGGCCGCCCAGGTGCAGCAGGACGGGCGGCGGGTGACCGGCGTTGGCGATGGTGATGCGGTGCGCGACCGGGTCGTAGACCGCGTAGAGGCAGGTCGCCATCCGGTCGGAGCCGAGCCGCTGGGCCTGCTCGTCCAGGTGGTGCAGGACCTCCTGGGGCGGCAGGTCGAGCCCGGCCAGGGTCTGGGCGGTCGTCCGCAGCTGGCCCATGATCGCCGCCGATGTCATGGAGTGCCCCATGACATCGCCCACGACGAGCGCGACCCGGCTGCCGGGCAGCGGGATCGCGTCGTACCAGTCGCCGCCGACCCGGGCCGTCTCGGCGGCCGGGAGATAGCGGGACGCCAGGCGCACACCGGTCGGGCGCGGCAGGGTCTCGGGCAGCATCGTGCGCTGGAGCTCGTCGGCGATGTACGCCTCGCGGCCGTAGAGCACGGCCTTGTCGATGCCGAGCGCGCTGTGCGTGGCCAGTTGGGCCGCGACAAGCAGGTCGTCGCCCTCGAACGCGGGGCGGTCGGGGCGGCGCAGGAACACCGCGGCGCCGATCACCCGGCGCCTGCCGCGCAGCGGGGCGAGGATCGTCCGCTGCCCCGAGGGGACCGTCCGTCCCTCGCCGAGCAGTTCGGGCAGGGCGGCGCGGGCCGCGGGGGCGTCGGCGAAGACCGGGCGCACGCCGCGCAGGACTTCGGCGAGGGCGCCGCCGGGGCGCACCTCGCACAGTTCGGCGGTCGTCACGAGGTCGGTCTGCACCTGGAGGGCGGGCATCGTGCCGCCCTCGGTGTCGGGCTCCTCCGGGATGCGGTCGGTGCGGCGCAGGCGCAGGATGAGCGCTCCGCTCGGCCGCTCCTCGCCGACCGGCAGCGGGTCGCGCAGGTAGACCAGTATCGCGTCGGAGAACGTCGGCACCGTGGCCCGGCACAGGCCCATCACGATCTCGTCCAGGTCGATGCCGCGGGCGATGCGCCGGGTCGCGGCGCCCACGAAGCGCAGCCGGTCGCCGTCACGTCGCATCGCCGCGGGGCCGGAGCCCGGCGGCCTTGGCTGTCCCGTACGCCGCTCCTCGCCGCCGGGGGCGCCCGGGGGGACGCCGTCGGGATTGTCGTGCCCGCCGCCCTGCCCGCCGCCCTGGTCGGGGCGCGGCCGGTGCGGGTCGGGCTGCTGCCCGGAGGGCCCGGACGACTGGGAGTGCTCGTCGCTGGGGCTCGCGGTGGAGTCGCCCGTGCGGGCCTGGGGCTGTGCGGGTAAAGCGGCCGCGCCGGGGGTGTCCCGCGCCTTCGGGGCACGCACCAGCGCCCCGCGGGGGTCCGCGGGGGCGGCGGGCCGGGCAGCTCGGGGCTGTCGGCCCTCGTCGGGGATGGAGTGCTCCGTCACGCGTTTCGAATCCGTCCGTCCGGGGCTGCGCCTTGGTGTCCGGTGGCTACGTCTGTCAGCCGCGTCGGCAGTGCATAAAGAGCTGGTGCTCGGGTGGTACTTCGGTACTCGCCGGGGCGTAGGAGTACGTGTCCTCATCGACGATGTCGAAGCCCGCTTCACGTACGACCTGCCGCAGTTCGTCCCGCAGGTAACCGGATACCCGGATTGTGTGCCCCAGGAACGGAATTCCCGCGTCATCCAGGTCGGCCTCGACCATGGAGAGCGCGAGCAGACCACCGGGGCGCAGCAGTCCGTGCAGCAGCCGCAGAGCGTACGGGATCTCGGCGCGCGGCAGCATCAGGAGCGCGAAGAACGCCGCGATCCCGTCGAACTGGCCCACGCCGTCAGGGCCTTCGGCCCGCAGCTCCGCCACGTCGAGCTGCCGGAACTCGGCGTTCGGCGCGGGCACGTTCTTCCTGGCGAGGTCGAGCATGCCGGAGGAGAGATCGATGCCGAGAACGAAATGCCCGGCGTCGGCGAGCTGACGGGCGGTCGGAAGCCCGGTGCCGCACCCCACGTCGAGCACCCGCGAGCCGGGCGGCAGCGCTTCGGCGAGCCTGCGGCCGGCGGCCAGCTGGCCGTCCTTGTGCGGGAACGCGTCGTCGTAGTGCTGTCCGATGGCGTCGAAAGCCTCGGCCTGGCCCGTCCGGTCGGGACGCACACCGGATGGCCCGCCGTACCTGTCGAACCCGCTCGCCTCGCTCACGTTCTGCCGCCCTTCGATGACATCCTGTCAGGCAACGCGCAAGCTCAGGGAGTTGCTGCTGAGTTGCTGCTGTGCGCCCTTGCGGAGGACGATCCTACGTTTGAACCATGGGGGCGCATCAAGGGTCTCATGACGTCACATGTACGGGCGTGCGGTCCCAGTCATCCGGTAGGGGGGGAATCGCCCAGTCCGGATCGGGGCGCCAGTGCGGCCAGTTGTCCGAAAAGGGCAGTCCCCAGGAGCGGATCACATCGACGGCGGCATACCCGGCGGCCCGCACTTCCCGTGCCTTTCCCGCCTCCATGAGGCCGGCGCGCTGAGCCTGGGCGAACTCGTCCTCGTCGTGCCAGCGCCACGTCCGGTCCGGCCGCACGGAGATGTCCAGAAAGTGATCCTCGGAATCGAGCCCTCCGTCCCAACGGACGCGCGGCTCTTCGAGATTCACGTACCAGTTCTTGAACCGCCATCCCGGATCCCAGAACAGCCACACCGACCACGGCTCCGCGGGGCGGGCCAGCTTCAGTACGCCGGTACCGAACCAGCGGTCCCTGCGCAGGGCGCGCGGTTTGGTGTAGCGGGTGGCGAGTGGCTCGTGGTGCACGGGAGTTCCGTCCGCGAGAACGGGTTTCACGCATTCGGTGCCGGGGGCCATCCACACGGCGAGCAGCTCTGCGCTGTCCTGCACGACCGTGACGGGCCGGCAGATGTGAATGCGGTTCCCGGCGTTCTCCTTGTACCGCCACAGCACATGGGAGCCGGGGGCCCAGCGCGCTGCTTCGCTGCTCGTCGTTGGCGGCGTGGTGAGGTCTGTCATGCGGAGATATTAGTGGGCGCCCGGACAGGCTTTTCAGAACCTGTCCGGGCGTAAAGGTGAACAGCTCTACGGGTGCGTCATCCGCAGAACGTCCAATGCCTCGTCCAACTGCGTCAAGGAGAGCTCGCCCCGCTCGACATATCCGCCTTCGAGCACGACTTCCCGGATGGTCTTCCGCTGGGCCAGCGACTTCTTGGCGACCTTCGCCGCCTCCTCGTATCCGATGTACTTGTTCAGCGGGGTGACGACGGAGGGCGATGACTCCGCGTACTCCCGGGCCCGTTCGGCATTCGCGGTGATTCCGTCCACCGTCCTGTCGGCGAGCAGCCGCGAGACATTGGCGAGGAGCCGCACGGACTCCAGGACGTTCTTGGCGATGACCGGCATCATCACATTCAGCTCGAAGTTGCCGGCGGCCCCCGCGGCGGCGACCGTCGCGTCATTGCCGGTGACTTGCGCGGCGACCATGAGCACCGCCTCCGGGATGACCGGATTCACCTTGCCCGGCATGATCGAGGAACCGGGCTGCAGATCGGGCAGGTTGATCTCGGCGAGGCCGGTCCGCGGGCCCGAAGCCATCCAGCGCAGATCGTTGGCGATCTTCGTCAGGCCGACGCCGATCGTCCGCAGCTGCCCGCTGGTCTCGACGATGCCGTCCCGCGCGCCCTGCGCCTCGAAGTGGTCGCGTGCCTCGGTCAGCGGAAGCCCGGTGGCCCGTGCCACTTCGGCGATCACGGCCGCCGAGAAGCCGGGCGGGGTGTTGATGCCGGTGCCCACCGCCGTGCCGCCGAGCGGCAGTTCGGCGAGGCGCGGCAGCGAGGCGTTGAGCCGCTCGACGCCGTAGCGCACCTGCGCCGCGTACCCGCCGAACTCCTGGCCGAGGGTGACGGGTGTGGCGTCCATCAGGTGCGTGCGCCCGGACTTCACCACGTCGGCGAACTCCGCCGACTTCCGCTCCAGGGCGGTCGCCAGGTGTTCGAGCGCCGGGATCAGGTCCTGGGTGACGGCGCCCGTGGCCGCGATGTGGATCGAGGAGGGGAAGACGTCGTTCGACGACTGGGACGCGTTCACGTGGTCGTTCGGGTGGACGTCCTTGCCCAGGCGCTCGGTGGCGAGCGTCGCGAGGACTTCGTTCGTGTTCATGTTGGACGACGTGCCGGAGCCGGTCTGGAAGACGTCCACGGGGAAGTGCTCGTCCCAGCGCCCTTCGGCGACCTCGCCCGCCGCGTCGGCGATGGCCTCCGCGACGTCCTTGTCGAGCACCCCGAGGTCCGCGTTGACCTTCGCGGCGGCCGCCTTGATCCGGGCGAGCGCGGCGATGTGCGCGCGCTCCAGGCGCTGCCCGGACACGGGGAAGTTCTCCACCGCCCGCTGCGTCTGCGCCCGCCATTTGGCGTGTCCGGGGACCCGCACCTCGCCCATGGAGTCGTGTTCGATCCGGTACTCACCGCTGTCGCTTGCGCTGGCGTCGCTGGTCATGCCTCGAACCTACCTCTCCGTCAAACCTCGCTGAAAAGTTGAGCACTTGTCTTGTTCTAGGTATTCCCAAGGCTCTTACTGACCAGTAAAAACCGTGGGTAACACCAAACCGGGGAGGCGCAATGAAGCGCATCAGACGCGACCGCCGGAGCAGGCTGCGATGTACGTTCGCGGCGGCCGTGGCGATGGCGGCGGTGCTCGGCACGGCAGCGGCCGTGCCGGCCCAGGCCGCCGAGGACGGGAACAGGGCGGCGGCATCCACGCCCCTGCCGCCCGAACTGGAGAAGATCCGGGCGGCCGAGGCCACCGAGCTCTACGGCGACCCGGCAGAGCGCCCGCTCGCCGACCGCAAGACCGGGCTCATCTCGCTCGGCGACAGTGAGATCTCGGGGGAGGGTGTCGGAACGTACGAACCCGGCACCGACGGCCCCGACAACTGGTGCCACCGCTCCCCGGACGCCGCCATCCACCGCACCGGCATCCCCGCGGACGTGACGTACAACGTCGCCTGCTCGGGAGCACAGACGGTCAACATCAGGATCGGGGGGCAGAAGCAGTACCCCGACGAGCTGGTGCAGAGCGACAACCTCGCCGTGAAGGCGCGCAACACCAAGATCAAGGCGGTCATGCTGGTCATCGGGGCCAACGACGACCTGCAGTTCGCCCCGGTGATGACGGACTGCGTGACCCGCTTCCTGCTCAGCCAGGGCGCCTGCGCGGGCAAGTACAACGACGGCTGGCAGGCGCGGGTCGACGCGCTCGTACCCAAGGTCGAGCAGTCCATCCGCGACCTGAAGACCGTCATGAAGGACGCCGGATACGCGGGCGACGAGTACAAGTTGGTCGTCATGGGCTATCCGAGCCCGATCGGCCCCGACTTCCGGGACAACCCCAAGTTCCCCGGCAAGCTGGCGTGCGGCGGTCTCGGCTACGACTCCGACACCGAGTGGGGCCGCAACTACGCCGTCCCCACGTTCGAGACCGGCATGCGCAAGGCGGTCAAGGCCGCGGGCGCGACCTACCTCGACAACTCCCGCCTCTTCCACGGCCATGAGGTCTGCATGGAGGACACCTGGGCGCGCGGTCTCTACGTGGACCTCTCCAACCCCTTCCCGCCGGACTCCAATTCGGTCCGCCAGTCCTTCCACCCCAACGCCCGCGGCCACGAGGCCTTCGCCTCCTGCCTGACGCAGCTCTACAACTCCGGCTGGAGCGAGGGCGGTTGCGCGGACCCGGCGAGCACGGGCAGCCCGAAGCTCTACCAGGGCGGATGGGGCGACGCGTACAAGCCGCTCAAGAACGCGGGCACGGGGACGTGCGTGGACGTCGACGCCTCGAAGAGCCGTAACGGCACCAAGGTGCAGGGCTGGGACTGCACCGGCAACCGCAACCAGACCTGGTGGTACGACGGTGCTTCCGGCGGGCAGAAGTCGCTGCACACAGGCCTGACCCAGGACCGCTGCCTCGACGTCCCGGGCACGGCGAAGGAAGGCACCGCCGTCACGCTGTGGAACTGCCACGGCGGCGCCAACCAGAAGTTCGTACGTGAGGCGGGGACGCTGCGGCCGGCCGCCGACGCCGGGCTCTGCCTGACCCTGGCGGGGGCCAAGGAGCCGCTGCGGCTCCAGAAGTGCACGGGGGCGGCGAACCAGCGGTTCGCCTGAGTGCCGTAGAGGAGCCCTCTCCGTGGAGAGGGCTCCTCCGCGTTGCTACGCCAGGCCGGGCCCGCGCACCGGGATGGACGTGAACGTCGGCTCCGGAGCCGGGTTCTGGAAGAAGTCGTTGCCCTTGTCGTCGACGACGATGAAGGCCGGGAAGTCCTCGACCTCGATCTTCCAGACCGCTTCCATGCCGAGCTCCTCGTACTCGACGACCTCGACCTTCTTGATGCAGTCCTGGGCCAGGCGCGCGGCAGGGCCGCCGATCGAGCCCAGGTAGAAGCCGCCGTGCGCGTCGCAGGCGTCGGTGACCTGTTTGGAGCGGTTGCCCTTGGCGAGCATGACCTTGGAGCCGCCCGCCGCCTGGAACTGCTCCACGTAGGAGTCCATGCGGCCGGCCGTCGTCGGGCCGAAGGAGCCGGAGGCGTAGCCCTCGGGGGTCTTGGCGGGACCGGCGTAGTACACCGGGTGGTCCTTCAGGTACTGCGGCATCTCCTCGCCCGCGTCAAGGCGCTCCTTGATCTTGGCGTGCGCGATGTCGCGGGCCACGACCAGCGGGCCGGTCAGCGAGAGGCGGGTCTTCACCGGGTGCTTGGTGAGCTCGGCGAGGATGTCGTCCATCGGCTGGTTGAGGTCGATCTTCACACTGCGTACATCAGCGGCTTCGCCGCGGGCGGCGGCCTCGTCGAGGTGCTCGGCCGTGGTGTCGGGGAGGAAGCGCGCCGGGTCCGTCTCCAGCTGTTCCAGGAAGACGCCCTCGGCGGTGATCTTCGCGGTGGCCTGGCGGTCGGCCGAGCAGGAGACGGCGATGGCGACGGGTAGCGAGGCGCCGTGGCGCGGCAGGCGCACCACGCGGACGTCGTGGCAGAAGTACTTGCCGCCGAACTGCGCGCCGATGCCGATCTTCTGCGTCAGCTCGAAGACCTTCTCCTCCAGCTCCTTGTCGCGGAAGCCGTGCCCGGCCGGGGAGCCCTCGGCGGGCAGCTCGTCCAGGTAGTGCGCGGAGGCGTACTTCGCGGTCTTCAGGGCGAACTCGGCGCTGGTGCCGCCGACGACGATCGCCAGGTGGTACGGCGGGCAGGCGGCCGTGCCCAGCGAGCGGATCTTCTCCTCCAGGAACTTCATCATGGAGGCCTCGTTCAGGACGGCCTTCGTCTCCTGGTAGAGGAACGACTTGTTGGCCGAGCCGCCGCCCTTGGCCATGAAGAGGAACTTGTAGGCGCCGCCGTCGGTCGCGTACAGCTCGATCTGGGCCGGGAGGTTGGAGCCGGTGTTCTTCTCCTCCCACATGTTCAGGGGAGCCATCTGCGAGTAGCGCAGGTTCAGCTTCGTGTACGCGTCGTAGATGCCGTGCGAGAGCGCCTTCTCGTCCTCACCTTCGGTGAGGACGTTCTGTCCGCGCTTGCCCATGACGATGGCCGTGCCGGTGTCCTGGCACATGGGGAGCACGCCCGCGGCCGCGATGTTCGCGTTCTTCAGGAGGTCGAGCGCCACGAACTTGTCGTTGCCCGACGCCTCCGGGTCGTCGACGATGCGCCGCAGCTGGGCCAGGTGCGCGGGCCGCAGGTAGTGCTGGATGTCGTGGATCGCCTCGGCGGCGAGCGTGCGCAGCGCCTCCGGGTCGACCTTGAGGAACGTCCGCCCGTCGGCCTCGAAAGTGGAGACACCCTCGGAGGTCACCAGCCGGTACGGCGTGGTGTCCTCTCCCAGGGGGAGCAGTTCGGAGTACTCAAACTCTGGCATTACGGCCATTCCTCACTCGGCAGACAGCGGCGCGGCCTCCATTGGCGACGCGCCAACCAGCGTAGAACGCCACAGGACGGCCGGGTCTGTGAGGTAAGGCTCAGTAGAGCCCGCCCGATGTCCGCGCGGGTTGTCCACAGGGGTAGTCGCGATCTATCGCGTTTGGGTACGCTGATGGTGTGGACCTAGAGAAGCGCCTCCAGCCCCCTCAGCAGACCCACCCGGAACCGACGCCCGCAGGCCTGCGGGCGTCGGACGCCGACCGGGACCGCACGGCGGACATCCTCCGCGATGCCCTCGCCGAGGGGCGGCTGACCGCCGAGGAGCACGGTGAGCGGATCGACGGGGTCTATCGGGCCAAGACCATGGGTGAACTGGAGCCGCTGGTCAGCGACTTGCCCGCGGCAGGCGGCGCGGCGTATCCAGGCGGCGCGGCGTATCCGACCGTGAGGCCCGAGCCCGCCCCCTCCCGGCCTTCGGACGGCGTGGTGCCCCCGGTCGCCGACGAGAACCTGGTCGCGGTCTTCAGCAGCTCTGTCCGCAAGGGCCGCTGGCGCGTAGCCCGCCGCACGCACGTGTACTCGATCTTCGGCAGCGTGGAGATCGACCTCAGCGAGGCGATCTTCGAGCAGCGGCAGGTCGTCATCAGGGCGATCTCCGTCTTCGGCAACGTCGAGATCCGCGTCCCGGAGAACGTCTCGCTGCGCGGCAACGGCACGGGCGTGCTCGGCAACTTCGAGGTGGACACGCTCGATTCGGCCGAGCGGGACGCTCCGGTCGTCTTCGTCGACGGTTTCGCGGTCCTGGGCAACATCGAGGCGAAGCCCAGGCGGGGCAAGCTCGTCCGGGACCTGCACAAGCAGCTGCGCAAGCATCTCGGCCACTGAAGGGCTCCTGGCCGGCCACCGAGGGGGTGTATCCGGCCACTGACGGCGCGAACTTCCGTACATCGGAACTCAGTGCATAGGCGCGTACACAGCGGGTAGAGCTTGCTGCATCGTCTCTCGCTCGCGAAGCCGTCGTCAGGAGTAGACCCGTGCTGCAGCCGTCGCATCAGTCCCTGCAGGTCGCCGCCGTTCCGGCCCAGCGGGAACCAGTGCGCGATCGGAACCAGGACTCCCCATGGCACACCGAGGCGGTGTGCCGACGAGACGAGGCCGGGCTGTTCTTCGCCCCGTCCAAGGAACCGACCGCCTCACGCCTGTCCCGGGAGGAGGCCGCGAAGCGCGTCTGCGGCGGCTGTCCCGTGATGGTCGAGTGCAGGGAACACGCCCTGCTCCAGCCCGAGCCGTACGGCGTCTGGGGCGGCCTCACGGCCGCGGAGCGCCGCGTGGTGCTCGCCAGGCGGCGCCGGCGCGAGGTGGAGCTCAAGAAGGCCGCGCACACGACCGCGGGACCGATCGCCGCCGCCGGGTAGGCCGGACACGCCGGGCAGGCCGGATAGTTCTTCCGTACGCCGGAGGGGGCGTCCCCCGCACGGGGCGCCCCCTCAGGTGTGCGCAACTCGCGCGCTGTGAAGCCTAGTTGGTCGCTCGGCTACTTGGTCGCTCGGCTACTTGGCGCGGTCGAAGTCGATGGCGCTGTAGGCGCGCAGCTTCGCGAGCCGGTGGTCGGAGTCGATCTTGCGGATCGTGCCCGACTTGGAGCGCATGACCAGGGACGAGGTCGAGGCCGTCTCCGCGGCGTAGCGCACGCCCTGGAGCAGCTCGCCGTCCGTGATGCCGGTCGCGACGAAGAAGACGTTGTCCCCGCGGACCAGGTCGGTCGTCGACAGCGTGCGGTCCAGGTCGTGGCCCGCGTCGAGCGCGCGCTGGCGCTCCGCGTCGTCCTTGGGCCACAGCTTGCCCTGGATCACACCGCCCAGGCACTTGATCGCGCAGGCCGAGATGATGCCTTCGGGGGTGCCGCCGATGCCCATGAGCATGTCGACGCCGGTGCCCTCGCGCACGGCCATGATCGAACCGGCGACGTCGCCGTCCGAGATGAACTTGATGCGCGCGCCGGTCTCGCGGATCTCCTTGACGATGCCCTCGTGGCGGGGGCGGTCGAGGATCATGACCGTGACGTCCTCGGGCGCGCGGCCCTTGGCCTTGGCGACGCGGCGGATGTTCACGGACGCCGGGGCGTTGATGTCGACGTAGTCGGCGGCTTCCGGGCCCGTGACCAGCTTGTCCATGTAGAAGACCGCGGACGGGTCGAACATGGCGCCGCGGTCGGCGGCGGCGAGCACGGCGATGGCGTTCGGCATCCCCTTCGCGCACAGGGTCGTGCCGTCGATCGGGTCGACGGCGATGTCGACCTCGGCGCCGGTGCTGTCACCGATGCGCTCTCCGTTGAAGAGCATCGGGGCCTCGTCCTTCTCGCCCTCACCGATGACGACGACGCCGTTCATCGAGACGGTGGAGACGAGGGTCCGCATGGCCCGGACGGCGGCGCCGTCGGCGCCGATCTTGTCGCCGCGGCCGACCCAGCGGCCCGCGGCCATGGCGGCGGCCTCGGTGACCCGGACGAGCTCCAGGGCGAGGTTGCGGTCGGGAGCCTCGGGAGAGACTTCGAGCTCGGAGGGGAGATGATGCTCGGTCATCGGAGCGCACCTTTCTGCTGATACGACGACGGCCGGATGAGGGTGTGGCACGACTCTATCCGTAGGCCGACAAAATGAGCAGAGGGCCCCACGCATGAGCGGATCGGGCACGTGGGGGTGCACCGGGGAATGCTTGAAGGAGCACCGGGGGAAGAGCCGTCTTCGGGGCCTGAGACCATGGGGGCGTGGCAGGCAGACAAGGCAAGCAGACCGTACGGAACATGCTGTGGTCGATGGCGGTGATCGCCCTCGTCGCCGGCGCGATCTACATCTTCATCCCGCACGACGATTCCCAGAGCCCCGTCAAGCGCGTCGACTACAGCATCGAGCTGGTGACCGCGCGGCGCGCGGCGGCCTATCCGGTGGCCGCCCCCGAGGGTCTGGCCAAGGCGTGGAAGCCGACGTCGGTGCGGTTCGACGGCTCCAAGGGCGACAGCTGGCACCTGGGTTTCCTCGACCCGTCCGGTGAGTACGTCGTGGTCAAGCAGTCCACGGCCAAGCGGGTCAAGTTCATCGAAGAGGCCACGCAGCGGGCCGTGCGGACGAAGGCCACCGAGAAGATCGGCGGCCAGACGTGGCACCGGTACGAGGGGCAGACGTACGACGCCCTGGTGCGCGAGGACAAGGGCGCGACGACGGTGGTCGCGGGCACGGCGTCGTTCGGTCAGCTGACGAAGATGGCGCAGGCGCTGAAGACGTCCTGATTTTGTTGAGTACGAGTGAGGGCCCCGGCGACATCGCCGGGGCCCTCGCTCGTATTCGTACTAGGTGTCCGAGTCTCAGACGGTCTCGATGACCTGGTCGATCTCCAGGCGCGGGGAGCGGGGGAACCAGGCGTTCTCGGCCGGCTTGCCGATGTTGACGACCATCAGCGGGGTGTGGTCGCCGTCCAGGAACTCCTTCTGGACGCCGGCGGCGTCGAAGCCGGTCATCGGCCCCGCGGCCAGGCCCGCGGCGCGCACGCCGATGATGAAGTAGGCGGCCTGCAGCGCGGCGTTGAGGTGCGCGGCACCTTCGCGGGCCGGGCGCTCCGAGAAGAAGACGTCCTTGGCCTGCGGGAAGTGCGGGAACAGCGCCGGCAGCTCCTCGTGGAACTCGTTGTCCGCGGAGAGGATCGCGACGAGCGGGGCGGACGCGGTCTTCGGCTGGTTGCCCTCGGCCATGTGCTGGACCAGGCGCTCGCGGGCCTCGGGGGAGCGGACCAGGGTGATGCGCAGCGACGACAGGTTGAAGGCGGTCGGGCCGAACTTGACCAGGTCGTAGATCGCCTGCACCTGCTCGTCGGTGACCGGCTCATCGGTGAAGGAGTTCGCGGTGCGGGCCTCGCGGAAGAGCAGGTCCTGTGCGGCGGGGTCAAGGACGAGAGACATGGATCAACCTTCTCGGTGCGTGCGTTGCGTGCGTGGATCAGCTTGCGTCATCGACCGTACGACGTTGCGGTTTAAGTTTCAACCAAATCGGCCGCTTGGTGATCCGCTTCACAACGCACCAGGTCAGAGGCGAGGCGAGGCGTCCGTGTCAGTCGGCGGTGTCAGCCAGCGGCGTCAGTCGGCGGCGGTGTCCTCGCCCGCGTCGCTGTCCCCGTCAGGACCCGCCAGGGCCGCGTCGAGGCGGGCGCGGGCGCCGTCCAGCCAGCGGCGGCAGATCTTCGCCAGCTCCTCGCCGCGCTCCCACAGGGCGAGCGACTCCTCGAGCGTGGTGCCGCCGGTCTCCAGGCGGCGTACGACCTCGATGAGCTCGTCCCGTGCCTGCTCGTAGCCGAGTGCGTCCGCGGGGCTCGTGGCCTCGTCCGTCTTGCTGGTCATGTGCCCCACCCTAAATGTCGGTTCGTGCGGTCTCTGCGGCGCTTACAGCCTCTGTGGCGCCTGCGGCCTCTGTGGCTCGTACGGTGAACTCGCCCTCGGCGACCCGGGCCCGCAACTCCTCGTCGGCAGTCACCTCTTCCGGGGCCCGCACCACAGCGCCGTCCGCCTTCTGCAGCACCGCGTACCCCCGCTGGAGCGTCGCGGCGGGGGAGAGGCCCACCACGCGCGCGTGGGTGTGCGTCAGCTCCGACTCGGCGCGGTCGAGGAGATGCCCGAGCGTGCGGCGGCTGCGGTCGACGAGCGCCGAGACCTGCTCCTCGCGCTCCTCGATCATGCGGTGCGGATTCTCCATGGAGGGGCGGGCAAGGGCGTGCGCGAGGCCGCGGTCCTCGCGGTCGAGGTAGGCGTCCAGGCAGCGCCGGGCGCGGTCCCGCAGCCACCGCACGCGCTCGTACTCCTCGCCGACGTCCGGCACGACTTTCTTGGCGGCGTCGGTGGGGGTGGAGGCGCGCAGGTCGGCGACGTAATCGAGCAGGGGGTTGTCCGGCTCGTGCCCGATCGCGGAGACGACGGGCGTACGGCACGAGGCGACGGCCCGCACGAGCTGCTCGTCCGAGAACGGCAGCAGATCCTCTACGCTGCCGCCGCCACGGGCCACGATGATCACGTCCACGGTGTCGAGCGCGTCCAGGTCCTTCACGGCCTGCACGACCTGCGGTACGGCGTGCACGCCCTGGACGGGGACGTTGCGCACCTCGAAGCGGACGGCGGGCCAGCGGTGCCGGGCGTTCTCAAGGACGTCGCGCTCGGCGGCGGAGGCGCGACCGGTGACGAGCCCGATGAGCTGCGGCAGGAAGGGCAGCGCCTTCTTCCGGTCGGCCGCGAAGAGCCCCTCCCCGGCGAGGCTTTTCTTCAACTGCTCGATCCGCGCGAGGAGTTCCCCCACGCCGACGGGCTTTATCTCGACGGCCCGCAGGGACAGCTGCCCCCGGGGCGCGTACCACTCGGGCTTGGCGTGGACGACGACTCGGGCGCCCTCGGAGACGACGTCCGCTACGGCGTCGAACACCTGGCGGTAGCAGGTGACGCTGACGGAGATGTCGTGCGAGGGATCGCGCAACGTCATGAATACGACACCGGCGCCGGGCCTGCGGGACAGCTGGGTGATCTGCCCCTCGACCCACACGGCACCGAGCCGGTCGATCCACCCGCCGATGAGCCGCGACACCTCGCCGACGGGCAGCGGGGCATCAGCAGACGTGTTCAAAGCCATGCGCCGAGCGTATCGGCAGGCTCTGACACGAGGGGGTCCCTCCTACGCCGCGGATCGGACGCCGGGTATTCGGGTGGGTGGGCGGGAAACATCCGCCGCGAAGCGGCGGCCTAGGACTCCCCACGACGAGCCCGCTGGGCAAAGAGCACGACAAGCCCCACGGCCAACCAGACCGCACCCACCACCTGCGCGGACCCCGCGGCCTCGACAATCACGGCGATGGTGATCGCGGCCCCGAGCACCGGAACCAGGACGTGCCGCCACCAGCTGACGGGCCCCCCTTGCCGGCGGACCACGAACCACCCCACCACGCTCGCGTGCAGCAACACGAACGCCGTCAAAGCCCCGACATTCACCACCGACACCAAGTGATCCATCCCGTCGTCCCGCCGAGCCGCCCACACCGCCGCGACCAGCGTGATCACGGCCGCACACAGCAGCGCCAGCCGAGGCGTCCCCGAATCCGTCTTCGACAGAGCCCCCGGCAGCCGCCGGTCACGCGCCATGGCGAACAGGAGCCGCCCCGCCGCGGCCTGCCCGGCCAGCGCAGCGAACGCCGCACCGATCGCCTTGCTGACGGCCACCAGGTCGTGCAGCCAGTCCCCGACGGCCGAGTCGACAGCATCGTAGAAAGCGGACCCCTGCTTGCCCGGCTCGGCGGCGAGCTGCGCCGACGACACCGGCTCAAGGAGAGCGACCAGATACGTCTGGGCAATGAACAGCACACCGGCGAGTGCCAGACAGAGCAGCACCGCCCGCGCCACCTTCGCCGAGCCCCCCGTCACCTCCTCCGCGAACGAGGCGATCGCGTCGAAGCCCAGATACGAGAGCACCGCCACCGACACCGCCCCCACCACGGCCCCCAGCGCGAACGCCCCCTGCGAGCCGTCCCCGCTCAGCGGTGAGAGCCAGTCCCGCTCCGCCCCGTCCTGCGCCAGGACGACGATCGCCGACACCACGAAGACAAGGAGGACCACGATCTCCATGGCGAGCACCAGGAACCCGACCCGCGCAGCCGCCCGTACGCCCCACAGGTTCAGCGCGGTCGTCACCAGGACCGCGATCGCCGTCCACACCCACCGGGAGACGGAGGGTACGAGCGCCTCCATCGCGATCCCGGAGAAGAGATAGGCGACGGCCGGGATGAGGAGATAGTCGAGCATCGCCATCCACCCGGCGATGAACCCGGGGCCGTTGCCGAGCCCCACGCGCGCGTAGGCGAAGACCGAACCAGCCTGGGGTACCACCCTCACCATCTGCGCGTAACTGAATGCGGTGAACGCCATCGCGATCGTGGCGATGATGTAGACGAGCGCCACGGCACCGTGCGACTTGGCGTCGAGCGTTCCGAAGACTCCGACCGGTGCCATCGGGGCGATGAACAGCAACCCGTAGACGACGAGATCACGGAAGCCGAGACTGCGCCGCAGCCCGTCGCCCTCGGCAGCGGGGGCCGTGGCGGTACGGGCGCCGGCCGTCGGGTCTGGGTAACCCGGGGCCGTCGGGTCTGGGGTACCCGGGTCTGAGTTACCGGAGTTACCGGACATCGTGCCTCCGTAAGTGAACGCAGGCCCCCAGTCTCCCCAAGAAGCCGATCTTTGACGCGCTGGGCTCGGCCTTACGATGGGGGGCATGACTGCTTCGACTCCTGCCCGCCGAGTCCTGCTCGCCGCCCCCCGCGGCTACTGCGCGGGTGTGGACCGTGCCGTGATCGCCGTCGAGAAGGCCCTTGAGCAGTACGGGGCCCCGATCTATGTCCGCCACGAGATCGTTCACAACAAGTACGTGGTGCAGACTCTGGAGAAGAAGGGGGCCATCTTCGTCGACCAGACGGCGGAGGTCCCCGAAGGCTCCATCGTCATGTTCTCCGCCCACGGAGTGGCCCCGACGGTCCACGCGGAAGCCGCCGAGCGGAAACTGGCGACGATCGACGCGACGTGCCCCCTGGTCACGAAGGTCCACAAGGAAGCCGTCCGGTTCGCCAAGGACGACTTCGACATCCTCCTGATCGGCCACGAGGGCCACGAGGAAGTCATCGGTACGTCCGGTGAGGCGCCCGACCACATCACGCTGGTCGACGGCCCGGACGACGTCGCGAACGTCGAGGTCCGCGACCCGGACAAGGTCGTCTGGCTCTCCCAGACCACGCTCTCGGTCGACGAGACCATGGAGACGGTCGACGCCCTGAAGACCAAGTTCCCGGGCCTGATCTCCCCTCCCAGCGACGACATCTGCTACGCCACGCAGAACCGCCAGATCGCGGTGAAGAAGCTGGCGGAGGACGCCGAGCTCGTCATCGTCGTCGGCTCCAAGAACTCCTCGAACTCGATCCGCATGGTCGAGGTAGCCCTCGACGCGGGCGCCCCCGCCTCGCACCTCGTCGACGGCGCCGAAGAGATCGACGAGGCCTGGCTGGAGGGCGTGACCACGGTCGGCCTCACCTCCGGTGCCTCCGTCCCGGACGTCCTGGTGGACGGCGTCATCGAGTGGCTGGCCGAGCGGGGCTACGGAGACGTGGAGACGGTGAAGACGGCCGACGAGTCGATCACCTTCTCGCTGCCGAAGGAGCTCCGCCGCGACCTGCGCGCCGAGGCCGCGGAGCTGTCGCAGAAGTAACGCGGCGGTCAGAGGGTGGCCGTACGGTGGGTCTCATGCAGATCTTCGGTGTGGACATCGGCGGATCAGGGATCAAGGGCGCGCCCGTTGACCTGGACCGTGGAGACCTGGCACAAGAGCGGCACAAAGTACTGACCCCGCACCCGGCCACGCCCGACGGCGTGGCCGACAAGGTGCGCGAGGTCGTCGAGCACTTCGGCTGGACGGGCCCGGTCGGCGCCACGTTCCCGGGCGTGATCACCGACGGCACGGCGCGCACGGCGGCCAACGTGGACAAGAGCTGGATCGGCACGGACATCCAGAGCCTGGTTGCGGACCGGCTCGGCGGTGGTGTCCCCGTCACCGTCCTGAACGACGCGGACGCGGCTGGCGTGGCCGAGATGCACTTCGGGGCGGGCCGCGGCCGTACGGGCACGGTCATCCTGCTGACCCTCGGCACGGGCATCGGCAGCGCCCTCTTCACCGGCGGCCGCCTCGTCCCGAACACCGAGCTCGGCCACCTGGAGCTGCACGGACACGACGCGGAGAAGCGTGCGTCGTCCAAGGCCAAGGAGGACGAGGACCTCAGCTGGGAGCACTGGGCGCACCGCGTCCAGAAGTATCTGGCGCACGTGGAGATGCTGTTCTCGCCCGAGCTGTTCATCATCGGCGGCGGAGTGAGCCGCAAGTCCCACAAGTTCCTGCCGCTGATCAAGGGCATCAGGGCCGAGGTGGTCCCCGCGGAGCTGCAGAACAACGCGGGCATTGTGGGCGCGGCGATGGCGGCGGCGGAAAAGGACTAGCTCCCCGGCAGGGGCTCTGGTGGCTCTGGTGGCTCCGGGGCGGCCTACGCGGTGGGCATGCGCCTTTTCGCGGCTCCCTGCGGCCCTGGCCCAGGTCCTGGCCGAGGTCCTGGCCCGGGGGCGGAGGAGGCGGCCCGCGCCCGGCGCCGCTGCCCCATGAGCTTGATCCGGCGCACGGTCACGATGAGACCGGCGACGAGGGTCCCGCCGTACAGCCAGCCCGCGTGCAGCGCGAGCGAGGTGATCAGCCCCATGAAATGCCCGCTGAAGCCGCCCCCGTTGCCGCCCGAGATGGGTACGAGGCCGACGGCGAAGGCGATCGGCACGGCCACGGGAGCGGTCACCAGGTCGGCAGGCCGCACCCAGAACGCGGTCAGCGCGCTCACGGGCAGGAAGAGCACGCCGTACGCGACGACCGAACTGCCGAAGAGCAGCCACAGCAGACTGGCGAGCAGGAACATCACCACGGCGCAGAAGAGTCCGCTGCCGAGCCCCGTGAGACGCGGGTTCGGCATCCCGCGCAGCCTGCGATAGAGCGGCAGTGCGCGCAGTCTTCGTACGAAGGGCGGGACGGGGCGGCGGGGAGGGGGCGCGGCGCGGTAGACCGCCGCGGACGCGGCGGACCTGTTGCCCTGCGGGGGCAGGGGGGCGGTGCGTCGCGGCCGGGCCGGAGGCTGAGGGGGACGCGTCCTGTGTTGCTCCACCGGACCAACCTAGGGCGAGCCATACCGATAATCCTGCATGGGACACGCCCTTTGGCCGACCTTGGCCAAGCGTTCGATACTCGCGCGATACGCCGACGAGGGCGGGGCCCGCACGCCGTAGACTGGGGGATCGCCCTACGGTCGCTCCGGCCCTCCGGGCCGTCCACCCACAGCCTCCACGTACGGGAAGTCGCAACGTGTCGCTCACGATCGGAATCGTCGGTCTGCCCAATGTCGGCAAGTCGACCCTGTTCAACGCCCTGACCAAGAACGACGTCCTTGCGGCCAACTACCCGTTCGCGACGATCGAGCCGAATGTCGGCGTGGTGGGCGTCCCGGACCCCCGCCTCACGAAACTGGCGGAAATCTTCAGTTCCCAGAAGATCCTCCCGGCGACGGTCGACTTTGTCGACATCGCGGGCATCGTGCGCGGCGCGAGCGAGGGTGAGGGCCTGGGCAACAAGTTCCTCGCGAACATCCGCGAGTCGGACGCGATCTGCCAGGTGATCCGCGCCTTCAAGGACGAGAACGTCGTACACGTCGACGGCAAGGTCTCGCCCAAGGACGACATCGAGACGATCAACACCGAGCTGATCCTCGCCGACCTCCAGACCATCGAGAAGGTCCTGCCGCGCCTCCAGAAGGAATCGCGCATCAAGAAGGACATCGCCCCGAAGGTGAAGGCGGTGGAGGAGGCCCAGGCGATCCTGGAGAAGGGCGACACGCTCTTCTCTCAGGGCATCGTCCAGGGCTCGGGCAGGGAGGAGCTCCTCCACGACCTGCACCTCCTGACCACGAAGCCCTTCCTCTACGTCTTCAACGTGGACGAGGACGAGCTGACGGACGACGAGTTCAAGGCCGAGCAGAGCGCACTGGTCGCCCCCGCGGAGGCGATCTTCCTCAACGCCAAGCTGGAGTCGGACCTCGCGGAGCTGGACGAGGAGGAGGCCCTTGAGCTCCTCCAGTCGGTAGGCCAGGAGGAGCCGGGCCTCGCCACCCTGGCCCACGTAGGCTTCCGCACCCTGGGCCTCCAGACGTACCTCACCGCAGGCCCCAAGGAATCCCGAGCCTGGACGATCCCCCAGGGAGCAACGGCCCCCGAGGCCGCGGGCGTGATCCACACGGACTTCCAGAAGGGCTTCATCAAGGCCGAGGTCATCTCGTTCGAGGACCTGGTCGAGACCGGCTCGGTGGCAGAGGCCCGCGCGAAGGGCAAGGCGCGCATGGAGGGCAAGGAGTATGTGATGCAGGACGGGGATGTGGTGGAGTTCCGCTTCAATGTGTGAGCGGATGAAGAAGCACCGCGCGTCGGCGGCCTGACGACGCGCAGGGGGCAGGGGCCGACTCCTCAGGGAGTCGGCCCTTTGTCCATGCGGGCACGGTCCATCTGGTCACGGACGAGAAGATCCGGCTTTCCGCGGCTGGGCGGTACTGATGATCGCCGGGGTGTCCGCGTCCGGCAGCCGGGTTCGCTTCGGTTCGCTGGTCAGCTCCCGCAGCTTCGCTCGTGTCTCGGCGTCGGTCGAGTACACCACCGTTCCGATCATTCCCCGCGTCAGCAGAACTTTGTACGTATTGCGGATGAGTCGATCCACATCCGCGTCTGAGGTCGACTTCTTGAACACCGGATCCTTGGATGCCGTGCGGTCGGTGACCCAGCGGTCGCCGCGCCACACCAGGTCGGGACCGATGATGACGCCGCTCCAGTCGTACTCGAAGCCCTGCGCCGTGTACACGCAGCCCACCTGCCCGAAACCGGCCGGATCCGTTGCCCACAGGGCGGCCGGAGGCGCACCCATGATGGACCGGTCACCGAAGACGTTCCAGGGCCGTTCCCACTCCCCGACGACGACGTCTGCGGGCAGTTCCTGCCCGGGCGGCACCTTCTTCGTCCACTTCCAGCAGTAGCCTGCGGACATACGTGCGCTGTAATTCTGCGAGCGGCGATCGTCCAGGAACGCCTCCATTTCCCGCGGACTGTCCGCGAGCAGCAGTCGCATCTTGCCGTCGGGCTCCCAGACCACAGGACCGCCCTGTTCCAGCCCCAACAGCCGCACCACCCAGCGCAGATACGCGTCGCTGCCACCGCAGCGGAATTGGCTGTCCAACGGGACCACCTGGCAGTGGAGCCCCTTCGAGGCGGCGGCAGCCTTGATCTCTGTGACCGTACCCATCTCGCCGGGGCGCACGACCTGATGCTCGTCCAACAGAAATACCGGGACGCGCGCGGCGTCGATCAGCTCCTCGATCTGAGCCTTGCCAGTGCGGTTCGACGCCGGTGTGTAGCGGTTGGCCGAGGTCTCACGCATGCGGTGAGCCTCGTCGCAGATCAGGACGTCGAGGCTGTTGCGCTCTGCGGTCATGAAGCTGTTGAAGTACTTGAAGAGTTCCTGCACCTCACGTTTCCGGGCACCAGCGACTTTTCGCATCGTCGTCGTGAACGAGCTGGAGCCTGTGGCATGCAGCGCTGTGGTGCGCTGCCGGTACAGCTCACCGAGGAGTGAGAGGGCGATGACGCTCTTGCCGGTGCCGGGCCCGCCGGTCACGACCACGACTTCCTTGTGGTCGGCCTGCTTGGCACGGCGGACGGCGTTGAGGACCGTACGGTAGGCGACCTGCTGCTCGTCCAGCAGGACGAACTGCTCGCGCTCGCACACCTCTTGGGCGGCTACCGCCATGAGCTGCTTGGAAGGGCCGACCTTCCCGTTCACGAGCTCGTCCGCAGCCGCAGCGCCGGATTCCGGCCCCAGTTTCGTACGCAGAAAGTCGACGAACTCGCCGCGCCGTGCGCCGATGAAGAGTTGCCCGTACTGGTCCTGCTCGGCCTCGAAGAGCCCGTTCACGCCGAACTCGGTCGCGTTGTGCAGATAGGCGGCGCCGCTGATGCGTTCAGGGTGTTCGGCCAGCGCTCCGTTGAAGGAGAGGAGGTACTCGCAGTAGCCGCGCACCTGGTCGACAGGGTTCAGTACTGCCCGGGTGTAGGCGTCTATGCGGCACAGCGACGGATCGTCGTCGTCCGGCTCGGCGCTGCTCCACTGTTTCAGCTCCACGACCACGTAGGACGGCAGTCCGGTCTTGGGGTGCACCCCGGCCAGCACGGCATCGGCCCGCTTGCTGTTCAGTGGCAGCCCGTACTCCAGGAGCATCTCCACCTGGCCGAGCCCCGCGTCGTTGAGCGCGCTCGCGAGCACCGGGATGCTCCGCTCCCACGAACGGGCCTCGGACGAGCTGGGTTTGTGGCCGTGCACGTGCACGAACTGCTCCGTCAGGCGGAAGAAGAGGGCACCGGAGATGCACTCGGCGGCGACCACGGCGGCGGAGTCGCGGAACAGCAAGAGATGCCCCCAGGCAGCACGAAGGAACTCGTGCGGGTGGGGGCATGTCCTGGGTGACTCCGCTAGGCGGATCGGAAGCCCGGCGGGCCGCAGCTACGACGGGATCAAGGCTACCTGGGCTGTCTGCGGTAGGCGGGGGGCAGCTGCGATCCTTCAGCGGTGAGCCGCGGCCGGCCGCCGTCGTAGTGCTGCATGCCGATGGCGCCCGGGATGAGCCTGCGCAGTTCGTTGTGGGTCGCTGGGTCCACCGCGTAGACCACGGTGCCGACGACGCCGCGGGTGAGGAGCACGTGGTAGGCGTTGAGGACGCACCGGGTGACGATCGCGTCGTCGATCGGGCCGCGGAAGGCGGGATCGCGGGAAGCGTGTCGGTCCACCTCGAACTTCCCGTCACGGAACAGCAGATCGGGGCCGATGATAACGCCGTTCCAGTCGTACTCGAAGGTCTGGGCCGTGTAGACGCAGCCGATCTGGTTGACACCGAGGCGGTCGGTCGACCACAGGTCTGACCTGGGTGCGTTCGGGACGTTGTGCTCCGGCTTCACGTTCCACGGTCGGCGCCAGTCCGCGATCTGTACGTCGTCGACGAGCTGATCTCCGGCAGGGTTGCTCCACGGCCAACAGAAGCCCGCGGTGATGCGGGCCGTGGCACCTTCGAGGTGGCGTGCCTGGATGAACTGCTCCATCTGCTCGGGGGAGTCGGCGACCATCAGCGACATCCTGCCGTCTGGTCGCCAGGCCACCGGATCGGAGGCAGCAAGTCCCAACAACTGCTGGACCCAGCTCTGGTAGCGCTTGCTGCCGCCAGCTCGGAAGGTGCCTTCCAGATCGGTTACTTCGACCTCGCAACCCATGCCCTCGGCGAGTTCCTTGAGATAAGTGGCAGTGCCCACTTCGTCGGGACGGATCGACTGGTGATCGTCGAGAAGGAAGATCGGCACTTTGGCGGCCTTGATCACTTCAGTTGCCTGCGGCCGGTCGTCGTCCCGAAGAGCTTTCGGCATCCAGCGGTATGTCGAGCTGCGTCGCATGCGGTGCGCCTCGTCGCAGATGAGGACATCGATGCTGTCCGGCGGGGTCTTGCTGAAGCTGTTGAAGTACCGGTACAGCCTGTTGGCCGCGTTGTGCTTGTCCGCAGTCCGCCCTCGACGGGCCGTGCTGAGCATGATCTCGCGCAGAGTCTCCGTGTACGCGTGCGAGCCGCTGGCCAGCACGGCTTCGCGGCCCTTGAGTCCGAGGGCGCGCTGCAACTCCAGTGCTACGGCGCTCTTCCCACTGCCAGGTCCGCCCCGCAGGATGTAGACGCGCTTGGTGCCCGCTTTGGGGGCGGGGCTGTGGGCGGCATCAGCGTCGTAGAACAGTCCGACGTCGAAGCCGGTGAAGCGCGCAGTCTTCTCCAGGTGCCGTGTGATCCGGTCGAACGCGACGTACTGCTCGTCGAGGAGCGTGAGACCTCCGCCGCGGACAGATCGTTGACGGGCCACATCGGTGACCTTGAGCAAGGGGTCCTGGCGTGCCTGCTCCAGCGCGGATGCGGCCCGCTTGCCGGAAGCGGCTGCGAAACGCGCGATAAGGACCCGGCGGAATCGGTCCAGATCATCAAGCGTGTAGAGGAACCCGTGGTCGGTCTCGGGCAGGCCGAACAGTGCCTCCACGTCCGCGTCACGCGCGTTGTGGAGCAATGCCACCCCCATCAACTGATCGTCGTTCTCACGTAGATGGGGCAGGTAGCGCAGCATGTACTCGCAGTAGCGCTGGACCTGCCGCACCGGATGCAGCTTGTTCTTGCCGTCGCCGAACCCGAGATCGACGGCGATGGGGCACAGAGGGTCCACCGAGGCGTGCCGTACCTGCTTCAGCTCAACAGCGAGGTACGAATCTGTCCCTGTACCAGGGTGGTTGCCGCACAACACCAGGTCGACCGCGCAATTGGTGTGCGGCAGGTCGACCTCGACCAGTACCTCGACCTCGTCGAGGCCGCAGTCCAGCAGCGCCCTGACAACTATGGGAACACTGTTGTTCCAGGAAGCGACATCACCCTTGCCGGCCGCTCCCCCCTTGAGCCGGGCATGCTCATGGATCAGTCGCTCGGTGAGCGGAAGGTGCGCCGATCCGGCCTGGGCAACGATGAGTCGGCCGAGTTCGGCAGCGGACATTTGCAGGAGCACGAAGGTTCCCCAGGCACGAGATGACTCGTGCGGGTGGGGGCATGTCCTTCGTCACTCCGCCTGGGCGGAGCGGAAGCCCGTCGGGCCGCAATGACAGTTCGTAGACTAACCCGGCCTCTGGCGTGGTGAGGGCGGGCCCCCAAGGGCCCGCCCTCCGCTCGGCTCAGCCGAGGCGGTGCACCACAGCCTGCGCAAGCATCCACACCAGGTTCGAGCCGAAACTCGCCGTGATGCCCACCAGGACATCGCGGACCCAAATGCGGCGCTTGGGCGTGTACTCGACGGCAGCCATGAAAAGCGTCCCCTTCGGTTGTGTCCGGTGACGGACGCCGGATGGCTCCCGCCGGGAGCACTCCAAGGGGCCGCGTCACCCAACCAAAAGGGGCCACGTTTCCGCAGGGCACGTCGCGTACATCCTCCGATGAGGCAGCGCGATGCAGGTCAACGCTAGCTCACGACAGTGAGCCCTGCCCCAGGAATTGATGCCGAAGGAGCACCTTCATGAGGCGGCGTACGGCGCTCGCTCTCTCGCGTGACCGTGGCCGTGGCCGTACGGGGTGGTGGCGCCGCCCCACGCGAGCGGCGCCACCTCGCCTGCCGACCTACCGGCGCAGCACTTCTTCCGAGACCCCCGTCGGCACCCCCACATACCCCGACGGACGTGTGGTGAACGTGCCTCTGCCCTGGGTTCGGCTGCGCAAGCGGGTTGCGTAGCCGAAGAGTTCCGACAGTGGGACCGTTGCCGTGATCGTGGCTGTGCCGGAGCGTGTCGTGGATGCCGTTACTCGGCCTCGGCGTGCTGCCAGGTCGCCTAGTACTCCGCCCACCGCCTCCTCCGGCAGCGTTGCCGTCAACTCCACCACCGGTTCCAGGAGTTCCAGCGTCGCTGCCCGCAGTGCCGCGCGCAGGGCGAACTTGCCCGCCGTCCGGAACGCCATCTCCGAGGAGTCCTTGGAGTGCGTTGCCCCGTCGGTGAGCGTCACCCGCAGGCCCGTCACCGGGTGACCGCCCAGGGGGCCCTCCGTGAGAGCGTCCCTGCAGCCGGCCTCCACCGCCCGGATGTACTCCTGCGGCACCCGGCCCCCCGTCACCGTGGAAGCGAAGGCGAAGGTGTGCGCCGCATCCGGGCCCGCCTCCACCGGGGCGACATCGAGCACCACGTGTGCGAACTGCCCTGCCCCTCCGTCCTGTTTGACGTGCCGGTACACCAGGCCCGACACCCCGCGCACGACCGTCTCGCGGTACGCCACCTGCGGGCGGCCCACGCCGACCTCGATGCCGTGGGCGCGGCGGATCTTCTCCACCGCGACCTCCAGGTGCAGCTCGCCCATGCCGGACAGCACCGTCTGGCCCGTCTCACGATCGACCCGTACCGCCAGCGACGGGTCCTCCTCGACCAGGCGGGCCAATGCCGACGACAGTCGGCCGGTGTCCACGCTCCTGCGCGCCTCCACCGCCACCGATACCACCGACGCCGCCACCGCGGGAGGTTCCAGAACCAGGGGCGCTGCCGGGGAGCAGAGTGTGGTGCCGGCGCGGGCCGTCTTCAGGCCCACCACGGCCACGATGTCCCCTGCCGTCGCGCGGTCCAGCTCCGCGTGGCGGTCGGCCTGCACGCGCAGGATCCGGCCGATCCGTTCGGTGCGGCCCGTGCCCGCGTCCATCACTGTCTCTCCCTTCGTGATCGTTCCCGAGTACACGCGCACGTACGTGAGACGTCCCGTCGCCGTGGCGTTCACCTTGAACGCCAGGCCCGCGAACGGCGCCGTCGGATCAGCGGCCCTCTCCTGCGCGGTGTCGCCCAGCGTTCCGCGCACCGGCGGGACGTCCGTCGGAGACGGCAGGTAGGACACGACGGCCTCGAGCAGCGGCTCGATTCCGCGGTTGCGGTAGGCGGAACCGCACAGCACCACCACGCCCTCACCGCCCAGGGTGAGGTCGCGCAGTGCGGCCGTCAGCGTGGGAGTGGTGAGCGTCGACGTCGTGCAGTACTCCTCCATCGCCGCCGGATGCAGCTCCGCCACCCTCTCCTCCAACTCCCTCCTGCACTGGTGTGCTTGGTCGGCCAGGGCCTCGGGGATCCGCGTCGTCTCGTACGTGTCGCTGCCCGTGTGCCAGATCAGCGCACGCATACGCAGCAGGTCCACCACCCCGGTGAATCCGTCCTCACGCCCGATCGGCAGCTGCACCACCAGCGGGACCGTGTGCAGGCGCTCCCTGATCGACGCGACCGCCGTGTCGAGGTCCGCGCCCGCACGGTCCAGCTTGTTGATGAACGCGATGCGCGGTACGTCGTACCGATCGGCCTGGCGCCACACCGACTCGCTCTGCGGTTCGACGCCCGCGACGGCGTCGAACACCGCGACCGCGCCGTCGAGCACCCGCAGCGAGCGCTCCACCTCGTCGGCGAAGTCGACGTGACCCGGAGTGTCGATCAGGTTGATCCGGTGCCCGTCCCAGGCGCAGCTGACCGCCGCCGCGAAGATGGTGATCCCGCGGTCGCGTTCCTGCGCGTCGAAGTCGGTGACGGTCGTGCCGTCATGGACCTCACCTCTCTTGTGGGTGGCGCCGGTCAGGTACAGGATCCGCTCGGTGACAGTCGTCTTGCCCGCGTCGACGTGGGCGAGGATGCCGAGATTACGTACAGCGGACGATGAACTGCACTGTTGGTGCCGGGTGTTGGTGGTTGTGTGGGTGCGCACGGCCCTGGGCCTTTCGGTGCGATGTGGGGCGGGGCAGCGCGATTGAGGCCGGACGGACGCCGGACGGACGCCGGACGGACGCCGGACCGAGGACGGACCGAGGACGGACCGAGGACGGCCTCCTTGCCCGGACAGGCAGAGGCAGAGGCTCGTGGGTACGTCAGATGTTCGCCACGGAGATTCAGTGACGGCCGCGCAGCCGGCACCGCACGCGCGAAGACACCAGGATCACGTCGAACCGCGACCGGGGAGAGCAGGCAACTGTGCGGTGACGCATGGCCCGGCTCCTCCCTCACTTGGCTGATCGGTTGATCATTCGGCTGGTCAGCCAGCTGGTCATTCAGCTGGTCATTCGGCTGGTCGTTCGGCTGATCGAATTCTAGGCAGCCGGGGCCCGTACCGCACCGGAATATCCCCCGGGCCGGGGTGCAGCGCCCCTGAACCCGTGAAGGGATCACAGCCCCGGCATGAGTTCATGACTGTCGGGACACCTCCCTGCGCCTTCACAGTGGACACTCTCAGATACCGCGAGGAGAGCGCGCATGGAGGCCACGATCGACCTGCTGGAGCTGCCCGGTGGACGGCTCCGGCATCTCTGGTCGCTGCGCGAGGATGTCGTGGTCGAGTCCGATGCGCTCACGGGGGCCCTGGTGCTCACCTGGGACCAGGGCACCGCCCGTATGGCGAGCCCGGAGCCCACCGTCCTCGAAGTGCTCCGGCGCATGCAGCTGGGTCCGGTTCTGCTCGGTAACGCGCTGGTGGACGACGGTGAAGGGGGGCGGGACAGGGACGCGAAGGTCTACTTCATGATGCGGCCGGTCTTCGGGCGCTTTCCCCATTTGCTGGTCCGCACCCTGGGGCTCGACGGCCTGAGCGGCCCGCTCCTCTCGATCGCACCCCTGGCCGACGCGGGCCGGGTGTCCCGGCTCGATACCGGTGGGGTGTTCCCGGCCGACGCGGGCCGGCCGCCCCTCGCCGATGGCGGCCAAGCCTCTCTGGCCGTCGTCCCCCTGGATCAGGCACGGCCCATCCGGCTGTTCCTCGGCGCTTCCTTCGCGTTCGACCCGCTGACGGCCACCTTCGAGTCCTGCACGGCCTCCCACCGCCTGATCATCCACCGGCAGGAGGCCATGATGGTCTTCGCGCTCGCTCTCGCCCGCCCCGTGACGCCGAAGGCCATCACCGCCGTGCTGCCGCTGCCCGCCGACGTGACGGAAGGCATCCTCTGCTACTTCACCGCAGCGGGAGTCGCGGCCCAACTGTGGGCCTGAGCAGCCCCGGAGGGCCGCCTCACAGCCACCCGGAGTCGTTGGCGATGCGGATCGCGTCCACCCTGTTGCGGGCGTTGAGCTTGGTCACCACCGTGGTCAGATAGTTCCGTACGGTCCCCACCGACAGGCGGAGCCGCTTCGCTATCTCACTGGCGTCCGTGCCCTGTGACGCGAGGCGCAGCACCTCCGTCTCGCGGGAGGTGAGCGGACTGTCCGCACTGCCCCATGCGGCTAGCGCGAGTTCGGAGTCGATGACCCGCTGGCCTGCCGCCACTTTCCGTACCGCCTGGGCGAGTTCCTGTGGCGGGGAGTCCTTGAGCAGATATCCGGAGACCTTGGCCGACATCGCACGGCGCAGTGTGCCGGGGCGGCCGAGGCTGGTGAGGATCAAAGTGCGGCACTGCGGCAGTCGTTCGTGCAGTTGCTCCGCCGCGCTCAGCCCGTCGAGGCCGGGAAGATCAATATCGATGATCGCGACGTCCGGCTGGAACTCGCGGGCTGTGGAGAGAATCTCGTCGCCGCGTTCCACACTCGCCACGACGTCCAAGTCATGTTCGAGATTCAACAAGGCGACCAATGCGCCTCTCAGCATGTACATATCTTCAGCGAGCATTACACGGATCATCGATAGCCCCCCATGATTACCCGTATCGCGAACCCCTGTTGTTGCTCGCGCGCCACATGTTATCAGCCGCCTAGAACGCGCCATTCGGATTTATTCGCCCGATTTTCTGGGATTGTTCCACGCTGTTTCGGCCAACTGCCTGCGCGGGCACCTCGGCTACGAGGCGGAACCAGCCCCCGCAGTCCGGAGGCGTCTCCTTCTCGCGCTCGGTGATCAGCCGGCCGCCGATCTCGTCGAGCCGCTGCTTCAGGTTGCCGAGGCCGTTTCCGCTGTCCGGAGAGGGATCGTGATAGTCGTCCACCACACCGTCGTTGATGAGGGTGAGGCGTGCTGTCCCGTCGTCGACCACCGCGGTGATGCCGCAGCGTGACGCCTTGCTGTGACGCAGCAGATTGGTGACGCCTTCGCGCAGGACGGTGGCGAGCGCCGTGCCGGCATGTGAGCTGATCTCCTCGATGGCGGGAGCGAGGACCACCTCGACCTCGACCTCCGCGGCGTCGAGCACCGACTGGGCCGACGACACCTCGGACACGAGTGACATGTCGCGGTAGCTGCGGGCCACCCTGCGGACGTCGCTGAGCGCCTGCCGGGAGATGGCGAGGACCTCCTCCACCTCCTGGTCGGCACGGGGGTGCTGGGCGCGGATCAGCCGCTGGAGGAGCTCGCTCTTGAGGACGATCGCGGAGATGCTGTAGCCGAGGAGATCGTGCAAGTCCCTTGCCAGGCGCAGGCGTTCACCGGCGACCGCCATCCTGGCTATCTCCGCGCGAGCGGCGTACACCTCGTCGACGAGGGACGAAAGGCGGGACAGGCCGTAGATCACCAGGCCGGTCAGCAGGGTGCTCTGGCACATGTAGACGAGATCGATCACCGACATCCCCGCGGTGACCCCCGGGATCAGCAGGCTCAGCCCGGTCACCCCGTAGAGCGGCCAGGCCACCCGGGGCCTGAGCAGGAGCAGCAGCGATCCGCCGAGGAAGCCCGCCATCGCCCCCCACAGGATGCCGAAGAAGACCAGGGGCAGATACGTGAGGAGCGCCTGGGCGCCCAGCGTCGCTGCCTTCGCCCACGTGGAGGCGCGGTCGGCTCCTGGCCTGGAGTGCACGAGTTGCAGGCCGAAGACGGCGGAGAGCGTGACGAGTCCGGTGATGAGTTCGGGCGCGGAGGGCTTCTGGCTCATCAGGTTGATCGCGGTGATGCCGAGATAGCAGATGAGCGCCGCCAACAGGATGACGTGGGCCAGCCGGGGGGCAGGCCGGAGGCTCCATCTGGAACCAGCCACGTCAGACGTGTCCTTGGTGTCGCTGTGCATCCTCGAAGTGCTCCTCTTCTGCCAGGAGAGCGTACGAGAGCGCGTCCTTGCGGGCGCTCCCGAACCCCGGGCCCGTGGTATTCGGCCACAACGCTCGTCCAGCAGACCTTACGTGGGATGTCCGCGCATCAGCCCCTTCCGGAAAAAACCGTGCTTTCACATCAACTCGTGGGGCAGAACTCAGAGTTTGCGTGGTCGCAAGCTCTGAGAAATGCCGCCCGTGTTAGACGAACTGTCAAATGAACGGTCAGACCAAGTGTCAGGTCAACTCTCAGACGAACAGCGGGATCGGGTTGAGTTCCTCGTACGGCGTCGGTTCCGCGATCCGGCCGAGCGCTACGGGAACGTCGTAGAGGCGGCCTGGCGCGTATCTCGCCCAGAAGTGCCGGAGGCCGGGCACGACGACCTTGACCACGGGAAGCCCGATGTCGGGGCGGGTCTGGTCGAGTACGAGCAGATCCATGCCGTGCGAGGCGAGCAGGCCGGTGGCCGCCGAGAGGTCGTCCCGCAGGTCGTCCCTCGCGGTGTAGTCCCAGGAGCCCGGTGCCCTGCGGGCCGTGTCGGGTGCGGGGGTCAGATAGGGCTGTGTGGCCGTCGTCTCGCGCAGCCACCAGTTCATGGCTTCCGGCTGGTCGACGCGGTAGCCGGAGCCGTCGGGACGCGCCCCCGAGACGGCGGGGAGCAGCTGCCCCATCTCCGTCAGGGCCCGGCGCAGCGCGATGCGGGGATCGAGGTGGGCGCCGAAGCCGAAGATGATGTCCTCGGACGGTTTGTCGGTGCGCCGGGAGAGGGCCGCGACGACGGGGATGCCGAGGTCGGACGTGAGGTCGAGCGCCCAGACCTCGCGGTTGAACCGGCAGTAGCCGGCGCGCAGTTGGTCGATGTACGGCTCGGCGAAGGCGTGCAGGTCGATGCCGGGCTGGCGTGTGCGGTTGTACCACCACAGGGCCACCGCGTCACGTTCGACCAGTTCGAGGAAGCCCTGGAGCACGGCGTCCTCGAAGCTGCTGCCCGCCGCGTTGCCGTTGGAGTCGGCGATCGGCTCGTGCGCGGACACCGCGTCGGCGGGGAAGTACAGCATGTTGGTCGGCAGGAGCCGGTGCGTGCCCGTGGCCAGGGACCACAGGGGTGTCCAGTCGACGGGGCGGTTCTCGTCGAAGCGTTCCGGTACGTGGGTGAAGGGCGAGCGGGCCGCGTTCCAGCGCGGCCGGTCGCGGAACTGCCGGTCGTCGTACAGCTGGCAGGAGTTGGGGTGCAGCGCCACGTCCCCGAGGCCGCGGAAGGTGTCGCGCACCACCGCCTCGTCGCCGCGCCGGGTCCCGCTGTACCGCTCGATGGCCTCGCCCAGGGCGCTGACCTTCGCCTCCTCGGCGGTCAGGCCCTTGCCGCCGCTGAGCGAACGGAGTCCCGCGCGCAGGCCGGAGAGGGTGCTCGCCTCCATGGCGAGGTTCTGGCCCGACACATAGGCCTGGGTGAAGTCGGGGGCGCCGGGGGCCCGGCGGATCTCCTTCACCACGCCCGTGACCGGGCCGACCAGGTGGCCGTAGCGCTCCAGCATCCGAGCGGTGCCGAGCGCGCGATGCCCGCCGCCCGTGCCGTCCGCCGACTTCGGGCGGCTCCGCGGTTCGGTGGGCCGCCAGCCGCGCTCGCTCATGAGCGTCGGGTCGCCGCATGCCGCGCACTGCGGGATGCGGGACACCGGGTGGGTGGCGGTCTGCAGCGTGAGGGTGTCGAGGGTGCGTACGGCGTTCTGCTCCGGACTGCGAAGACCGCTCGCCCACTTGACCGCTTCGAGTACAGCGGCTTGTACGGCAAGGGCACGCCCGGTCGGCAGGTCGGCCGCCGGCCTGGCCACCGGGTGGTCAAGCCGCAGTGCGCGCTGCAAGGGCAGTTCGGTGGTGCGGTGGCCGCGAAGACGGGTCGCGAGACACGACCAGCAGGGTCCGTCGTCGGGGCGGAACACCGGCCCGAACCAGGGCTCGGGCCCGCCAAGGCGTACGAGGAGCCAGGGGCGCCCCGTCGCCCGGTGCTCGGCGTCCACCTCGCGCAGGCCGGGGGAGAGATAGTCGTCGCACAGGACGATGCTGAGGCAGGCCTCCTGCGCCGAGTCCGTGACCCGGAGGCCCGAGGCCGCGCAGGCCTCGCGGATACCGGCCTCGCGGATACGGGCCTCGCGGACACCGGCCTCGTCAGCGAGGCCGGGTGTTCCGGGTGTTCCGGGTGTTCCGGGAGGCCCAGCCGGCCCCGGAAGCGCCACGATCCGCACCGCCGCCCGCGCCGCCTCTTCGGTGGCGCGGGCACCGTCGAGGCCCGCGAGGTCCCAGTAGGCCTCGGCGGCCCGGTCGGCCCGTGACCTGCTGGGTTGCCGCTGGAAGCGCAGAAGACCGGCGTCGGCGAGCACCCGCAGTGCGTCGCCGACCTCCTCCGAGGTCAGGGAGGAGGCGGCGGCGCGGGCGATGGCGGCCGGTGTGCGGGTCCCGTCGAGCAGGGGGGCCAGCGCTTCCGCCTGTGCTCCGCGCAGTGCCGTGATCCCGGAGTGCGACACCAGATAGGCCGCCTCTCCGGGGACGACCGCGCAGCGCAGATGGCTCTTGAACTCGACGAACGCGGCCTCGTCGCCCGTAACCGCGGTCTCGTCCCCCGTAACCGCGGCCCCGACCCCCGTGACCGCGGTCTCGTCCCCCGTGACCGTCATGCGTGGGAGAGCTCGGTGCCCGCGTTGGTGCCGGACAGGAGGGTGCAGAAGGTGAACAGGGCCACCGAGTCGTCGGCGCTCGTGTCGAGGTGGTCCACGACGAGTGCGGGGCGCGGGGAGGTGTGGCTGTCCGCGGCGGCGGGGAGCGTGAGTGCGCCGGCAATGATCTCGATCATCAGCACGTTCCTTTTCGGTCTGGGGAGGCGTTCTCCGTTGCCAGGATCTTCATACGGGGAAAGCGCCCGCAGAAAGTGAAGGGCTCATCAGTGAGGGGTGAGACTTTCCCATACCCCGCCTTCATATTTCACTCCGTGGTCGCCGCAGGCCTGCGGCGATAATCGGAAACCTCCATTCAGCTTCGCCCCGTCTCATGGCATGGGCTCTTCTGGAGGAATCGATTCCGGTGCTGTGATTTCTTCACGGGGTGTGACGTGGTCACATCCCGGAGCAGAGAAACCCACCCCGAACGCCGGTACGCACCCACTGTTTCAAGCCCCGGCCCGAATGGAATCTTCGGTGTCCATGAGGGTCACCGAGACGCCGTATCTGCCGCAGCCGGCACACACCGCAGCCGCGGGGCCGAACCTGTTCTGCCTGCCGTGTGCGGGCGGCGGTGCCTCCGCCTATGCGCGGTGGCAGCAGGAGCTCGACGCGCGCGGCGCCGGAGTCCAGGTGCGGCCGGTGCAGCCGCCGGGCCGTGAAGAGCGCGCCCACGAAACGAGGTTCACCGACCTGGACGCGCTGGTGGAGGAGATGGACGAGCAGCTGGACGACGCGTTCTCGCGGCCCCATCTGCTCTATGGACACAGCATGGGGGCGTTCATCGCCCACGCGCTGACCCTGCGCAGGCAGCGGCGGGGGGCCGCGCTGCCGCGGGCGCTCATCCTCAGCTCCCACCGCGCACCCCACATACCGCCCAACCGAATCCTGGATCCGGCGGCGGACGACGAGGAACTCGCCACGAGGCTTGCGGAACTGGGGGGAATTCCTCCGGAGTTGGCGGCGCGGCGCAGATTCCGTCAGCGCTTCATGCCGCTGGTCCGGGACGACCTCAGGCTCTGCTCGGGGGTCGTGAAAGAGAACGAGATCGAACCGCTGCGAGTGCCTCTGCGCCTGTTCGTCGGGGAGCGGGACCGGTTGGTGCCGGTTCACAAGATGGCCGCTTGGTCGGAGCACGGAAGCAGGGGGGCCGAGCTGCGCACGATGCCGGGCGGACACTTCTTCGTCCGCTCCCAGGAGAGCGCCTTGTTGGAAGAACTCGCCGGGGTGCTCAGCGAGTTCGGTGCCGTACCGGCCGAGTAATCCCATTCTCGAAAGGAACACGGAACGTGAAGATAGTGATCGCCCGGCGGGGGACTCCGGTCTGGCTGGAATCCGCATCGCTGGTCAGCAAGGTGTTCGGGACGAGTTTCGGGGCCCAGGTGACCCCGGATCCGGATCAGTTCATCGCGTACGTAGGACGGCAGGACGGCGGCCCCGACGAGGTGGAGGCCTGCATCGGGATCTCCTTCCCGGAGAACGGCCCGGTCTTCCTGGAGCGTTACCTGGACGGGTCGATCGAGGACGCGCTGTGCGAGGCGGCAGGACAGGAGGTGCGACGGCATCAGATCATCCAGCTCGGCAGCGTCGCATCGGTCGCGAACCTGGCGGGCGCGGAGATCTACCGCGCGCTTCCGCTGATCCAGGCCTGCCTGGGCCGGTCGTACGCCGCCATGACGATGACCAACCGGTCCGCGGCGCTCGCGAAGCGCCTCGGCCTCATCACCCACCGGCTGTGCGACGCCGACGGCACGCGCCTGGGCGCCGAGGAACTGGCCCGCTGGGGAACCTTCTACGACCAGCGGCCCGCCGTGCGCTGGGGGCGCCTGGCCGACCACTCCCAGCAGCTGGTCACGGGGGTCGAACGCTACGCACTCGACTCCGTCGACATCCGCCTGCTCTCCTCCCGGAACCGAACGGAGCTGACCCGTGCTGCCTGACGTCATGCCGCACACCACTTCCCTGGCGGCCGGGCTCCTGAAGCGTGCCGAGAGCGACGCGGTCATGGTCGAGGTGCTCTCCTCCACCGGCGGGCCAGGAACCCGGCACACCTACCGTGAACTCATCGGCGCCGCCCGTGTGTTCGCCGCCGACCTGCGCCGGCGCGGGGAGGTACTCGGCCGCCCCGTACGGGTGGGGCTGCTCGCCGAGAACTCCGCGCAGTGGGTGGTCGCCGACCTCGCGGCGCTGTTCGCGCGGGCCGTGGAGATCCCGGTCCCCACGGCCTTCACCGCCGAACAGGCCTCCTCGCTGCTCGCCGACGCCGACATCTGTCTGGTCGACGCGTGCGGGGAGCAGTGGCTGGAGCGCGCCGCCGCCGCGGGGGACCGGGTCCTGCCCGCGGGCTGCCCGGTCGTCGGGGTCGACCTGCCGGGGCTCATCGACGCCGCTACCGACGGCCAACTCCCCTCGCTCGAAGCCGAGATCGCCGCGGCGGAAGCCGCCGGCGACGCCGTCGTCAAGGTGGTGCACACCTCGGGCACGACGTCCGCCCCCAAGGGCGTACGGGTCAGGCTGTACGGCATGGAGGCACTGCTCGCCTCGCTCGGCGGCCGGGTCGACGACGCGGTCTTCGCCCGCTATCTCTCCGTGGTTCCGCTGAGTCTGCTCATCGAACAGGTCGCGGGCCTCTACATGCCCTTCCTGAACGGCGGCAGCGTCACCTTCCTGCCGCCGGGCACCGCCCTGATCGGCACCGTGGCCGACGCGGGCCCCCGCATGCTGTCGCTGCTCCGCCAGGCGCAGCCCACCGCCATGGTCGTACCGCCCACCGTCGCGGGCCTGCTGCTCGGACTGTGCGAACAGAACCCCACGGAGGACCTGGCCCAGCGCAGGCACCGGCTCTTCGGCCACACCGGTCCCGTCTTCATCGCCTGTGGCGGCGCGCCCGTCTCGCTCGACGTCCTCGAGCGCCTCGAAGCGTTCGGGATCCCCTTGTACGAGGGGTACGGGCTGAGCGAGAACAGCTCGGTCGTGGCCTGGAACTTCCCCGGACAGTTCCGGTTCGGCACGGTGGGGCGGCCGCTCGACCACGTACGGGCGCGCTTGGCGCAGGACGGTGAACTCCTCATCCAGAGCACGTCGTTGTTCGACGGATACACCCAGGAGGACCCCTCGAGCGTGGTCGTCGACGACCAAGGGTGGCTGCACACCGGCGACCTGGCCACCATCGACGACGACGGCTATATCCGGATCACCGGCCGCAAGAAGAGCCTGGTCATCACGGCCGCGGGACGCAATCTGTCCCCCGAGTGGGTCGAGGCCCGCTACCGCGAGCTCGGCTTCGTGCGCGAGGCGGCCGTCGTCGCGGACGGCCTGGACGAGGTGCTCGGGCTCTTCGTGATCGACGCCGGTACGGACCGCGTGGAGGCCCGCCGCCAGATCGAGGAGTTCGGCGCCGGACGCCTCTCCGCCATCGAACGGGCCACCTCCGTACGCCTCATGGCCGAGGACGACCCGGAGTACACCGCCTTCTTCACCGTGACCGGACGCCCCCGCAGGGACGCCGTCCGCGACCTGCTGACCCGCACCGCACCCGAGGAGATCACCGCATGAGCACCGCCCTGAGCACCACTCCGTACGGCACCGGCGGTGGACTGCTCGTGACGCCCGCCGAACCGGGCGCCCAGTCCGGCACCCTGCCCGGCACCCAGTCCGGCGCCCTCTCCGGCGCCCTCTCCGGCGCCCTCTCCGGCACCCTCTCCGGCGTCGAGCCCAAGGAACTGCTCGACCTGCTCGCCGAAGCGGGCTTCCTGCTGCTGCGCGGCTTCGGCGCCGACATGGCCTCGTTCACCGACCTGGTGCAGCGCACCTCCACCTCCACCACCCTCGACCCGGCGCGCGACTTCTACTCGGAGGTCGCGCAGAAGGTCGACGCGGGCCTCGACGAGGTCGGCCTGCACACCGAGAACGGCAACAGCCCCTTCCGCTCCCACCTGGCCTGGTTCTTCTGCGAGAAGGCGGCCGCGTCCGGCTCCCAGACCACCGTCTGCGACGGCTACCGGGTGTGGGACGAGCTCGCGGAGCCCGTACGCACGGCCTTCCTCGGCCAGGACATCGTCTACAGCCGCCACGTCGCCGAGCCCCAGTGGCGCGCCATGGCCCACCACCTCACCGGCAGGCCCGCCGACGAGATCGCCGTCGACGAGCTCGTCGTCCTCGCCGCGTCGCTGCCCGGCACGGAAGTGACGCCCGAGGCGGACGGCGGTGTGCGCTACTCGTTCCGCACACCGGCGGCGGGACCGACGCTGTTCGGCGAGCGGATCTCCTTCGCCAACAGCATCCTCGGCCCGTCCTTCAACTACGAGAAGCCGCGCATCACCTTCGCGGACGGCAGCGACCTCTCCGATGAGCTGCTCGCCGCCGTCACCGGGACCACCGGCGCCCTCACCGAGAACCTGGAGTGGGCCGACGGGGACGTCGCCGTCATCGACAACACCCGGGTGATGCACGGCCGCAGGGCCATCACCGACCCCCGGCGGACCATCTACAACGCGCTGAGCTTCGTCGAGACCGCAGGCCCTGTGGCCGCCTGACCGCGCCGCCCGAGCGGCGGCGCACCCGACCGGCGGAGGCCGGTACCAACCCCCCGGCGCCGACCTCCGCCCCGTACTCCCGAAACCCCGAAGGTGATCTCGCATGTTCTCTGCCCTGGGCTCCGCCCTCCACGCGAAGCGGAGGCTGACCCTGTACCTGGTCATCGGCTTCGCCGTGCTCGCCGCCCTCTTCGGCGGCACCCTGCAGAGCAAGGTGACCAACGGCCTCGCCGACTACGACGACCCGACCGGGTCGCACACCGTGGCCCGCAAGGTCATCCAGGAAGCCACCGGCATCGACGCCCAGCAGGGGTACGCGCTCCTGATCCGCACGGATGAGGCCATCGAGCCCGGCGGGCCGCGGCCGGAGGCGGTGACGGCGGGCATCGCGCTCCTGAAGGACCGGCCCGAGGTGAAGCGGGTCGTCGACTACAAGTCGGCCGGTGACCCGGCCCTGATCTCCAAGGACGCGCGCTCCACCGTCCTCGTCGGCGCGGTCAGGCCGATGAAGGACAAGGAGACCAAGGACGCCGAGAAGGCGTTGCAGAAGGCGATCGACGCCGACCCCGCGCTGCGCGGCCACGCCCACCTCGGCGGGCCGACCATCGGCATGGTGCAGGTCGGCGAGGTCACCACCAAGGACCTCTCGATGGCCGAGGGGATCGCCCTTCCTGTCGTCCTCGTGCTGCTCTTCCTGGTCTTCCGCGGCCTGGTCGCGGCGCTCCTTCCGGTCATCGGCGCGATCTTCACGCTGCTGCTCACGATGGCGGGGCTGCGCCTTGTCACCCTCTTCGACAACGTCTCCACCGGCGCGCTCAACCTGGCCTTCGCGCTCGCGCTCGGACTCGCCGTCGACTTCGGCCTGCTGATCGTCTCGCGCTACCGCGACGAGCTCGCGCAGCACGGCCCCGGGGCGCTCGCGCTGCGCCGCACCATGGAGACCGCGGGACGCACCGTGCTGTTCAGCGGGCTCACCGTGGCCGCCGCGCTCGCGGCGCTGCTCGTCTTCCCGCAGCCGTACCTCCAGTCCATGGGCATGGCGGGCGTGATCACCTCGCTCGCGGCGGTGCTCTTCGCGCTCCTCGCGCTGCCGGCCGTGCTCGCGCTGCTCGGCGATCGCGTCAACTCCCTCGCCCCGCGACGCTGGCAGCGTGCCGCGCAGGACGACGGGGGTTCCGGTGACGCCGCCGTCCGGCGCTGGCGGCGCATCGCGCAGATGGTGATGCGCAGGCCCGTCGTCGTCGCGGTCGCCGCCACCGCGCTGCTCCTCGCGCTCGCGTCGCCGGTGCTCGGCATCCGCTTCACCGGCGCCGACGCCTCGGCGCTGCCGACCAGCATCAGCGCCGGGAAGGTCTCGGCCGCCATGCAGGACGACTTCGCCGCTCCCGCGACCTCGCCGCTGCGCGTCGTCGCGGACACCACCGACGGCGGCCGCCTCGACGCGTACGCGAAGAAGATCGCCCAGGTGCCCGGAGTCGAGGCCGTCGCGAAGCCGGTGCGTCTGGACGCCACGCACTGGGAGATCGACGCCGTACTGGAAGGGCAGCCGCTCGGCACGGTGGCCAAGGACGCCGCCGACGAGGTCAGGTCGCTCGACGCGCCCACGCCCGTACGGTTCACCGGGCAGACCGCGGACTTCCTCTCGCAGAAGGACGGCATCCGTGACCGGCTTCCGCTGGCTATCGGCGTACTCGCCCTGGTGACCCTGCTGCTGCTCTTCGCCTTCACCGGCTCGGTGGTCCTGCCGTTCAAGGCGCTCCTGATGAACACCCTCTCCACCGGGGCCGCGCTCGGTTTCCTCGTCTGGGTCTTCCAGGACGGGAACCTCGGGTTCAGCGCGGTGAGCGGCATCGAGTCCACCACGCCCGTGCTGGTCTTCGCGCTCGCCTTCGGTCTCTCCACGGACTACAACGTCTTCCTGCTCGGCCGGATCAAGGAGGCGAGGGCGGCGGGCCTCGACGACCGCACGGCGGTGGCCGAAGGCCTGGCCCGCACCGGACGCATCGTGACGTCGGCGGCGCTGCTGTTCTGCGTGGCGGTGGGCGCTCTCGCGCTCTCGCGTCTCGTGTTCGTCAAGGAGCTGGGGCTCGGCACCGCGTTCGCGGTCATCCTCGACGCCACGGTCGTCCGCGCGCTCCTCGTGCCCGCCCTGATGACGCTGCTCGGCGGCGCCAACTGGTGGGCGCCGAGGCCGCTGCGCCGGCTGCACAGCGCGCTGCGGCTCGACCGCATGGAGACCTCGGACGACGCCACCGTACGGCCACGGGCCGGGGACGCCGGAAGCCCCGAGCAGGCCGGGCGTGAGGAGGTGGTGAGCAGAGCCTGAGACAGGACTCACCGGCTGGGGTTGCGGGGAACCACACAAGGGAGAGCGGAAATGATTGCACCAGAGCGGGAGTTCGAGGTCGTGATCCCGGCCGTGCCGGGGAGCGGCGGTGCGGCGGCGGAAGCGCAAGCCGACCGCCTGATGGGCCACGGATTCGGCAGGCTGCGCGGCCGGGAGGGTGAACTGGCCCTGCTGGCACGGCTTTTGGCGCAGCCTCACGAGCGTCTCATCACGCTGACCGGGCCCGCCGGAGTGGGCAAGAGCCACGTGGCCCACGCGGCGCTGATCGCGCGGACACGGGCGGGCGGCCCGCCCCTGCTCTGGACGGACCTCGCCGAATCGGCCGGGGGCGCGGCGGTCTGGTCGAGTGTCGGTGCCGACACGGCCAGGGCGGCCGCGGCGCGGATCGGCACCCGGCAGACGCTGCTCGTCCTCGACAACTGCGACCCGGTGGCCGCGCACGTGGCCCTGGACATCTCCGCCCTGCTCAGGGCCTGTCCGCGGCTGAAGATCCTGGTCACGAGCCGGGTCTCGCTCGACATCCGGGCCGAGCGCGTCCTGGTGACGGAGCCGCTTCCCACGGGCGTGGGCTCACCGGCCGAGGAGCTCTTCACCGATCACGTGAGCCCCCGCCACCGCGCCGGACTCGACGGCGCCCAGGCGCAGTCGGCGGTGACGGACCTCTGCCGGGAGCTCGACGGCATTCCGCTGGCCATCGAGCTGGCCGCGGAGGCGGTCGGCGCCGAGGGCCCGCAGGCCGTCCTGGAGAGGCTGAGCAGGGGCGAGCCCATCGGCCGGCGCAGGCTGCGGGACGCGTCCGCCCGGCACGACGGCATCAGCAGCGCCCTCGGCTGGGCCGCCCAGGGGCTGAGCGCGGCCGACCGCGAACTCCTCGGCACGCTCGCCGTGTTCGAGGCACCGCTCGGCCTCGCTGAGGTGCGCAGGGTGGCCGGCGCCGGCCAGGCGGACGCGGTGGCCGGCATCGAGTCCCTGGTCCACCAGAGCCTGCTGCTCAGCGGGCGCGGCCCGGACGGCGAGCCGGAGTTCCGGCTGCCGCGCATGGCGCGCGCCCACTACCACCGGGACCTGGCGGGCGATGCGGACGCGCTTGCCGGGGCGCTCGACCAGCACGCGGCGCACTGCACGGCCTTCGCCGCCGGGCTCGCGGACGGGCTGCGCGCCGGGCGGGACATGGGCCAGCTCCTCGCGGCCGTCGAGGCCAGGCTGCCCGACCTGCGCAAGGCCACGGGCCATCTGCGCTCGCGCGGCGACCACGCGGGAGTGCTGCGCGTGCTGACCGCGCTCGAAGGCCCGCTGCTCGGCCACGGGCTCGACCTCGGCGCGGCGGACGTCATGGAGGCCTCCGCCGCCGCGTGCCCCGACGGCGCCCTGGCCGCCGAGGCGCTGATGGCCGTGGCCCGCTGGGCGCTCGGCCGCGACGAGCGACAGCGCGCGGAGGCGGCGCTCGACCGGGCCGCGGTCGCCGCCGCCGAACTTCCCGGCGTACGGGCCCGGGTGGCGGCGCACACCGGGGAGCTGCTGCGCCGCAGGGGCGAGATGGCGGGCGCCGCGGCGCTGCTCGAATCCGCGCTCAGGGAACTCGACGCCAGGAGGGATGTGTACGGAGCGGCCCTTGCCCGGCGGTCGCAGTCGCTCCTGCGGGCCGGGCACGGCGACTCGGGAGCGGAACGCCCGGTGCTGCAGGCGCTGGCCGAACTGCCGTGCACGCCCGTCGGGTTGGAGCCGGACGCCCACGGCTTCTGGCGCGACCCGTGGTCCCCGGTCGTGGTCCGCGCCGCCCTGCTCAACGCGCTCGCCCGGGTACGACGGCTGCTCGGCCGCACCCCGGAGGCGTACGTGAACGTGCGGGAGTCGATCCGTCTCCTCATGGGCACCAGCGGCCCCGCGGAGGCCGCCGAGGCACTGGAGACGATGGTGATCGTCGCCGCGGGGCCCGGGACCGAGGAGCACAAGGAGGCGCTGGCCCAGGTCCTCGCCCACGCAGAGGCCCTGCGCGGGCGGCACGCGCTGGTCTCCGAGGAGGGCGTCACGCTGCGGGCGGTGGCCGACCGGCTGCACCAGGGCTTCGACCCCGCCGCGCTGCGCAGGCTGCGTCTTGAGGCCCGCCAGGTCTCGCCGCACAACGCCCTGCTCGCAGGCCTGTTCGCGCCCGCGCCCAGGGAGGCACGGTCCTCGCGGGCCGAGCCCGCCGCCCCGCACGGCCTCACGCCACGGCAGCACGAGGTCGCGCTGCTCGTCGCCGAAGGCATGACCAACCGGCAGATCGGCAGGCAGCTCGGCATCTCGGAGTGGACCGTGACGAACCATCTGCGCGTGGTGATGCAGAAGCTGGAGTGCGGCTCACGGGTCCACGTCGTACGCGCCATTCAGCAGGCCGGCTGATGGGCTGGGCCGGGCGCGCGGGCGTCCACGTCTGGGCCGGGCACGTGCGCGACACGGTGTCGGGCCGGGACGTGGCGCTTCTGGACGACCGGGAGAGACGCCGGTTCGAGGGGTTCAGGGACGAGGTGACGCGGGCCAGGTACGCGGGCGCCCGCGCCGAGATCCGGCGCACGGTCGCGAGGTGGCTCGGAGTGCGGCCGTCCGCGGTGGACTGGGGCGTCGCGGTCTGCCCGGGCTGCGGGAGCGACCGCCACGGCCCTCCCTATGTCCGCCTGCCGCGCACCGAGTGGCGGACGAGCGTGTCGCGCTCCGGGGAGTGGTGGATGCTCGCGCTCTCGTACGGGGTGCCTGTCGGCGTCGACATCGAGCGCCGGAGCGCACCCGAGGCACCGGCGGTGCTCCGCCGTGCCCTCACGTCCGATGAGCGGGCCCATGTCGCCGCCCGGGAGGGAGCGGAGCGGGACGAGGCGTTGTTGCGCTGCTGGGTGCGGAAGGAAGCGGTGGTCAAGGCCTGGGGGGTGGGGCTCGGTACGGATCTCGCGGAGGTGGCCGTACGGCCGTGGCAGCGGTCCGCGGTCGTGGAGCGAGCCGCGGCGATCGGCGGCACCGAGCGCTGGGCGGTGCGGGACGTGGCGGCCGGTGAGGGCTGCCTGGCCGCGCTCGCCCGCCCGGCGTCGGCCGTGGCGCCCGTGGTGGTGCACCGGGGCGAGGCCGTGCGGACAGCCGCGACGGCCGAGACAGCCGAGACAGCCGCGGGGGCCCGACTGTGCGCACAGTCAGGCCCCCGGGAGTGAACCGCTCGTTCAGAAGCTGCTCGATCAGAAGACGATCGGGCCCGGCGTCTGCTTCGAGACCGCCTTGCAGGTGTTCTCGCTGCCCAGGATGTTGAGGCTCAGCGAGGTGTCGGCGGAGCCCGCGGCCGGGATGTAGGAGTCGAGGCTGTCGCCCGCGGACACCGAACCGGTCAGCGCGCCGATGGTCACCGGCTGCCCGGCGGCAGCCGCGTCGTTGGCGGTGCCGGTGAAGTCCACCGTGCCGCCGCCGGCCCGCTCAAGGCGCAGCGTGGCGGTGATCGAGTTCGCCGGGATGTCGACCGGGGCCAGACCGCCGCTGGTGGAGATCTTGACGGAGCCGACGCCGTTCGCGGCCGAGGCCTCGATCGTCAGGTCGGAGACGCCGTAGCTGCCGCAGTCGTACGACGCCGTCACGGTCTGGACGGCGGTGGGGGCGGCGGCGGAGGGGGTGGCGAGTGCGACACCGCCGACGAACAGGGCGGCGGTGGCGACGGCGCTGGCCTTGAGTATATGACGCACAGTCAGAGTCCTTCTTTCACAGGGGTGTTGGGACCATCAGGGTGGTGAGGGGTGGTGAGATGACGGACGGCCGGCGGGCCGTCCGGGTCAGAGGGGGTGGCGCTCGGCCACCGGGATCTTCACGGCGGGCGGATGCCAGTCGGCGATTCCGTCGAAGCCGCGCAGGAGCAGGCCTGGGACGGCCTTCGACGCTGCCCTGAACACCGCGTCGCGGGTCGCCACGGCCCCGCGGGAGCGCAGCGACGTCAGTTTCAGGATGCGTTCGGCGCGCCGCACCATCGCGGTCGTACGCGGCCTTCGGTCGTGGTCGTAGGCGGCCAGGGCGGACAGCGGGTCGCCGCCCGGCCTGGCGTGATGGGCGAGGACCACGCCGTCCTCGATCGCCATGTTGGCGCCCTGCCCCAGGGTCGGCACCATGGCGTGGGCCGCGTCCCCGAGGAGCGTGGTGCGGCCCCGGTGGAACGAGCCGAGCGGCACGGCCATGTGGTAGACGTCGTGGCGCAGGATCTCGTGATCACCGACCGAGTCGATCAGGGTCGGCACGGGGTCGTGCCAGTCGCCGAAGCGCCTGCGCAGCTCGGCCTTCTCGCCGTCGGGGGAGCGGCCGCCCTCCTCGGTCGCGGCGCAGGCGTAGATGAACACGCTGTCCGGGTCCCGGACCAGGCTGCCCCAGACGAGGCCGCCGCCCCACGACTCGTGCGGCACGAAGCCGGGTCCTGGCGTCGGCGCGAGGATGCGCCAGACGGTCCAGCCGCCGTAGGCGGGGCCGGGGTGGCCGGGGAACAGGATGGCGCGCGTCTTGGAGTGGACGCCGTCGGCGGCGACGACGAGATCCGCCTCGTACATTCCCTGCGGGGTGCTGACGTGCGCCTTGCGGTCCGCGGATCCCGCGTCCGTGAGGTAGGCCGCCTCGCCGGTGCGCAGGACACCGTCGGGCAGCCGGCCGACGATCAGGTCGACCAGGTCGCTGCGGCGCAGGACCACCAGCGGGCCGCCGAACCGTGCGGTGACGGCCGCGCTGTTCGTGCGGGTCAGCGGGCGGCCCCGCGGATCGCACATCAGGCCGTCGCCCTGCCACGCCGCGAGGGCCGTGACCTCGTCACCGAGGTCGAGGGCGGCGAGCGCGCGCTGTGCGTTGGGGGCCAGGGTCAGGGCGGCGCCGATCGGGGACAGGGTGGGGGCGCGTTCCAGGACGGTGGTGTCCCAGCCGCGCCGGTGCAGGGCGAGGGCGGTGGTCAGGCCACCGATGCCGGCACCGATGACGACGGCTTTGGGGCGTGTCATGGACTCTCCTTGTGAGTCAGGCGAGTTGGCGTGAGCTGCGGGAGGGCCGGGGGCGGCGCGAACCGCCCCCGGCCCCCTGGGTCACCCCCGCGCACCTCCCACCCGCCAGTGCACGGCGGCGGCTCCCGCGAAGTCCCCGGCGTGGGCGAAGCCCGCCAGCATCAGCAGGCTGCCGTCCTCGACCCGGCCCTCGCGGATTCCGTGGTCGAGGGTGATGGGGACGGCCGCGCCGAAGAGGTTCCCGAACCGGTCGAAGGTGTCCAGATGGCGGTCGGGGCCGATGGAGAGCCGCTCCTGCCACTGCTTCAGGAACATCCGGTTGGGCTGGTTGGTGATCAGCAGATCCAGGTCGTCGGTCTTCAGGTCGAGCGACTCGCAGAGCCGGTTCACCACCTCGGGCACCAGGCGGTTGCCGCGCTCGACGATGTCGGCGACCTTGTCGGGCGTGAACCCGACGTGCATCTGACTGGCCCCCGCTTCCCAGTACTTGCGCCCGTCGTGCAGCGCGAGTCCGCAGTCGCGGGTGAACTCGCCGTGGTTGGCGACCTCGATGCCGAGGATCGGCGACTCGTCGGACGCCGCCACATAGGCGGCGCCACAGCCGTCACCGGGGATGACGGCCTCGGGGAGACTGCGTACGTCCGGCTGGGTCATCACCGGGCCCGCGCTGTTCTGCACGTTGAAGAGCAGCGCGGACCTGGCCTGGCCCGATCCGATCAGCGCACGGGCCAGACGCAGCAGATGGACGAAGGAAGCGCAGCCGCCGTTGTGGGCGTCGAGCACCCAGTCCGCCTTGACGCCGAGCCGGTGGGCGACCTCCGCCCCGGGACCGGTGAACGGCACCTCGGGAAGGAGCGAGTTGGTGATCACCACGTCGACGGCGCGCAGGGCGTCGTCCCCGATCCGCTCCCGCAGGACGAGACCGGCCTTCTCCATCATGTCCGCGGGCGTCTCGTCCCTGGACACCTGGTGCCGGGTGCGCGGTGCCTTGAACATCGTGTGGTCGGCCAACTCGCCGTCACTCGTCTGATGTTCGAGGAAGTACTCCGTGCCCACCGGTTCCCCGGGCAGGTAGGAGGCGAGTTCGAGCAGGCTCACAGCCTTCATGCGCCGGTGCTGCCGTTGCGCAGCTCCAGGATCTTCTTCATGTTGTCGATCTCTATCTGGTGACCGGCGTAGAAGAGGTTCCACATGTCGCCGACCCAGGGGCGCTCGGGGCTCGACGCCAGCTCGGGGTGCGGGTTCTTGTCGTAGTACGGGTGACGGCAGTTGGTCCAGATGACCACGGAGCCGGGCTTGTTCAGGACGGTCTGCGCGTCGATGATCCGGTGGATGTAGACCATCCACAGCTCCTCGCCCTGGTCCCAGGCGCACTTCATGTCGACGGTGAGGGCCCGCGGGTCGCCGTCGATCCGCAGGAAGATCTTGGTCTCGTCGTCGAGGAGGGTGTCGCGGCCCTGGTAGAGGCCGGGGGTGTCGGTGGGCGCGAAGTCACGGGTGCTGTAGGTGTATTCGTTGAGGTTGCGCTCGTTGGTGAGGTAGTCGTAGACGGCCTGCGGCGGCGCGTCGATGTACTGGTGGACGGTCACGAACTTCCCGTACACCTCGTCGTACGTGAACGACTCCTTCGTCATCTGCGCGGCCTGCGCGAGGGCCTCCTCGCGCGGCGTGGTCTCCCAGCGCAGCAGTCCGGGGACGTCCTTGAGGTCGGCGGGGATCGGCTCCGGCGCGACGTAGTCGGCGGTGGCGCTGGTGGGGTCCGTGTTCGTGAGGGCGGTGGTCATCCTGGTACGACTCCTTGGTTGATGGGCCGGCTCTTTCCGACGGCCATGGCGTGCTGCTGGAAGGGACGGAACGGAGGCATTTCGGTGGGGTCGGTCTCGACGCAGATCAGTGAGGGCGACCCGGTGGCCTCGGCCCGGGCGAGCGCGGTGCGCAGCTCGTCGGCGGTCGTGGCGGTCACCGCGTCGAGGCCGGGAAACATCGCGGCGGCGCCTTCGCCGATCCGGGCCGGGCGGAAGAGGTTGTAGGTGTAGTCGCCGGAGAAGAACAGCTGCTCACGGGTGTGGCACATGCCGTGGGAGTTGTTGTTGAAGATCACGAAGGTGACGGGCAGTTGGTGCTCGACCGCAGTGTGCACCTCCATGCCGTGCATGAAGAACGCCCCGTCACCGGCGAACACGCAGGTGCGCCTGCCGGTCGCGAACGCGGCGCCGATGCCGGCCCCGAAGCTGTGGCCCATGCCGCCCATGCCCATGGCGACGATGAACCGGCCGTCGACGGGCACGCCGACGTGGTGGATCACGGTGGCGCCGGTATTGCCCGCGTCGCTCACCACGGTGGCCCCCGCGGGCAGCGCGGCGCCGACGACGGTCGCGGCGGTACGCATGTCCAGCGGGCCCGGTGGCGAGAGGTCAGGGGGCGGTGGCGCCGCCCCGGCCGCGGGGGCGCGGAGCTCCTGCCGGGCGGCTCCCGGTGTCTCGTCCGGTGCGTTCCTGGCCATCGACTCCTTTCTGGCCATCAACTCCTTTTCGGCCGTCAACTCCTCGGTCAGTACGGTCATTTCGTCGGCCAGCGGCCCGGTGAGGCGCACCAGATCCTCGTGCGGCTCCAGGAACGGCGGCCGCGGGTCGAGGCAGACCACCGGTGAGCCCTTGAGGTGGTCGTGCAGTCCGGCCCCCGCCATCTGCGGCAGCCGGGTGCCGGCGAGCACCACGGCCGACGCCTGCTCCAGGGCTTCCTGCACGTCCGCGGTGCCGATCACCCCGGCGATGCCCAGATGACGCGGATCGCGGTCGTCGAAGACGTCCTTGGCGTCCGGGGCCACGGCGACCCGCGCCCCCAGCGCCTCGACGAGCCGGGCGAGCTGCGGCCGCGCGTCCGCCCTGGCCACCGCCTCACCCGCGACCACCACCACGCCCTGCCGCTCGACGGCCGAGCGCAACAGGCCGACGGCCCGGTCGCGTTCGGCGGCGGAGGACAGCGCGGATGCGGCGAGCTCGGGCGGACCCGGAGCGTCCCAGGCGGGAAGCACGGCCTGCTGCACGTCCTTGGGCAGCAGGAGCACGGCGGGGCCCGGAGCCGCCGGGTCCATCGCCGCCGCTAGGGCACGCGGCAGCGACTCGGTGATGGACTCCGGGTCATCGACGCGTACGCAGTGCACGGCGATCTCGCCGAAGAGGCGCTCCGCGTCGATGGACCCGGCGAGCCCGCTGGTCTCCTGGAAGGAACCGTGCCCGTCCAGTGAGGTGGGCGGCTGCCCGATCAGGACGAGGGCGGGCACGAAGGAGGCCCTGAGTTCGGCGATCCCGGGGACCAGGTTCATGGCCCCGGCGCCCGAGGTGGCGGCTATCACCGGTATGCGCTGGGAGGCGCGGTGATATCCGTCCGCCATGGTGGCGGCCGAGAACTCGTGCTTGGCGACCACGCCGAGCGGGCCGGACTCCGCGTGGCGCATCGCGTCGTAGAGGTCTTCGATATTGGCGCCACCGACGCCGAATACATGCCCGACGTCCTGCCGGCAAAGAAAGTCGACGATGAAGTCGACCACGCGGAATTGGTTTCTCATGGACCGTCCCTCTTTCCAGGCGGTGGTCCACTCATTGCAGGCCTTCTGGTCCACCACGGGCAAGTGACACATCCCTGCCAGCAGGGGCGGCCGTGGCATGGCAGGGATCTGCCATACCGGTCTGTCATGTCCGGGGGCGGCGGCCGTAGTTAGGTTCTGGTCAATCGCTCACCGCACATCGCAACGACCGGAAGGAACAACCATCGTGATCACCGTTGAATCCGTATGCGCCCTCATAGCGAAGAAGCTCGGCAACAAGGCGTCGGGCCTCACGCTCGGCGCCGACACGGCCTTCGACTCGGTGGGCCTGTCCAGCCTGCAGATCGCCGACATCGTCTACACCGTCGAGGACGACGCGGAGATCGAGCTCGACCCGAGCCAGGCGGCGAACGTGAAGACCGTCGGCGACCTGGTCAAGCTGGTCGAGTCCACCCAGACCGCGGCCGCCGCATGAGCACCGCCGCCTACCAGGGCGCCACGGCCGAGGCGATCAGGCACCACTACGACGTCTCCAACGACTTCTACGGCCTGTGGCTGGACGGTTCGCTCACCTACACCTGCGCCCTGTGGGACGAGTCGGGCGCCGAACTCGCGGGTATTCAGGGCGACTTGGAGGCGGCGCAGGCCCGCAAGCTGGACTACCTCATCGAGGGGGCCAGGGCGGCGGGCGCCGGCCGCGTCCTGGACGTGGGCTGCGGCTGGGGAAGCCTCCTCAAGCGCCTCACCGGGATCTACGGCGTGCGGCACGCGACGGGCCTCACCCTCAGCGACAGCCAGGCCGAACTGGTCAGGGCGTCCGGGATCGCGCGCACCGAGATCCGGGTGGAGAACTGGCTGGACCACGAGCCGACGGAGGGCTACGACGCGATCATCTCGATCGGGGCGTTCGAGCACTTCGCCAAGACCGGCCTGACGAGGGCCGAACGGATCGCGGCCTACCGCGAGTTCTTCGAGCGCTGCTACGAGTGGCTGCCCTCACACGGGCGCATTGCCCTGCAGACCAACATCAAGGGCAACAACACCGTGATGGACAAGGCCACCGTGCGTGAGCTCATGTTCATCATCGAGACCATTTTCCCGGAGTCGGAGATCCCGGCGCTCTCCGAAGTCGTCGAATCCAGCGAAAAGCTCTTCGACGTGGTTTCCCTGCGCAATGACCCGGACCACTACAGCCGCACCTGCGGGGAATGGCTGAGGCGGCTCCAGGAGAACAGGGAAGCGGCCGTACGCATCTCCGGCGAGGAGAACGTCGTCAATTACGAGAACTATCTCGGCGCGAGCGTGCGGCACTTCAAGAACCGCCACCTCGGCCTCGCGAGGATCATTCTCGAAAAGGGGCGTTGAGTGTGAGCACGCGCAAGAACGTCGTCTACTGGCACGAGACGGAGTCCGTCACGCCCGAACCCCCGCTGCGGGACGACGTCGACTGTGACGTCGCCATCGTCGGCGGCGGCTACACCGGCCTCTGGGCCGCCCACTTCCTCAAGGAGGCCGAGCCCGCGCTCGACATCCGCATCGTCGAGGCCAAGTACTCGGGATACGGCGCTTCGGGCCGTGCGGACGGCTTCGTCACACCGACCATCGGCAAGGACATCCAGGCCCTGGTCGAGGAGTTCGGCACCCGCCGCGCCCTGGAGGCCTCGCAGGCCGTCGGGCGTTCCATCCTGGAGATCGGCCGCTTCACGCGCCGCAACAAGATCGACGCGGAGTACGAGGCCAACGACTACCTGATGGTCGCCACCGACGAGGCCCAGCTGCGCCGCCTGCGCGCGGACCGGGAGCTCGCCACCACCATCGCGGGCCGCGAGCAGCCCGAGCTCCTCTCGGGCGGCCAGGCAAGGGAGTTGATCGGCTCGCCCGCGATCCTGGGCGCCATGCGCACGGGCGGCGCCCTGATCAACCCCTTCCGCCTCGCCCGCGGTGTGGCCCGGGTCGTCAAGGAGCGCGGGGTGACCGTCTACGAGAACACCCCGGTCCTGCGCGTCGACCCCGGAGTGCGGCCCACGGTCGTCACCCCCGGCGGCCGGATCACCGCCGACAAGGTGATCATCGCGGCCAACGCGCACCAGTTCACCTTCGAGAAGTTCCGCAACAAGACCGTGCCCATCTGGAGCTACGCGATGGTGAGCGAACCGCTCACCGACGAGCAGCTCGGCCGGATCGCCTGGGAGGGCCGCGAGGGTCTCGTCGAGGCGAAGACCTTCCTGACCTGCGCGCGGTTCACCGCGGACAACCGCCTGATGTGGGCGGGCGGTCCGGCCCTCTACTTCTACGGCCGCGACATGCGCCGACGCCGCATGAACGAGACGCGGGCCTACCGCGAACTGCACAAGGAGTTCGGGCGGTTCTTCCCCATGTGGAGGGACGTCAAGTTCACCTACCTCTACGGCGGCACCGTCGACGTCACCCGTGACTACGCCCCGCACTTCGGGTCCCTGCCCGGCGGAAACGTCTTCTACGGCTACGGCTTCAACGGCAACGGCATCGCGGCCACGCACACCGGCGGCAAGGTCCTGCGCGACCTCGTCCTCGGCAAGGACTCCGAGTACTCGCGGCTCCTCTACGTGGACGACAAGCACCGCAAGCAGCGGGACTTCCCGCCCGAGCCGTTCCTCTACGTCGGCGCCCGCGCCACCACACGCCTCATGGAGTGGAAGGAGTCCCGCGCATGAGCGAGCGACGCACCGTACTGCTCACCGGCGCGTCCGGCGTCGTGGGCCGCGCCATCCTCCAGGAGATGCCGGGCCGGCCGATCCGGCTCATCTCCATGGCGAGGCCCGGCGGCGTGGCCCTGCCGGCCGGGACCGAGCACGTGCTCGACGCCGACCTGGCCGAGCCGCGCTTCGGCCTCGACGAGGACAGCTACCGCGCGCTGGTCCGGGACGTGGACACCGTCATCCACTCCGCGGGCCTCACCGAGTGGGGGCTGCCCGACGAGCGCTACAAGCCGGTGAACGTGGACGGCACCCGCAGAGTCATCGAGTTCGCCGAACTCTCCGGCGCCACCGTGCACTTCATGAGCACGGCGTTCGTGGCCGCGCTCTCGGCGAACGCCCCGTACAAGCTCAGCGACACGAACGTCACCACCAACTACGTGCGCTCCAAGCTGCGTTCGGAGCAGCTGCTGCGTGACAGCGGACTTCCGCACACCGTGTTCCGGCCGACCAACCTGATCGGCGACTCGCGGACGGGCTGGACCTCGCGCGGCCAGATCGTGCAGCTGATGTCCGACTGGATCTGCCGCGGCCGTGCGCCGTTCATCCCGGTGCACGAGGGCAACCGCATCGACATCGTGCCCCAGGACCTGCTCGCCAAGGCGGTGCTCGCGGCCGTCGAACTCGGGGACACGAGCGGCGAGTTCTGGGTGACGTACGGCGACGAGGCCATGGACATGGAGGCCGCCATCGACGTGTGCGCCAAGCACGCGGCGGGCCTGGGCCGCACCCTCACCCCGCCGCCGGTCACCGACCCCGACGCCCTCGACCCCGAGGAGCTGCGCCGGCTGCCTCCGCTGGCGCGCTCGTACCTGTCCGTCCTGCGGGACGTCAGCGAGGTCACGCGCTGCGGCGGCGGAGTCCTGCCCACGTCGATGCCGGAACTGCGCGAGCGCTACCAGGTCCCCTTCGTCCACGACACGGACGCCTACCAGCGGACGCTCGAATACGCCTCCGCCCACCTCAGCTAACCCCGCCGGATCAGTTCAGAAAGGACGCAGCCGTGAACCCCGTGAACGAGGAGTGGAAGCCCCCGCGGCTCGACGGAACCGTCGCCGTGGTCACCGGCGCCAGCAGGGGCGTGGGCCGCGGGATAGCCCTCGCCCTCGGCAGCGCGGGCGCGACGGTGTACGTCACCGGGCGCAGCACCCGTACCGAGGGCCGCACCGAAGGCCTGCCCGGCACGGTCGACGACACCGCGGACGAGGTCACCGCCCGCGGCGGCACCGGCATCGCGGTGCGCTGCGACCACCGGTCGACCGAGGACAACCAGGCGCTCACGGACCGGATCCGGGCCGACCACGGCAAGCTGGACCTTCTGGTGAACAACGCCTGGGCGGGTTACGAGCGTTCGAGCGACGTGCGCTTCGACGCCCCGTACTGGGACCAGCCGATGTGGCGCTATGAACTGTGCGAGGGCTCGCTGCGCGCCCAGTACGACATCACACGCCTTCTCACCCCGCTGATGTTCGAGAAGGGCGACGGGAAGACCGGGCTGATCGTCGGCATCGGCTTCACCGACGGCGACACCTACCTCGGCCAGGCGGCGTACGACGTCTTCAAGTCCGCCAACGACCGGCTCAGCAAGGCGTTCGCGGCCGACCTGCGCAAGAAGAAGATCGCCGCGCTCTCCCTGCACCCGGGCTTCGTCCGCACCGAGCGGGTCGAGGCGGCCTGGGAAGCCCTCGGCGACGGTCCCGCCGCGGTCGTCCACTCGCCCGAGTACGTGGGCCGCGCGATCAACGCGCTCGCCGCCGACCCCGACGTGCTCAGCCGCTCGGGCCAGGTGCTCTCCACCGGCGACCTGGCCGACGAGTACGGCTTCAGCGACGTCGACGGCAGGCGCCTGCCCGCCTTCCGCCTGGAGGGCCGGATGAGCCTGGCCACCCGCATGGACCGCCTCAACCGGGTCGTCGCGCAGGCCGCGGCCTCCTGACAGCTCGACCAAAGAGCACCCCCACACAGCTCGGCGAACAGGAGAAGGCATATGGGCAGGGGAACCGCCTCGTCCACCGCGGCAGCCGAGAGCGGCGACGCGGCAACCAAGGCGGCAGGGCTCGCGCTCGCGGTGACCTGCGGCGCACAGTTCATGGTCATCATCGACGACACGGTCGTCGCCATGGCGCTGCCGACGATCCGCACCACCCTCGACTTCGACCGGGCCTCGCTGGCCTGGGTCATCGACGCCTACATGCTGCTGTTCGGCGGCTTCCTGGTGCTCGGCGGCCGCTGCGCCGACCTGTTCGGCAGACGCCGGGTGTTCCTCACCGGCCTCGGGATCTTCACGGCCGCCTCGCTCGCCTGTGGTCTCGCCAACTCTCCCGAGATGCTGATCGTGTCGCGCGGCGCCCAGGGCTTCGGTGCCGCGCTGCTCAGCCCGGCCGCGCTGTCCATCCTGATCACCGTCTTCACCGAGGCGAAGGAGCGCCGCAAGGCGCTGGGCATCTGGGGCGGCCTCACCGGGATCTCCGGAGTCTCCGGCGTACTGCTCGGCGGCGTCATCACCGATCTCGTCGACTGGCGCTGGGTGTTCTTCATCAACATCCCGGTCGGCGCCCTCCTCTTCGCCCTCGCCCTGAAGCCCGCGCTCGCCGACCGCGAGGACGGCGCCCCGGGCAAGCGGCCCGCGACGGACGGCATGGGAGCCGTCCTCATCACCGGCGGTCTGCTCCTGTTCGTCTACACCGTGATCAGCACCAACCACCGCCCCTGGGGCTCCGCCGCCACCATCGCCGGACTCATCGGCTCCGTCCTGCTCCTGGTGGCGTTCGTCATCAGGGAACAGCGCGCCCCCGAGCCGCTGATCCGCCTCGGGATCTTCGCCAGCCGGCAGATCTCCGCGGCCAACGTCATCATGCTGCTCGCCGCGTCGGGCCTGTACGGGATCTTCTTCTTCCTGACCCAGTACATGCAGAACCTCCTGGGCTGGTCCCCGCTGCGCGCCGGAGTGTCCTGGGCGCCCTTCGGCATCACCATGGCGGTCTTCTCCGGCATCGCGATCCAGCTGCTGCCCAGGCTCGGCAGCCGCATCCTGTGCCTGATCGGCCTCGCCTCCGCCACCACCGGCCTCGGCCTGCTGCTCAACGCCCCGCTCAAGGCCTCGTACGCCGCCGACATCCTGCCCACCCTGCTGCTCTGCGCGGCCGGTTACGGCCTGGCCATGGTGCCCCTGGTGGTGGCGGCCGTCAGCGGGGTGCCGAAGGCGGACTCGGGCGCGGCCTCCGGGGTCCTCAACACCGGCCAGCAGATCGGCGGCGCCGTCGGGCTCGCGGTCCTCGCCACCCTGGCGAGCACCCGCCTGGACGACGAGATCGCCGCGGGTGCCGCCATGCCGGGCGCCCTCCTGACGAGCTTCCACACCGTGTTCCTCGTCGGGACGGTGCTCACCGGCATCGCCGCGCTCCTCTCGCTCGTTCTGCCCGCGCTCCGCACCGAATTCGACCCGGAGACCACCTCGGGTGTCTGACGCCTCGGGTGTCTGACTCTTCAAGTTTCTGACGTCGAAGACCAACGAAAGTAAGGGGAAGAAATGGACGGCAAGGAACACCGCTGGTACATGCTCACGGCCTCCCTGGTGCCACTGTTCGCACTCGGAGCCGCCATGGTGCTGGCCTGGAACCACATATTCGGCTGGACGGACGTCCTGGTCACGGTCGTCATGTACGTGATCTCCGGCATCGGCATATCCACCGGCTACCACCGCATGCTGACCCACCGCTCCTTCGAGACGTACAAGCCGATCCGCGTAGCCCTCGCCACGGCCGGGGTGCTCGCGGGACAGGGCCCGCCGATCATCTGGGCCGCCCACCACCGCAAGCACCACCGCGTCGCCGACAAGGAAGGCGACCCGCACAGCCCGCACCTGGGTTTCGAGCCCGGCTTCAAGGGCGCGATGGCCGGCATGTGGCACGCGCACCTGGGCTGGCTCTTCGACGAGGACCTCAGCTCCGACCCGATCCGCTACTGCCCCGACCTGGTGAGGGAGAAGCCGCTGCGCTGGCTCAGCGAGAACTTCGTGGCCGTCGTCGCCGCCGGTGTCGTCCTGCCCGGCCTGCTCGCGTTCGCCATCACGGGCGGCTCCGTCCAGGCGCTGTTCACGGGCATGCTCTGGGGCGGTCTCGTGCGGATCTTCCTCATCAACCACATGACGTACGCGGTGAACTCCATCGGCCACTACTTCGGCCGCCGCCGCTTCACCACCACCGACCACTCCCGCAACGTCGCCTGGCTGGCCCTGCCCTCCTTCGGCGAGGCCTGGCACAACAACCACCACGCGTTCCCGCGCTCCGCACGGCACGGCATGAAGTGGTACGAGGTCGACCTCTCCGCGATCTTCATCTGGAGCCTGGAGAAGACCCGCCTCGCCTGGAAGGTCATCCGGATCGACACCGAGCGGATGACGATGCGCGAGGCCGGCGTGAGCCGGGTCAGCGGCACCAAGCTCAGCCAGGAGGAACTCCTGGTCAGCCAGCAGCGGATCGCCCCCATGGCGGACCGTTCGCGCGGCGGATCCGATCTCTCCCTCGTGGATGTGGAGTGACCATGGCAACCACCGGCACCGGACTCTGGGACCTCCTCCTGCGCGACGATTCCCACGGAGTCCTGCACCACTGGCAGGAGGACGACGGCTTCGGGCACACCCCCTGGAGCGAGGTCGTCGCCGACGCCCACGGCATGGCCGCGACCCTGCGCGCCGCGGGTGTGCGGCCCGGCAGCCGGGTCGCCACCGTCCTGACCAACTCGGCGCACACCCTGCGCGGACTCCTCGCCGTCTGGCTGGCCGGCGGGGCCGTCGCCTCCTTCCCGCTGCCCGCCCGCGGCCAGAGCCCGCAGGAGTACGGCGCCCAGCTGAGCGTGCTCACCGAGCGGCTCGGCCCCACGGTGCTCCTCATCGACCAGGCCCTGGCGCCGCTCGTCCCCGTGGAGCTCGCCGCACAGCTCCCGGTCCTCAACTGGACGTCCCTGTACGGTGATCACCGCATCGAGCCCTCCCCGCCGGGACCCGAGGACACCGCCTTCATCCAGTACTCCTCGGGGAGCACAAGCCTGCCCAAGGGCTGCGAGCTCAGCACCCGGGCCATCGGCACCCATCTGCACATGCTGCACGAGATGACGGGCGGGCGCCCCGGCGCCGAGACCATCGTTTCCTGGCTGCCGCTCTCGCACGACATGGGCATCTTCGGGACCATGCTGCACGCCTGGGCGTTCGACTACGACTTCGTCCTGTCGTCGCCCGAGCGGTTCGGCATGGCACCGCGCACCTGGTTCCGCGACATGTCCGAGTACGGCGCCACCATGACCGCGGGCACCAACACCGCCCTGCACCTGGCCGCCCGCGCGCAGGGCCGCAACATCCTGCCCGAGCCGCTCAAGCTGAACGTCTGCGTGGTCGGAGCCGAGCGGGTCGACTGGGAGACCCTGGACGCCACCGTCGCCGCGTTCGGCCCCTCCGGCCTGAAGGCCACGGCGTTCATGCCCGCGTACGGAATGGCGGAGGCGACCCTCGCGGTCTCCTGCACCCCGCTCGGCGCGGTCCCCGTCACCCGCAGCTTCGACGGGGCGGCGCTGCTCGACGGCCGGATCGTCGAGGTCCCCGAGGACGCGCCGGGCGCCACCCGGCTCGTCTCCAACGGGCCGCCGCTGCCCGGCGTCACGGTGACCACCAAGGAACCGGACCGCGTCTCCGAGCTGCGCGTCGACTCGCCGAGCCTGGCCAGTGGCTACCTCAACGACGCCGAGCGCACCGCCGAGCGCTTCCACGACGGCATCCTGCACACCGGTGACCTGGGCTTCGTCCACGACGGAGAGGTGTACTTCGTCGGCAGGGCCGACGACCTGATCTCGGTGGGCGGACGCAACGTCTACACCAGCGAGATCGAATCGGCGGTCGAGGCGATGGGCCCGGTCCGCAAGGGCTGCTCGGCGCTCGTCGACATGGCCGGCGGCGGCGTCTCCAAGCTGGTCCTTCTCCTCGAACCCAAGCGCAGCAGCGCCGACTTCGCGCTCATCGCCGACCAGGCCGCCGCCGTGGCCAGGGAGAAGTCGGGCATCGCGCTCTCCGAGTGCGTCTTCGTGGAGCGCGGCCATCTGCCGAGGACACCCAGCGGCAAGATCCAGCGCTTCCGCTGCCGGGCCCTGCTCGGCGGCGAGGCCGACCAGCTGCAGACCATCGCCCGGGTCCAACTGGGCTGACCGGGCCGGCCGTTCGGCCCGGCCGGCACGGCGACACCGTACGAGAAGGGATCCACCATGCCCCAGGTCCAGGCTCCGCCGCCGGGCTTCTTCGCCGACACCGAGATCGTCGGCAGGGAGGACCATCTGCGACTGCATCTCAACGAGAACCCGTACGGTCCGCCGCCCGGAACCATCGACGCCGTAAGGGCGGAGGCGGCGAGCTACCTCAACCGATACCCCGACAGCGAGTGCGGCGAACTCCGCGGCAGGCTGGCCGGCCACTTCGGGGTCACCCCCGACATGGTCGCGGTCGGCAACGGCACCGACGAACTGGTCCTCGTCACCTCGATGGCGTTCCTGCGCGAGCCCGGCGCCTCGGTGGTCACCACCGCCACCACCTTCCCCGGTTACGTGGTGTCCGCCGCGGCCGTCGGGGCGCGGGCGCACACCGTTCCGCTGAACGGCGCGTCGATCCCGGTCGACGGGGTCGTGGCCGAGATGGAGCGCGGCGCCGAACTCGCCTTCGTCTGCAATCCGCTCAACCCGACCGGGGCGGTGCTCGACCGGGCGGCCGTGTCGGAACTGATCGACGCCGCGGAACGCAGCGGGACGGTGCTCGTCTTCGACGAGGCCTACATGGACTTCGCGGGCCCTGCCCACGAGTTCGCCCTCGACGCGGTGCGCGAGGGCCGCCGCGTCCTGGTGACGCGCACCTTCTCCAAGGCGTGGGGACTGGCCTCGGTCCGCATGGGGTTCGTCATCGGCCCCCAGGACCTCGTCCAGCGGATCAACAGCGTCGCGGCCGCCCTGCCCTTCAACGTCAACCGTCCCGCTCAGCGGGCCGTGCTGCGCGCCCTCGAACAGCCCGAGCACATCGACCAGGTGCGCGCGGACAACGCACGGGCCAGGGAGCTGCTCTGCAAGTCCCTGGACAACCTGGACATCGAGTACGCCCCGTCCGTCTCCAACTTCGTGATGGTGAAGGTGCCGGGGGCGCCGGGGGAGGGGGCGGCACCCGGGGACAGCGTGGGGTTCGCGGCCCGGCTCGCGGCCGAGCACCGCATCTTCGTACGCAACCTCGACGTGCTCGGGCTCCCCGGCTATCTGCGGATCTCCGTAGGGACCGTGGACGAGGTGGAGCGCCTGTCCACGGCGCTCGCCGCCCTGCTCGGACACCAGTCATGAGCCACTACAAGCCGAACCTGCGGGACCTGGAGTTCAACCTCTTCGAGGTCCTCGGCTGCGAGCGGACGTACGGCAGGGGCGCCTTCGCGTCGACGGGCCGTGACACCGCGCGCGGCATCCTGGCCGAGGTGGAGCGGCTCGCCGTGCACGAACTGGCGGACCCCTTCGTCGAGGCCGACCGCACCCCGCCGCGCTACGACCCGGCGACCCGTTCGGTCACCCTGCCCGACTCCTTCAAGGAGGCGTACTGCACCTGGATGGAGTCCGGCTGGCACCTGCTCGACCTGCCGTCGTCCCTGGGCGGCGCCGACGTGCCGCCGTCCCTGCGCTGGGCCGTCGCCGAACTCGCACTCGGCGCCAACCCCTCGCTCTACCTCTACCAAGGCCTGGCGGGCTTCGCGAAGATCCTCGACCGGCTCGGCACCCCGGACCAGCGGCGGCTCGCCCGCCTCATGGTCGACCGGCAGTGGGGCGCCACCATGGTGCTCACCGAGCCGGACGCGGGCAGCGACGTGGGCGCCTGCCGGACCAAGGCGGTCCGGCAGCCGGACGGCAGCTGGCACATCGAGGGCGTCAAGCGGTTCATCACCTCCGGTGAGCACGACCTGGCCGAGAACATCGTCCACTTCGTGCTCGCGCGCCCCGAGGGCCACAAGCCGGGAACGAAGGGCCTCTCGCTCTTCCTCGTGCCGAAGTTCCACATCGCCGACGTCTCCGCGGGCCGCCTCGGCGAGCGCAACGGCGTCTACGCCACGGCACTTGAGGACAAGATGGGCCTGAAGTCCTCGGCCACCTGCGAGCTCACCTTCGGCGCCGAACAGCCCGCCGTCGGCGTGCTCCTCGGCGAGGTCCACGACGGCATACGGCAGATGTTCCAGGTCATCGAGCAGGCCCGGATGATCGTCGGCACCAAGTCGGCGGCCACCCTCTCCACCGGCTACCTCAACGCGGCCGCGTACGCCAAGGAGCGCCTCCAGGGCACGGACCTGGCGGCCTTGGGCGACAAGTCCGCGCCGAAGGTCCCCATCACCCGCCACCCCGAGGTCCGGCGCTCCCTGCTCCTCCAGAAGGGGTACGCCGAGGGCCTGCGCGCCCTGGTCCTGCACACCGCGACGGTGCAGGACCGGATCGCGGAGGCCGAGGCCGCGGGCGGCGCGGACGAAGAGGCGAAGGCTCTCAACGACCTGCTGCTTCCGATCGTCAAGGGCTACAGCTCGGAGCGCGCCTGCGAGCAGCTGAACCACGCGCTCCAGATCTTCGGCGGCGCCGGCTACATCAAGGACTTCCCGCTGGAGCAGTACATCCGCGACACCAAGATCGACACGTTGTACGAGGGAACCACCGCGATCCAGGGCCTCGACTTCTTCTTCCGCAAGGTGGCGAAGGACCAGGGCGCCGCGCTCGGTGCGCTCCTGACCGAGGTGGAGAAGACCGCGTACGCCGTCACGAGCGGCGAACTCGCGGAGGCCCACGCCCAGTTGGCGGAAGCAGTTACGCAACTGCGAGCCATCGTCGATGTCATGGGCGGGCACCTGCTGCGCTCCTTCGAGGAATCCACGGCGATGTACCAGGTGGGGCGGAACACCACCAGGCTCCTGATGGCGGCCGGCGACGTACTCGTCGGCTGGCTCCTGCTCCGGCAGGCCACGGTGGCCGAGTCGAAGCTGGCGCAGCGGCCGGATGGCCCGAACGCCTCCGATGCGGCCTTCTACCGAGGCAAGATCGCAGCAGCCAGGTTCTTCGCCCAGGAGGTGCTGCCGCTGCTGACCGCGGAGCGTTCCGTCGCGGAGCGCACGGACACGGTGCTCATGACCGTGCCGGACGAGGCCTGGTGAAACCGAAGCGCCCGGCGGGCGGACACCTGTATCGCACGCCGTTGACCTGTAAGGAGCGACATTCATGACCGAGTCCATCGCCCACCTGCCCTCGGGCCACCAGACGATGCTCCTGGCCCACCGTGCCATGGTGCGCGACCTCGACCGCGTGGCCCGCAGCGCCGAACAGCTGGCCCGTACCCCCGACGCCGAACAGGCCGCCGCCCTCCTCGACTACGTGGACAAGCTGTTCCAGGTGATCGAGCACCACCACGAGGGCGAGGACGACTTCCTCTGGCCGCGCCTGCGCGAACTGGGCGCCGACCAGGAGGCGTTGGCCCTCATGACCGCCGAGCACGAAGAGCTTGCGAAGGTCCTGCACACCTGGCACGAGACGAGCAAACGGCTCGGCACGGACCCTGCCGTAGCGGCGGAACTGGCCAAACGCACGGAGGAGGTGCGCGAACAGCTGGCCGGGCACGCGGGCGACGAGGAGCGGGAGCTCCTCGGCCGGCTCGCCCCGGCGCTCGGCAAGCAGATCTGGAAGGGCTTCGCGACCCACATGCGCAAGACGGCCCCCGGCTGGACGCTGCGCTTCATGCCGGCCTGGCTGCTGTCCGTGGCCGGACCGGGTGAGCAGGGCGGCGTCGCCGCGGCACCGATCGGCCGGCTGTTCAGCGGCTGGCTGGAGAAGCGCCAGCGCGCCGCCTTCGGCGAGAACTACTGAGATCCACCGGACGGCTACGAGTCACTGAACAAGTAACGCTCTGACGAGAGTTGAACGGCCAAGACCACAACTGCCCGAGCTGAACCGCTGAGTCGCACGGCGACCTCGACACCCCTCTGCGTCACGCGAGTCCGGGTGGCGGTTCAGTGCGTCCTGAATCACGGAGGGAACCCTCATGAGTCCGTCGGTATCGGCCGTCACTCCGCAGTACGGGAAGGCGGACACACCGGATCGCCCTGCCGCGTCACCCCTGGAACGGGGGCAGCGGTGGATAGAAGAGTTCATCATGCGGCCGCACGAGCGTATCAACCGGGAGGGCGCCGTCTGCCCGTTCGTCGAATCCTCGATGAAGGCACAGAGCTTCCGCATCGAGGAATGGCGGGTCGATCCGGACATCGACGCCGAAGGAATGGTGGGCCTCGTGCGCCGGATGGCCGAGGCCTTCGAGACCACACGCTGGGAGGGCCGCAACCGCGTCCTGCACACCCTCGTCCTGGTCCTGACGGGCCTCCCCGAGGAAAGCCACCGCCTGCTCGACGAGGCGCACGCCCTCGCCAAGCCCGAACTGGTCGGCCGCGGCCTGATGCTGGCGCAGTTCCATCCGGACTGCGACGAACGCGCCGCGCGCAACCCGGAGTTCGAGGTGTCGCGATCCCCAGTGCCGATGCTGGCGATGCGCTGGATGGCCTTCCACGACGTACTGTTCCTCGGCTCGGACCCCGAGTGGTTCGCCGCCTACGAGGAGCGGTACGGAGGCAGACACGAGCGGGGTTCGGTGGCCGACCCGATGTTCGCCGAGGCCTTCGCCGAAGCACGGGACAAGTGGGGCACCACATGAGCCCGATACTGAGCACCTCCCAGGGCGCCCGCTTCGCACGGATCATGGGCGTGGGTACGTACCGCCCGCGACGGATCGTCGACAATGAAGAAGCCAGCCGCCTCATCGACTCGTCGGACGAATGGATCCGCGCCCGCACGGGGATCCACACCCGACGCTGGGCGGGACCCGACGAGACCCTGGCGGTGATGGCCGAGGAGGCCGCGGCCAAGGCCATCGCGGCGGCGGGCATCTCCCCGGCCGACGTCACCTGCGTCATCGCCGCGACCTTCACCTACCTCAAGCAGACCCCGGCCGTCGCGACGGAGATCGCGCACCGCGTCGGAGCGCGCGGCGCCGCGGCCTTCGACCTGTCGGCGGGCTGCGCCGGGTTCGTGCACGGCGTGGTGCTCGCGGCGGACGCGGTCCGCAGCCGCGGCGGCCACGTCCTGGTCGTCGGCGTGGAGCGGATGACCGACCTGCTGAACCTCAAGGACCGCTCGACGGCCTTCATCTTCGGGGACGGCGCGGGCGCCGTGGTGATCGGCCCCTCCGAGACCCCCGCCATCGGCCCGGCGATCTGGGGAGCGGACGGCTCCCAGGCGGACGCGATCGAGCAGACCGCCCCGTGGGACGTGCTCAGGGACTCACCCGACCAGGAGTTCCCGTGGATGCGCCAGGAAGGGCAGCGGGTCTTCCGCTGGGCCGTCTACGAGATGGCCGAGGTCGCAGGACAGGCCCTGGACGCCGCCGGTCTGACCCCCGCCGACCTCGACGTCTTCATCCCGCACCAGGCCAACGTCCGCATCATCGACGCGATGGCGAAGCGCATCGGCCTGCCGGAGGGCGTGCGGGTGGCCAAGGACATCGTCACCTCGGGCAACACTTCCGGCGCCTCCATCCCGCTCGCCATGGACGCGGTGCTCGCGTCGGGCGACGCGAAGCCCGGCGACACGGCCCTGCTGCTCGGCTACGGGGCGGGCCTCTCGTACGCGTCGGTCGTGGCCACCATGCCGTGAGGCGGGGCCGAGGCCACACGGACCCGACCCCGCCTCTGTCCGCGCGTGACCGGTACTACGCGTAGAGCAGTCCCGTGACGGGCGCGGCCAGGTCGGTCAGCTGGTGCAGCTGCTGCAGCTCGTACAGATTGTTGAGCCCGTTGAGCTGCTCGGTCACGGACGGCACCTCGGCGCGGTGCTCCTCGGGGATCTGGGACGCCGCGAGCGAGTTGAGCATGCCGGTGGGAGAGATGGCTTCGGCGCTCGCGGCGGGCGCGCCCAGGGCGGAGGCACCGGCGGCGAGAGCGAGGACGGCGGCCATGCGTCGTGTTGAGATCATGTGATGCGCAACGGCTCGGAACAGCGCTGGACACGGGCGATCGGACGATTTCACCAATGATGTACCGATCGGTGCCGTTACCTGCGGTCGATGACGCCGTTGAAGGGACAGTACGGCCGCGTGCATGCGGCCGTACTCGTCAATTCAAAGGAGAACGTGATGTCTCGCATCGCGAAGGCAGCCGCTGTTGCCCTCGGCACGGGCGCCGTGGTGCTCAGTGGCACCGGTATGGCCATGGCGGACGCAGGCGCCGAGGGTGCGGCCGTGGGCTCGCCCGGCGTCCTTTCGGGCAACCTCGTCCAGGTCCCGGTCCACGTCCCGGTCAACGTGTGCGGCAACACCGTGGACATCATCGGGCTGCTGAACCCGGCGTTCGGCAACACCTGCGTGAACGCCGACGGCGGCCACGGCAAGCCCGGCCACCACGGCCACCACGGCAACCACGGCGGCTACGGCGGCTGACCCCCGTGTGTGAGCCCCCGGCGGTCCGACGACCACCGGGGGCTCTTTCACGCGTAGCGGTAGATGCCCCGATGGCCGATCAGCTCGTCCGGCTTCGCGTTCCACGGTGGCATCCCCTCGAAGCGGGCGCAGATACGGCCGTGCGGCGGGCCGTGCCCGGCCCTCGGCGGCTTCTCGGGCAGATAGGGCGCGGAGCGGGGGTGCCGCGCCTGCCAGCGGTCCCACAGCAGGTCCACGAAGGCGTGGTTCAGCCAGAAGACGGGGTCGTTGACCGACGCGCCGCCGAGCATGTGTCCGCCGACCCAGCGGTGGACGCGGTTGTGGTTGCGCCACTTGCTGTTGCCGCTGCCGGAGGTCCACCCCTCCAGCTTGTTGCGGAAACCGCCGGACGAGGTGGAGTCCCAGGGCTCCGTGTCGTACACGGGGTCGCGCATGGCCCAGGCCAGTTGCGCGCCGGTGGGCAGCTCGATCGGGTTCTGCGGCCTGCCGAAGTCGCGCATGAGGAAGTCGCCGCCCGTCTCCCCTTCCCTGATGACCCAGGTCCCGTTGGTGCGGGCGAAGGGACCGGTCATGACCTGCCGGTCGGAGCGCCGTCCGTTGCCGCCCATGAGCCCGCTGCCCCAGAGCGAGGCGCCGGGCGTCCTGTCCACCGTCCAGTCCCAGTACGGGACGGTCACGGCGGGGTCGAGCCGCTGCAGGGCCTGCTCGAACTCCAGGAGGAACCTGCGGTGCCAGGGCAGGAACGAGGGCGTCATGTGGGCCACCCGCAGTCCGTTGTCCCCGTCGGAGACGTAGTGCTCGATGTGCGTCCGGACGAACTCGTCGTACTCGCCCTTGCGTTTGAGTTCGAGCAGCGCGTTGACGAACCGGCGCTTCTCGGCGCTGGTGAGCCGGGCCTGGTTCTTGCGCGTGTAGACCACTTCGGTCGCTCCTCCGGTCCGGGTGGGCGCGGCAGCGATCAGGCGTCCCCGGCGCGCAGTTGCTGGCCGCGGCCGAGTTCGTCCACTGCTCTGCGGGTGGCGATGAGAGGCGTCGGATACGACTGGTAGTGGTCGATCATGCTCAGGTAGCCGCCGTCGGCGCGCCGCATGAGGTGGAGCGGGCGCCCGTCGACGGTGATGTCCCAGGAGGCGCCCGCGTGTTGATGTCCCGCGGCGGCTCTCGATCCGCGGATGTGCCGGCCCTCGTACATCTCGTCGAACGAGCCGTCGCCGAGGGCGTCCGACGGCGGGTGCTGAGCCGGGCGCCGAGTCCACCAGTGGAGGACGGTCTGCCCGGTCACGGCGGCGACGGCCACTCCGATGAGGTTCCGCATCGTGGCCCGGCGGGTGAGGGCTGAGATCGGCATCAGCTGGTCCAGAAGTCCCACCAGCGGGTGAGGATCAGCATGCCGATGATGCCGACGTGCAGCACTGGGAAGACCCAGGTGAACTCACCGAGGAACGTACGCAGCCAGGAGGGCGCGGGCAGGAAGCCCTTGCGGACGTTGAACGACGTGACGTGCCAGAACATGATGATCGTGGCGACCCAGGCCAGGCAGCACCACAGGCACAGCGAGTTGATCTCGTACAGCGACTGGTACTGGAGCCAGGTGCAGAAGCCGACCCCGAAGAGCATGCCCGCGTTCAGCGTCAGCCAGTACCAGCGCGGGAAGCGCGCACGGCCCAGCAGGCTCATGCCCACGCACGTCACGGCGGCGTACGCGGCCAGGCCCAGCATCGGGTTCGGGAAGCCGAACACCGATGCCTGGTCGCTCGTCATGATGTTGCCGCAGGAGACCACCGGATTGAGGCTGCAGCCCGGCGTGAAGTCCGGGTCCTCAAGCAGCTTGAACTTGTCCAGCGTGATGACCCACGCCGCGAGCAGACCCGCCGCACCCGTGATCACCAGAAGCAGCGCGAACGCACGGCTCCCACCGGTGCCGTTGGGCGGCGGGTCCACGCGCCCTAAGGGGGCTTCGGGCTTACGGGCTTCAGGAAGAGGAGTCTTGGTGTGCATCGCCGCGGTGCTCCTAGCCGCGCAGGCTCTTCGCGGTGAGCAGGCAGTGCGCGGCCCGGGCCATGGTCTCCTCGGCGCCCGCGAACGCCGCGAGGGCCTCCTCGGCGAGGGGAACGCCGGGCTTGGCCTCGGGCCAGGGACGCGTGGTGAACATGAAGTAGGCGTGGCCCCGTTCGCCCACCGCGGCGAGCCACTCCGGCGGTACGACGCACTGGGCGTTGAGGTACGGCATGTTCAGTGCGGCCTGGCCGGCCTCGACGAGGAGGGTGACGGGCAGGCTCGGGTTGCGGGAGCTCTCCACGACGGGGCCACCGATGGGGAGTCCGGTGTTCTCCAGCAGGAGCTCGATTGCTTCGGCCGCGGCCTCAGGTCCGCCTTCGCCGTCACCCAGCGAATAGGCGAGCAGGAAAGCCATGTCCTGCTCGTCCTCGGGGTGTTCACCACTCCAGGCGACCACGGTGAGGGTGCCCAGATCGGCGGCTCGGAAAGTGCGGGTTTCGCTCGATGTCGACGTCATCCCGGAACCGTATCGATGTGTCCCGATCTCCCGGCCCCGCCTGTCACTTGACTGGGTGAGTGCGGGCGAGCGATCACACGATCGGGGCACGCGCCGGTCGAACTCCGGGGCCCTTCAGTCGAACTGAGACCGAGAGCGGAACTAGGAAAGGCGGGGAAAGCCAGAGGGCCGGTTCCACAGAATGTGTCTGCGGAACCGGCCCTCACTGCCGCGTGCCGTTTGCTCGCGGCAATACTCCTCGGGGTTTCAGATGTTGTCCCCTGGCGGTGCATCGCGCCGAATGAAGGAGCCGAAAGGAGCTCTACTTCGCGACGGGAAGTCCGCCGAGGAGCTTGTCCGCGCCGCCACCCGCGTGCAGGCTCTCCGCGGCCCCGGACACGGCGTTGACGACCGAGTCCTTGTTGTCCTTGTCGAGGGCGTTCGTGGCCAGGGGGGCCGAGTCGATCTGCGACGTCGATCCGGCGATCGTGTCGACTGCACCGTTCAGGCTGGTGGGCGTGAGGTCGGCGGCAAAGGCGGGTGCGGCGGCACCTGCGATGACCAGGGATCCGGCAACGACGGCGGCAGCCTTCAGGGGCTTCATCGTGTTCCTTTCTGCGGCGACAGACGGTCGCCAGAGGGGATTTTCACTTCGCCATGGGTAACGAGCCTTGTGTACGGCGGAAACTCTGTGCGGCGGAAATTCCCGGAACCCACCCGAACGAAGGCGGTGTCTCATTCTCGTATGAGATGGACGCGATACGGGCGGCTGTGCGGCGGCGCTGCGGACGTGAAAAGCCCGTCGCGCCGGCCGTTCGGGCCGACGCGACAGGACGGGAACTGACCGGGTCTCAGGAAAGCGCGGGCGCCTTCGGCAGGGCCGACAGGCCCGCCAGGTCGGGCGCGGGGAGGCCGCTGCCGAGCAGCGTGGCGGCGACGACGTTGACGAGGCCGGTGAGCACGGGCGGTACCGCGCCCGCGACCTTGGTGACGTCGCCGCCGGTGGCCGACTTGAGCAGGGTGTCGACCGCGGTCTGCAGTGCCTTCAGGGCGTCGTCCTTCGGTTCGGCCGCCGCCTTGTCCTCATCCGGAAGGGCCTTGGGGAGCGCCGGCGTCTGCGGGAGCGCGGGGGCCTCGGGAGCCACTGAGGTCTCGGGGGCCTTGGGGGCCGTGGCGGCGGCCTTCGTGATGGCGTCCTTCACCGGTGCGGCGAGCTTCGTGGCGTCCGCGGCGGGCAGTTGACCCCCGTCGGCCTTGAGTACGGCGGTGAGCAGATCGGTGACCGGGGTGAGCACACCACCGGCGTCGCCCAGGGTCTTGACCTGGGCGAGCAGCTTGTTCGCCTCGGGGACCGGTGCGCGGGCCGCCTCCTGGGCGCTGCCCTGCGGAGAGTCGCTCTCGGCTGCGACGACGGGGCCGGCCGTCCCGAGGAGGAGCGAGGCGCAGAGGACGGTGGTCGCGATACGCCGTACGGGCAGAGCGCGCATGGATGTTCCCTTCGGTGATGTCATCGGATCTTGTGTTCACCGTGAAAGCGGTGGACACCGACCGCAACCGAGCGACTGCCATTCGGGGGCACTGCGGCCGTTCGGGGACCGACGGGAACGGACGACAGCCGTCCTCCTCGGGGGAGAACGGCCGTCGCGGCGTGCGTACTGCTGATGTGTCAGGCGTTGACGCAGGTGTTGCCGAACGCCGGGTTCAGCAGACCGATGATGTTGATGGTGTTGCCGCAGGCGTTGACCGGGATGTGGACCGGGACCTGGACGGCGTTGCCCGAGATGACACCGGGGGAGTTGACGGCAGCCCCGTTGGCACCGGCGTCGGCGGCGGCGATGCCGGCGCTGCCGGCCATGGCGGCCACGGCAACGGTGGAGAGGGCGAGGGCCTTCGCGGTACGCGACATGGAGAGTTGCTCCTTGGTCAGTTGATGCATCGGCAGGGCGGGGTGCCCGGCCCATGGATCAACGGACGTCGCCCGCTGGAGTTGTGGGCCCAAAAGGGTGATCTGTCGGCGCAAGGTTTACGCGACGGCCTCCTGGCCGTGCTTCCGGCGGGCTCCGAGCGTTACGCACTTCACGTTTCCGACACACTTGTCAGCCTTCCTGGATTTATGCAAAAAGCAGCTACTGTTGCTCTCCTCCTGAAGCCATTTGAAAGAACAAGTGCGGGAAGTTACGAGTCGAGTGTGACTGTCGCATTGAATTCTCCCTCCTGGTTCGGAACCTTTCCCGAAAGGGCAACGCCGGTCATGCGTAATTCCGTGGGCCCCCTTCTGCGTCGCGCGACGCTGTGCGCCCTTTCCCTCGCGGTCGTCGCCACACCGGGCGGCCCCGCGGTGGCCGCGCCGGCGCCCCCCGCCGCCGAAGCGGCGGGCACCGAGTTCGCGCAGCGCTACCACGCCCTCCAGCACGGCGGGATCACCCGCGCGGCCAACACGGCCATCACGTGCCGCGAGCCCATGGCCCCCCGCGCGGTGTCATGCCCGTCCGCGCGCGGGGGCGGCATGGCCGCCAACAACGACTTCGACATGTTCTACGTCGACGTCGACAAGGACCCGAACACCTACAACTCCAGCCGCGGAGAGGTCCGGCTCCCGCCGGGCTCCCGGGTGACCTACGCGCGTCTGTACTGGGGCGGCAACCTCCACGTCGGTGAGCGGAAGCCGCCCAGGGACAACGGCAAGGCCCTCATCGCCGAACCCGGCGGCAGCTACCGGGACGTGCGGGCCGACACCCTGGCCGGGCACCGCACCGCCGACGGAGCGGACGCCTTCCAGGCGTCGGCCGATGTCACGCGCCTCGTCAGGTCCGGCGGCCCGGGGCTCTACACCGTCGCGCAGGTCAACGTGGCGATGGGGCACTCCAAGGCCGGCGCGTGGGGCGGCTGGACGCTGGTCGTCGCGTACGAGGACAAGGCCGCGCCGCTGCGGCACCTGAGCGTGTGGGACGGCTTCGACTCCTTCGGCGCGCGCGGGCGCGGCCATGCGGTCCGCCTGGGCGGCATGCCGGTTCCGGGCCGGGCGAAGGGCAGCGTGGGCATGGTCGCGTACGACGGCGACCGCGGTACGACCGGCGACACGCTCACCGTGTCGACCGACCGCAGCAGGCCCGTGCGGCTCTCCGACGCGGCGAACCCCGCACACGACGTACTGAACTCGACCATCAGCGAGCCGGGCAGGCAGAGCGCGAGGACGCCCGCGTACGCCAACACGCTCGGATACGACTCCGACATCTTCCGCCTCGACGGGGGCCTCAAGGCCGACCGAAAGGGCCTGCTCATCCGACTCGCCTCGCGGCGAGAGTCCGCGTGGGCCGGTGTGCTCTTCGCCGCTGTGGACGCGAAGCGGTAGCGCACCACCTTCCCCCTGAGCAAGGCGCCGTGCATGCAACTGTCATCAACTGACCCCCGGCTGAGCGTCCTTCATGTCGCCCAGCCCGTCGACGGCGGAGTGGCCCGCGTGGTCGCCGACCTGGTGAAGTCCCAGCTGTCCACCGGGATGCAGGTCAACGTGGCGTGCCCGGACAGCGGCTGTCTGCCCGATGCCGTGCGCGGCCTGGGAAGCGGTGTCCATGGGTGGGCGGCGGCCCGCTCCCCTGGGGCCGGGCTGCCGGAGGAAGTACGGCGCATCACCCGCATCGTCGACGAGCTCGGGCCCGACGTCGTGCACGCGCACAGCGCCAAGGCCGGGCTCGCCGTCCGGCTCGCCCTGCGCGGCAAGGTGCCCACGGTCTTCCAGCCGCACGCCTGGTCCTTCGAGGCCGTCGGCGGCGTGACCGCGGGGCTCGCCCGGCGCTGGGAACGCTTCGGGGCGCGCTGGGCCGCGCACGTGGTCTGCGTCAGCGAGGCGGAGCGGCTCACCGGACAGCGGGCCGGGATCGACGCGCGCTGGTCCGTGATCCCGAACGGGGTGGACGTCGAGCGCTTCCGCCCCATGGCCGCGCAGGCGGCGCGGACCGCCCTGGGCCTTGCCGAGGAGGAGCCTCTGGTGGTGTGCGTGGGACGGCTGTGCCGGCAGAAGGGGCAGGACGTCCTGCTGCGGGCCTGGGCGTCCGTCGCCGAGCGGATGCCGCTCGCCCGGCTGGTCCTCGTCGGGGACGGTCCAGGCGCGACCGGCCTGCGCGAACAGGCGCCCGCCTCCGTGCGGTTCGTCGGAGACGTCGAGGACGCCACCCCCTGGTACCAGGCGGCCGACCTCGTGGTCCTGCCCTCCCGGTGGGAGGGCATGGCCCTCGTACCCCTGGAGGCGATGGCCTGTGCCCGGCCCGTGGTGGTCAGCGACGTGGACGGCGCGCGCGAGAGCCTGCCGCAAGGACTCGTGCCCCACGGCCTCGTTCCCGCACAGGATCCGGAGGCGCTGGCGCGAGCCCTCGTCGGACTGCTCGGCGATCCGCCGCTGCGTGAATCCCTCGGCCGTGCGGCGCACCGCCACGTTCTGAACACCCACGATGTGCGGCACACCGCGGACGCTGTCGCGGCCGTGTACCGCGAGCTACTGGGCGTGGGGCCCATCAAGTGCAGGGAGTCCAGCAACCCGTGAGTGCGGAACGAACCGTCGCCCCTGCCGCGCAGCCACGGGCGGCCGACCATGCCATCGCCACCGCCTCGGTCATCCCTCCCCGCGGGGCCGGGGGCGGCCGCAGGACGAGCATCCAATGGGGGGCTTCGGCACGCCGCTCATCGGCCCTCCCCCTCTTCGCCGTCGACTGCAGCGCGGCCCTCCTCGGCACCGTGCTGCTCACCGACCCGCAGCGCCACCCACTCCTTGTGGCCCTGCTCCTCGCCGCGGTGACCGGCCTGAACGCGCGCGCCGCGCTCTACCGTCCGCTCGCCGTGCCCTGCGCCCTCGACGAACTGCCTTCGCTGGCCTGGCAGGCCCTGCTGAGCTGGTGCGCCGTGGGGCTCCTGGCCGCGAGCGTCTCCGTACTGAGCCCGCTCTCCCTCACCACCCTGTGCACGGCCGCGGCGCTCCAGAGCGTGCTGTGCTGCGCGGGCCGCGGAGCCCTGTACTGGTGGGCGCGCAGAGCGGTGCTCCGCCAGCCGCGCCCGGCCCTGGTGGTCGGCCCCGGCGCCGTCGCGCGGCGTGTGGCGGAGGCGGTGCTTCGCCATCCGCGGGCCGGGGTGCGGCCCGTGGGCATCGTGGGGGACGCGCCCGCCGAGCGCACGGAGTCGGAGGGGGCCGAACTGCCGGTGCTCTCCACGATCGAGGAGCTGCGCCGCGCGGTCATCCAGAACGCCGTACGCACCGTCCTGGTCGTCGGACCGACCCCGGGCCCCGAGCAGATCGTGTGGCTGCGAACGCTGAGCGGTTCGGGCTGCGACGTATGGGCGGTCGACGCGACGCAGCCGCCGGGCTATGACGCGCCGGGGCGCCAGTCGAGATCCGGGCAGCTCGCGGGGTTCCCCTGCCGTCCGCTCGCGCCCGTGCGGCGCGGGCACTTCAGCGTCAGCAAGCGCGCCCTGGACCTCGTGACCTCGGGGATCCTGCTGCTGCTCATCAGCCCCGTGCTCCTGGCGTGCGCCGCCGTGCTGCGGGCCACCGACGGCCCCGGGGTCATCTTCCGGCAGGAGCGCATCGGCAAGGACGGACGGCCGTTCACCCTGCTGAAGTTCCGCACGCACCGGCCCGCCGACCCGCACGAGGCCGCGACCCGGTGGACCGTCGCGGGCGAGCAGCACATGAGACCGTTCTGCCAGTTCCTGCGCCGTACGTCGCTCGACGAGCTTCCCCAGCTGTGGAACGTGCTCCGTGGCGACATGAGCCTGGTCGGGCCCCGGCCCGAACGGCCCTATTTCGTGGGCCAGTTCAGCAAGGCACACCCCGGTTACGCCGAGCGCCACCGCATGCCGACCGGCATCACCGGGCTCGCCCAGATCCAGGGGCTGCGGGGCGACACCTCGATCGAGGACCGGTGCCGCTTCGACAACGCCTACATCGACAGCTGGTCGATCTGGCAGGACCTCTGCATCCTGCTGCGCACCGCCGCCTCCCTCGTACGTCCCACGGGGAGCTGACCCGCGTGAACGGCGCCCCGATCGCGCTCTTCCCTGCCGGTTCGCCGGCCGCCGCTATGTCGTCGGCACTCCGGAGCGCCGGACCCGTGCTGCCCGTCATGGCCGTGGTCGCGCTGCTCGCGCTGCCCGCGGCGCCGGGCGACGGCGGCTCCGGAGGCGGCACCGTCGCCGACGCGGCCTCCGCCCTGGTGGTGCTCTGGTGCGTGGCCCGCACCGTGCGCGCGGCGCGCCGGCCGCTGACGCGGACCGCCGCCGTCGTGCTCGGTCTGCCGGTGATCGGCATCGCGGTCGCCGCGGTCGGCGCGAGCACCGCCTCCGCCGGGACGACCGGCCTGGTGCGCTACCTCCAGATCTTCGTCCTCGTACCGGCCGCGGTCCTGATGCTCGTCCGCGACCGCCGCGACTTCCGCCTGGTGGCCTGGTCCCTCATCGGACTCGCCCTCTTCCAGGGCTCGATCGGCGTCTACCAGTACGTCACGGGCACGGGCGCGAGCTACATGGGTTCGGACGTCCGCGCCGTGGGGACCTTCGGCGCGACGGACGTCATGGGAATGTCGACCGTGGTGTCGTACGGAGTGGTGTGCGCGGTCGCCATCGCGCTCGGGCCGGCTTCCGCGAGGCAGCGTCGGGCGGGGCTGAATCAGCGTCAGACGGCGCTGGTGTGCGCGCTGCTCCTGATCGTCCCGCTCGCGCTCTCCTTCAGCCGCGGCGCCTGGATCGCCACCCTCGTGGCCTGTGGTGCGCAGCTGGGGCTCGCGGGGGTGCGGAACGCGCTGCGGGCCCTCGCGGCTGTGGCGGCCGCGGCCGTGGTCCTCGTGGGCGGGTTCGGCATCGGTACGCAGATGCTGCAGGAGCGCGTCACCAGCATCACGCAGGTTTCCGACGCCCCCGACCAGTCGGTCACCGACCGGTACACCATGTGGGCCGCGGCGGTGGACATGTGGCGTGACGAGCCGGTGACGGGCGTGGGGCTCAAGGCCTTCCCCGACCACCGCGACAGCCACGCCTCGCTTGCCCTCTCCTCGGCCAGCGACACCGCGGGCGCGGGCGCGAAGTTCAGCCGTCAGCCGCTGCTCTCCCCGCACAACATGTACCTGCTCGTCCTCGGCGAGCAGGGGCTGCTCGGCCTGTGCGCGCTGGTGGGCAGCTGGGCCGCGTTCCTGCTGCTCGGCCTGCGGCGGCTCGCCCGGGTGCGCGGGGGCGTCGGCGCTGACTGCGCGCTCGTCGCGTGCGGTCTCCTTGTGTGGCAGCTCGTGGACTTCGCGTACGCCGACATCGGCGGTCCTTCGACGGTCCTCATGGCCGTTGTCCTCGGGCTCGTGGCCTGGTGGGCGCTGTCCGGCCGCGCGCTGTCCGCCCCGATGCCGGGGGAGGTCCCGCGATGACCTCCACCACCCGCTCCGTGGACGCGGGAACGGGCGGCAAGGTGCCCGCTCCGGCCACCGGGGCTGAGCCCGCCAAGGGCTCCGACCCCTCCAACGGCTTTCTCGCCAAGGCCGCTCTGGTCACCGCGGTCCTCACGGTGGCCGGATCGGTGCTCGGGCTCGTGCGTGACCAGGCCCTTGCCCACTTCTTCGGGGCGGGCCCCGAGACCGACGCCTTCCTCGTCGCGTGGACCGTCCCCGAGGTGGCCACCACCCTGCTCATCGAGGACGGCCTCGCGTTCGCGCTCGTCCCCGCCTTCAGCATGGCGCTCGCCCGCCGCGGCCAGGGCGCGCGCCGCGATCCGGTCCGTGCCCTGGTGGCCGCGTCGCTGCCCCGGCTGATGCTGGCCTCCGGAGCCGTCGCGCTGATCCTGATGGCCGGGGCGCCGGTCCTGGTGGAAGTCCTCGCGCCGGGGCTGCCCGACCCGCGCCTCGCCGTGGACTGCACGCTGCTCACCGCCACCTGTGTCTTCACGTTCGGTCTCGCCGGGTACTGCAGCGCCGCGCTTCGTGCCCACCGCCGGTTCGTGGCACCCGCGGGCATCTACGTCTTTTACAACATCGGCATCATCGCCGCGGTGTTGGTCCTGGCCCCCCGCTACGGCGTCCGCGCGGCAGCGCTTGGCGTCGCGGTCGGCGGCGTACTCATGGTGCTCGTCCAGGCCCCCTCGCTCTGGCGGCAGCTCACCCGCGACACGGCCGACGCGCCCGACGAGAGGGCTGCGGGTCCCTCGGCCCCCGCGCTGATGAGCAGCACCCTCATCGCCACCGTGCTGCTCTTCGCGCTGTGCCGGCAGTCGCAGGTGCTCATCGAGCGCTTCCTGGCGTCCTCGCTGCCGGCGGGGGCCATCTCGCACCTCAACTACGCGCAAAAAGTGGCGCAGGTGCCGATGATCCTCTCCCTGATGCTGTGCACGGTCACGCTCCCCGTCGTCGCGCGGGCCCTGGCCGAAGGCGACGTCAAGCGGGCCAGGTCGCGCGTCGAGCGGGACCTGGGCCTGGCCGGCTGCGTGGTGCTCCTCGGCACCGCCGTGGTGATCGCCTGCGCGCCGCAGCTCATCCAACTCCTTTTCCAGCGAGGCGCGTTCACCGCCGATGACACCGTCGCCACGGCGGGCGTGATGCGCGTGTACGCCCTGGGGCTCCTGGGCCACACACTGGTCGGGGCGCTCACCCGCTCCTACTTCTCCGGCGGGCGCGCCACGTGGTTCCCGCTGGGCGCGATGGCCGTCGGGATCACCGCGACCGCCGGGATCGGCAGCTGGACGGTGGACCTGTGGGGCGTACGCGGCATCGCGCTCGCCAACGCGGCGGGGATCAGCGTCACCGCCTTCGTGCTGCTGTGCGGGATGGGTCCGCGCAATGTGCCGATCCGGGTCCGCAAGGTGGTGGGCGAACTGCTCAAACCGGTGGCCGCGATGGTGTGCGCCACCGCGGCCGGCTGGGCCCTCGCGAGCTGCGTCGACTCGCCGTTCCCCGCCCTCGCCGCCGGTTTGGCGACCGTCGTCGCCGTCTTCGTCCTGGTGCTCGGGGCCCTGAAGGCCCAGGCCTTCGAGCCCGTCCTCCGCTCCGTCACATCCGCCACACGAAAGCTCACGCATGTCCGTTGACACAGCACTCGGTGACACCTCCCGTTCGCGGCGCATGCGGCACTGGCTGCCCGAAGCGCCGATGTGGGTGGCGATGTACCACTCCGTGGACAACTGCGCGGACGACCCCTACAAGATCACCGTCTCGCCCGAACGCCTCGCGGCCCAGCTGCGCTGGCTGCGGAGGCAGGGCCTGCGCGGGGTCAGCATGTCGCGGCTCCTCACGGCGCGTGCCCGTGGCGAGGGACGCGACCTGGTCGGCCTCACCTTCGACGACGGGTACACCGACTTCGTCACCAACGCCCTGCCGCTCCTGCACCGCTACGACTTCGACGCCACCGTCTTCGTGCTGCCGGGCCGCCTCGCGGGCGACAACGCGTGGGATCCGCTGGGTCCGCGCAAACCGCTGCTCGACGGGGAGGGCATCCGCCGCGCCGCCGCCGAGGGGATGGAGGTCGCCTCGCACGGCCTGACCCACGTCGACCTCACCCGGGCGAGCGACCGGCTGCTGTGGCAGGAGACCAGCGGCAGCCGGGTCGCCCTGTCCGACCTCATCGGCCGCGAGGTCGAGGGCTTCTGCTATCCGTACGGCACCGTCGACCAGCGCGTCGTCGACACCGTACGAGCGGCCGGCTACCGCTACGCGTGCGCGATCTCCCCGGGCTCCCTGACCGGAGTGCACGCCCTGCCGCGCGTCCACATCGGGCAGGAGGACACCGCCCTGCGGCTCCAGCTGAAGCTGCGGCTCAACCGGCTGCGCCGCCGTACGGTCCGCGAACCGGCGGTGACCGAATGAGAGCCCTGCACATCATCACCGGCCTCGGAGTCGGGGGCGCAGAGCAGCAACTGCGGCTGCTCCTGCGCAACTTGCCCGCCACCTGTGACGTCGTGACCCTCACCAACCCGGGGCCGGTCGCCGACGGCCTGACGGCGGACGGAGTGCGCGTCATCCACCTGGGGATGTCCGGCAACCGCGACCTGGGCGCCGTGCCACGCCTCGCCAAGGTCATCCGCGGCGGCGGATACGACCTCGTGCACACCCACCTGTTCCGCGCCTGCCTCTACGGGCGCATCGCCGCACGCCTCGCGGGGACGCGAGCCGTCGTGGCCACCGAACACTCCCTCGGCGACTCGCAGATGGAGGGGAGGCCGCTGACCGCGGGCGTCCGCGCGCTGTATCTGACCGGCGAGCGCCTGGGGCGGGCCACGGTGGCGGTCTCCCCGTCCGTCGCCGAGCGGCTCAGCCGATGGGGGGTGCCGCGGCAGCGTATCCACGTCGTACCGAACGGCATCGACGTCGAGCGGTTCCGCTTCGACCCCCGGGCCCGGATCGCCGCACGCCGTCAACTGGGCCTGCCGGACGAGGCGTTCGTCGTCGGCGGGGTGGGCCGCCTCGCCCCCGGCAAGCGTTTCGACGTCCTGCTGCACGCCTTGGCCGCGCTGCCCCGGGACGTACGCGTGCTGCTGGTCGGTGGCGGCCCCGACGAGGCCAGGCTGCGTGTGGCCGCCGCCCAACTGGGCGTTGCTGACCGCGTGTTGTTCGCGGGGGAGCGGCCGCATATGTCCGGGGAGGGGTCTCACCTGTCCGGGCAGGGGCCTCATCCGTCCGAGGAGGGGCCCGACCTCCCGGCGCTCCTCGCCGCCATGGACGTCCTCGCGTCGCCGTCGCCCGAGGAGGCCTTCGGCCTCGCCGTCGTGGAGGGCATCGCCGCCGGTCTGCCGGTGCTCTACGTCCGGTGCCCCGCTGTCGAGGACCTCCCGCCGGACGCGGCCACCGGCGCCGAGCGCGTCACGGGCGACCCGGATTCCTTCGCGCGGGCGCTGCTGCGGGCCCGGTCGGCGGGGCCACGGCCGCGCCTCCCGCTGGAGGCGGCGCACCACTACAGCATCACCCGCAGTGCGGCACAGCTGATGCACGTCTACGAGGCAGCTGCCTCCGGCTCGACCCCGAGAGTGAGTTCCTGATGACCGATACCCTCAGCCGGCGGTTCCGCCCGGCAGGACCGGCCCCGATGCTGGCCCGCGTCAAGCGACTGCCCGCCTGGTGGCTCCTGCCCGCGGGAGCCGCGCTCGGCGCCCTCACCGGCGGTCTGTACGGCGTGGTCAAGACGCCCGAGTACACCGCCACGAGCTATGTGATCGCCGTCCCGCAGAAGGACTCCGACCCCACCGCCGCGCTGGGCTTCGCCACGGCGTACGGCCGGGTCGCCACACAGCTCGCGGTGCTCGGCGACGCCCAGGTGGAGTCGGGCGTCTCGCCGCAGACGCTGCGCGAGAGCGTGCGGGCGGCCACGTCGCCCGACGCCCCGATGATCTCCATCTCGGCGACCGCGGCCAAGCCCGGCAAGGCGGCCGACATCGCCAACGCGGTGTCGCGCTCCCTGACCAACAACGCGAACCACACCAAGGACAGCACCCAGGTACGACTCCTGCAGCTCTCCCGCGCGGTCAAGCCGGCCGACCCCGCGTCGGCGGCGGCGCCCATGACCGCCCTGGTGGGCGCCTGCGCGGGAGGCCTGCTCGGCGGGCTCGCCCTCCTCGTGCGCCCCCGCCGCGGCGAGGGCGCGACGCCGGCCCCGGTGCCGGGCCCCGCGCAGTCCGCCGATCTCGACCGGGACAGGTGATGGCGGTGGACCACAGCGCCCTGACCGTCGAACTCTGCACGGACGAGGCGGAGTTCGGGAGCCTCGCGGCGGCGTGGGCCCGGCTGCACCGCAGGTGCGGGACGGCGACGCCGTTCCAGAGCCATGCGTGGCTGCACTCGTGGTGGCTCTCCTACGGCAGGCGTGGGCGGCTCCGCGTGGTCCTCGTGCGCAGGGACGGCGAGCTCGTCGCCGCGGCGCCGCTGATGCGCGCGTACGTCCCGCTCCCGGCGCTCGTGCCGCTGGGCGGCGCGATCTCCGACTTCACCGACGTGCTGCTCGACGACGCGTTCGCCGACGAGGCCGCGGACGCGCTGGCCGACGGCCTGGCGGAACTGGCCCGCGGCGCACTGATCGACTTCCGCGAGGTCCGGTCGGGCGCCGCCGTGGAGCGCATCTACGAACGCTGGCGCGGACCCCGGCTGCGCCTCGTGGACTCGCTCTGCCTTGAGCTGCCCGCGGCGTCGATGGAGGAACTGCTCGGGCGGCTGCCCGCGCCGCGCGCCCAGCGGGCGCGCGCCAAGATCCGGAAGCTGGACAGGCTGGGCGTCGAGCGACGGGTCGTACGGCACGACGAGGTGGACGCCTCGGTGCGCACGCTCCTGCACCTGCACCAACTCCAGTGGCAGGGGCGCAAGGTGACCGCCGAGCACCTCCAGGAGCGGTTCTCCGAGCACCTGATCAGGTCGGTGGGGCTCATGGTCAGGTCGGGCGACGCGGTGGTCACCGAGTTCCGGCTCGACGACGCCGTGGTGGCCGCCGATCTGACCCTGCTCTCGCCCCACCTGGTCGGCGGCTATCTGTACGGGGCGCACCCGCGGCTGAGGGAGCGGAAGGTGGACGTGGCGACGATGCTCCTGAGCTCCTGCACGGAGCACGCCGAGGGCGACCGCGACCGGGTGCTCAGCCTCCTGCGCGGCAACGAACCGTACAAGCACCACTGGCGCCCCGAGGAGGCCGCCAACCACCGGCTGCTCCTCGCCCGCAGGCGCACCGCCCCCGTGCTGCGGGCCGCCGCATGGGACGCGGCCGCCCGCAGCCGGGGCAAGGAGCTCCTGCGGGAGCGCCGGGAACGCAAGCAGCGGTCCTGATCAGCCCCTGACCGGCGCCTGATCAGGGCCGCTTGTACCAGTCCAGGCGCATGCACAGCTTGCCGCCCAGCCAGTGCTCGACCCAGTCGCCCAGGTTCAGCGGGGAACAGTTCGGCGGTGTCGTGGGCTTCGTCGGCTCCGGGGTTGTCGGCTCGGTGCCCGTACGGCCGAAGAGCAGGGAACGGTAGGCCTTGGACGACTTGGGATTGTCATCGCACTGCCACACGCCGTGCGGGCAGTAGTCGGTGACGGTGTTGTAGAGCGGTTTGTGCTCGTCCATCCAGGCGAGCATCTTCCGCATGTACTCCTCGTTGTCGCCGTTACGGAAAAGGCCCCACTCCGGGTAGGAGATCTCCTTGCCGTGGGCCTTGGCGAATTCCACATGCTTTCTCAAGCCGTACGGCTCGCTGACCTGCTCGGCGAAATCCGTGCCCGTCGGCTGGTCGTACGAGTCCATGCCGACGATGTCCACGACGTCGTCACCCGGATAGCACTGCGTCCACGGAATGGCGTCCCGGCCCCTGTTCGGCGTGAAGTCGAACTTGAACTTCTGGCCAGGCACCGACCGCATCGTCGTGACGATGCGTTTCCAGTACTTCTTCCAGGATTCCGGGTCGGGACCACATCGATGGGTGTACGTGATGCCGTTCATTTCCCAGCCGAGCACCACCACGGTGTCCGGCACCTTGAGCTTCACGAGCCGCTCGGCGAGGGCGCGGTAATGCTGGTCGAAATCGCCCGCGGCGCCGCGGCGGAGCAGCGAACGGACCTCCCAGTCGCCGACGTGGTCCTCGTTGCGCTCCATCATGGGGACGTTGAGCACGAAGAGCCGGTCGTCCTTCTCGCGCCGCCACTGTGCCCAGCTCTCCAGGAAGTTCGGTGCCCCCTCGATGTTGCTCCACCGGTCGCCCGGCAGATAGGTGTGCCCCACGCGCAGCTCGGCGCCGCCCAGCCATTCGCTGAGCTCTGCCATGCGCTCCACGCCCTGGGGCCCGTAGGTGAGGTAGGCCCCGAACGCGGGCGCCTCGGAGGGTGGCGGGGCGACCGGCGGGTCGGGGTCCTGCCCGGCTCCCCACGCGTAGCCGGGGCCGACGGCGAGCGCTGCCGATACGACGATTCCGGTGGCAATGAATGCCGGCCGTTTACTGCTGGTCCGGCGTCTCTGCAAGGCCATGGCCGCTCCTCATGCTGCTCCTCCGTCTACTGACACTCAGTCATATGTATTCCTATTGCGCCAATCGAGCCCCTAATCCTTTGGGCGTGCCCATCGCCCGCATGGGGGATCGAATTGAGAGAATTTGGCCGTGCTAACTCTCGACACCCGGGTCCCCGCTGTTCTGCTGCGGATCGACCGGAACCCTTTTCATCACGGCACGCTCGGAGCTGTCCGGTCATTGGGCCGTGCGGGAGTGGAGGTGCACGTGGCGGCCGCGGATTCCGCGGAGAGCCCGGTGCGCAGATCCCGCTATCTGCACCAGACACACCCTCCGCCGCCGCCGGGCGCGTCACTCCAGGAAATCTCCGCCGTACTGCGCCTCATCTCCCACCGGGTGGCCAGGCCGGCCGTGCTCATTCCGATGGACGACGCGGGCGCCCTCGCCATCGGGCGCCTGCAGAAAGAACTGGCCGACATCTATCTCCTGCCGGACCAGGCGAGCGGACTCGCGGAACGGGTGGCCGACAAGGCGACACTGGCCCAGGTGTGCGCCTTGGCCGGCATCCCCCACCCGGTGACGCTCATGCCGGAAACACCGGCTCAAGTAGCCGCCGCCGTACAGAAGCTGGGGCTCCCCGCGGTGGCGAAGTGGAGCCGCCCGTGGCTGGTCCCCGGCGGCACGGATCTGCGCAGCACGGTCCTGGTGCGGTCGGTGCGTCAGGCCCAGGAGCTCCACCGGCGGAGCGAGGAGGCGGGGAGCCGCCTCCTGCTGCAGGCCTTCCTGCCGGACGGACCCGGCCGCGACTGGTTCGTCCACGGATACGCCGACCGTGCGGGGGCCGTGCGCGGCGGCGGCTCAGGCCGCAAGCACCGCGCCTGGCCGCGCGGGGCGGGCCTGACGGCGGTGGGCGAGTGGACGCCCGACCCGGGCCTGCGGTCCTGCGTGGAGAGACTGGTCGGAACGCTGGGCTACCGGGGGATCTTCGACCTCGACTTCCGGGTGGACTCCGCGACCGGCGAGCACTGCCTGCTCGACTTCAATCCGCGGCCCGGCGCCCAGTTCCGGCTCTTCGCCGACGGGGCCGACCTGGACGTGGTGCGCGCCCAGCACCTGGACATGACACATCGGCCGCTGCCGGCCGCCGCCGTACTCCCGGGCCGCTCGTTCGTCGTGGAGAACTACTCCCCGCTGGCCGCCCTGCGCGTCCTGCTGACGGCGGGGCCGGCCTCCACCGCGTCACACCGCCGTGAGCTTGCCTGGCACGCCCGGGACGACATGGCGCCCGCGCTCGCCATGTGGGTGCTGTGGTGCCGGCATGTCACGCGGCGGCTGCTCGGCCGGCTGCGGCGGACGGTGCGTCCCGCCGGGCCACCGGGGGAGGGGGTGCGGGTGCGGATGGTGCGCCAGGCGGGCGCGCCCGACGGCTCAGGGCGCGCCGACGACGCCCGTACCGATGACGAGAGAGCGAGCAGCCGCTGATGTACGACCTGTTGGTTGTCGGAGCCGGTCCTTACGGGCTCTCCATCGCGTCACACGCCGCCGATGCCGGCCTCGACGTACGCGTCTTCGGCAGGCCCATGGCGTCCTGGCGCGACCACATGCCGCGGGGGATGTTCCTGAAGTCGGAGCCCTGGGCGTCGAACCTCTCCGACCCGCGGCGCCGCTACGGCCTCGCCGCGTACTGCGAGCGGGGCGGGATGCGGGCCCGGCACGGCGAGCCGATCTCCGTGGAGACGTTCGCCTCGTACGGCCTGTGGTTCGCGCGGCACGCCGTACCGGACGTCGACGAACGCATGGTGGCGTCGGTCGGCGCATGTCGCGGAGGCTTCGAGGTGGTCACCGATGACGGACAGGCCGTCCGCGGCCGCACGGTGGCCCTGGCCGTCGGCGTGATGCCCTTCGTCGAGATCCCCTCGGCGCTGCACGGGCTAGCCGCGGAGCACGTCTCGCACAGCAGCCACCACCGGGACCTGGACCGCTTCCGCGACCGGGACGTCACCGTGATCGGCGGGGGCCAGGCCGCCCTGGAGACCGCGGCGCTCCTCGCCGAGCAAGGAACACGCGTGCGGGTACTCGCCCGGTCGCGCCGGCTGAGCTGGAACAGCGTGCCCCCGGCGTGGAAGCGCCCGTGGTGGGAGTCCGCCCGCGCTCCGCACAGCGGCCTCGGCTGCGGATGGCGCAACTGGTTCTACGCCGAGGTGCCGGGCGGCTTCCGGCGGCTTCCCGAGGCCACGCGCGCCCGCGTCTCGGCGTCGGCGCTCGGCCCGGCGGGGGCCTGGTGGGTGCGCGACCGGGTCGAGTCACGCGTCGAGGTGCTGCTCGACCACGAGGTCGTCACGGCGTCGGTCGCGGCGGGCCGGGTGCGGCTCGCGACCGTGCGCAACGCGAGCGGGGGTCCGGACTTCGACACCGACCACGTCATCGCGGCCACCGGCTTCAAGGCCACGAGCGCCCGCCTCGGACTGCTGGCCCCGGACGTGCGCGGCAGCCTGGAGGTGAACGCCGCCGACGAGCCCTACGCCACCGTCGAGTTCGAGTCCTCGTACCCCGGTCTGTTCCTGGCGGGTCTGGTGACGGCGTCCAGCTTCGGCCCGGCCATGCGCTTCGTGCACGGGGCGTCTTTCACGGCGCGTCGGCTGGTACGGGGCGTTCGCCGCAGCCTGCGGCGGGGGCCGCTCGACGCCCATGACCGTCAAGCACCGAGCGGGAACCTCGCCTCCCGGGAACTCGATCAGGTGATGCCGTCGGCGAACGGGTGAATCGGTTCTTCGTCCATGGCGATCAGGTGGTGGACTCTGTCGTCATGGGACGGGCCTGGTTGCCCTCCGCCAGCCGTCGGCGCCTTCGCCGTAGGTCGGCAACACCCCCCTTCGCGGGCCGGCCCCCTCCCGCTCTGGCGGGGAAGAGACCCTCGGGTGTCTCTTCCCCGCCAGCGGCTTGTCCGGGGTGCTAGCGGCGCGATGAGGCCAACCCGCGGCGGTACAGGATCCCTCCGCCGACCAGCAGAGCGGCGCTCGCGGCTGCGGCGGCCAGGAGGTCCTGGTCGCTTCCGGTCGCGGCGAGCCCGGTGGCGGCGTGCGGCGCCTCGTGGGCGGCCGACGGCATCTGCCGAGCGATCGAGGTCGATGACGCGACGTACTGCGGCTGCTGCTGGTCGGCCTTCACCGGCGGGACGGCGCGCTCGTTCGGTGGCTCGACGGCCCGCGGAGGCGTCTCGTGCGAAGGCGGGGTGTCGTGCGAAGGCGGCGTCTGGTGCTCGTGCCCCGGGGGAGTCGGCGCGGCCGCTCCGTTGGGGCAGCCGTTGCCGGCGGTCGGGTTGAGCAGGCCGACCACGTCCACGGTGTTGCCACAGGCCTTGACCGGAACGTCCGCGGGCGCCTGTGCGTTGTTGCCCGACACGACGCCCGGCGAGTTGCCGGCCTCGCTCCGGGCCAGCGACTGGGTGCCCGCGTGCGTGCCCGAGGACGCGTCCCTCTCCGGAGTGTGGCCGTGCCCCGGCCCGTCGTCCGTCCGGGTGGCCGTTCGCTCCTGCGCCGCCGAGCGCTCCGGTGCGCCGGCGTGCTCCTTGTGAGAGGCCCCGGCGCTCGCACAGTTGTTGCCCATGGCGGGGTTGCCCACGCCGACCACGTTCGCGCTGTTGCCGCAGGCGTTCACCGGCACGTCCACGGGGGCCTGCACGCTGTTCCCCGACAAGACCCCGGGTGAACCCGTCGCCACGGCGTCCCCGCCCGCGGCGAACGCGTTCGAACCGGACAGGGAGAGGATGCTGCTCGCGGCCGCGGTCGCGAGCATCCCTTTACCAATGACCTGTCGCATCTAGTTGTCTTCCTCTGAGCAAGTGGAAAGCCGGCCTTGGAGTCGTAGCGACGGTCCAAGGCCGGCCATGAAAGAGAGCCAGGTGGCTGGGTGCTACGTCAGGCGTTGACGCAGGTGTTGCCGAAGGTCGGGTTCAGCAGGGCGATCACGTTCACGCTGTTCCCGCACAGGTTGACCGGGATGTGGACCGGGACCTGGACGACGTTGCCGGAGAGAACGCCCGGGGACCCGACGGCCGCACCCTCGGCGCCGGCGTCGGCGAACGCGGGGGCCGCCATGCTCATGGCCATCACGACACCAGCGATGATCGTTGCGCTCTTCTTGTGCTTCACAGATGTTCCCTTCTCTGTGGTCATGCCGATCTGGCAGTCGAAACCGAGCGAGCACTTGATTGATGTCTCGCACCATGACCCGCAGCCTGCAAACGAGTTGAGGGCCCGTAAGAAACCATCGGCTCCGACCGTTCAGTAAATTCACCCGAATTACCGCATTCAAAAATGAAGAAGCGCCCGGGCTGCCCGGCTTGAAGCAGGCGAGCAGCCCGAGCGGTCCTCACGTCGACGGATCAGCCGTTGAGCTCACCGTTTCCGGACAGGACCGGGATGTCGTTCAGGATGTGCGACAGCGGCTCGTCGCCCTTGGCCTGCGTCGAGTTCTCGGTGCACTGCTGGTTCTGCGGCGCCGACAGGATCGGGATGTCCTGGATTCCGATGTTCACGAGCGCGACGATCGACTGGATGTTCGCCTTGACCGGGAGACCGATGCAGGGCTTGTTCAGCGAACCCTGGACGAGGGAGAGCTGGGGGCTCATGTCGCCGTGCGTCGAGGAGTTGCCGTACGACTGCTCGGATCCGTTGCCGCTCAGGGAGGTGGTGCCGTGGTCGTCACCGATGGCCAGTGCCGACGGGGCCGCGGCAGCGGACATACCGACGACGGAAACGGCAACTGCCGCCGTGGCCATAGCCTTCTTCATCATTTTGTGTGTTCCTTTTCTGGCAGAAGCTCGAGTCACTGCGCGCTGACCAACCGGTCGGCACGAGTTTGAGTTTCGGGGCTTCACTCGGTTGGGGCCCCTGCCGGCCTCGCATTGGGCCATCGGAGTGAATGGCAGCAACTAAGCGCAGGGCGTGGAGTTAATCAGAGCGCTCCGGCGAACGGGGTTTCTCCAGAAGGGAATTAGTTGTGATCAAGAAGGGTATGGCTGCAGCCGCGGTTGCCGTCTCCGTCGTCGGCATGTCGGCCGCCGCAGCTCCGTCGGCGATGGCCATCGGCGACGACCACGGCACCACGTCTCTCAGTGGCAACGGCGCCCAGCAGGCGTACGGCAACTCCGCCACGTACGGCAACATGAGCCCGCAGATGGCGCTGATCCAGGGCTCGCTGAACAAGCCCTGTATCGGTCTCCCGGTCAAGGCGAACCTCCAGTCGCTCGTCGGGCTCGTGAACATCGGAATCCAGGACATCCCGATCCTGTCGGCGCCGCAGAACCAGCAGTGCACCGAGAACTCGACGCAGGCCAAGGGCGACGAGCCGCTGTCGCACATCCTCTCCGACATCCCGGTCCTCTCGGGGAACGGGAAGGGCAACAGCTGATCCCCCACGCATTGCACAGCGGGCCGCCGTTCACCGGCGGCCCGCTGCCGCGTTCTACGCCCCCGTGCCGTCAGCCGCGTGGCCAGTGATCGCGTGACATGAGGGCTCGCCACTCCTGGTCGGGGCGCCCGGGAACGGTTTTCCCCTGCCTTTCCCAGAAATCCTGCAACGACGTGAAGATGGGGTCATCGACGCGGCTTTCCGGAGAATTCCTGCTCACCGGGATGAGGCCCTGCCGCTTCCATTGATGCTTGAAGTCAGCCATGTTCCCTCGCCATCGACGGGCGTGTGTCGAGCGTGTCGAGCCATCTGTTCCAGATGTGGAATCCGGGGAAACCGAACGGATTGGGGCGAACGAGTTGTTGTTCGTGCGCGCCACGAAATCCGGCGCTCCGCAGTGGCGTCGAGCGGTTTACCGTTTCTTCGCCCCGGTTCCCCCGCAGCGGAGTTCAGCTTGCTCACTCACTTCTACTCACCGACCGGATCCCGGCGTGCTCGAAGTCTGCGTATCGCCCTTTCGGGGGTCCTTCTGATCGCCGCTGCCGCTGGAATGGGAAACGCCACGGCACTGCCGCTGCCAGTCCAACGCGTCGATGCCTTCGGCGACATGAAGAATCGACCGGACGAGGGAAGCGGTACGAATATCCTCCTGATGGGGACCGACGGCCGCGACACCATCACGCGCAAGGAGAAGCGGAAGTTCTACGCGGGCGGAGTCGCCTGCAACTGCACGGACACGCTCATGCTGGTCCATGTCTCCGAGGCCGGGGACCACGTCAGTGTCGTCAGCCTCCCCAGGGACTCCCACGCCGACATTCCGGCGCACCGGGACGAGGCCACGGGACGGGAGCGTCCGGCGCATCCGGGGAAGATCAACGGCGCCTATGCGGAAGGCGGTCCCGCGCTGTCGGTGCGGACCGTCGAGGGAATGACCGGCGTCCGCGTCGACCGGTATCTGCAGCTCGACTTCCGGCGCTTCATGGACAGCGTCGAGACGGTCGGCGGCGTGCGGGTCTGCACGCCCCGCCCCCTCAAGGACAGGACCACGAGGCTCGACCTCGCGCCCGGCAGCCACCTGCTGGGCGGCGGCCGGTCCTTGCAGTACGTCCGCTCCCGCCACGTGGACGCGAGCGCCGACTTCGGGCGGATCCAGCGCCAGCAGCGCTTCCTCCTGGGCGCGTTGCGCAGCGTACGTACGGGGAACGTCCTGGCCGATCCGGTGCGGGCAGCGCGGCTCGGCCGGTCGCTGGTCGGAGCCGCGCGGGTGGACCGGGGGTTCAGCACCGAGCAGATCCTGACGCTCGCGGCACAGCTGGGCCGTCTCCCGGCGTCGTCCATGGAGTTCACCACGGTGCCGGTCAGCGGCTTCAGCGAGAACGGGTCGCTCAAGTGGGACCGGGCCAAGGCCGGCAAGGTCTTCGCGGCCATCAACCGGGACCGGCCCCTGACGCCCCCCGACTCGAAGGCCAGGCTGAGCGATCCGCCGAGGTTCGGGAGCCCGGCGACCGTCCGGGGCGGCACCCTGGAATGCCGTTGACGGCCGTCTGATTACTCGGCCAACCGGGTCGAAGGTCGCAACCATCACCGTGTCGGGCAGTTGATCATCACGCGGCTCTGCCAAGGGAGCCCGCTCTTGAAGGGAATCAAAATGAAGAAGCTGTGGGCATCCGCGGCCATTGCCGCCTCTGTCGCCGGAATCTCGGCGGGAATGGCCCCCCAGGCCATGGCGATCGGTGACGACCAGGGCACGACGTCCCTGAGCGGCAACGGGTCCGAGACGGCGTTCGGCAACTCCGCGACCAAGGGCAACCAGAGCCCCCAGCTCACGCTCGTCCAGGGCACGCTGAACAAGCCCTGCATCGCTGTGCCGGTCAAGGCGAACATCCAGTCGATCGTCGCGCTCGTGAACATCGGAATCCAGGACATCCCGATCCTGTCGGCCCCGCAGAACCAGCAGTGCACCGAGAACTCGACGCAGGCCAAGGGCGACGAGCCGCTGTCGCACATCCTGTCCGACATCCCGGTCCTGTCCGGCAACGGCCAGGGCAACGGCTGACCTTGCCCCCAGGGGCCGGCCGTCGTCGCGCCGGCCGGCCCCTTCGGCTCTCCTCGTGTCGCCTCCACCGTGTGGAGGCGACACGCCGGGGGTAGAGGCCCGGCGTGATTGAACTCGCCGAGATGATCGCGCAGTTACGTGGGCAGCTCGCCGCCGCCATGGCCGCGGCCGAGGAAGAAGAAGTGCGTTTCGAGCTGGGTGCCGTGCAGCTGGAGGCGGAGTTCGTCGTACAGCGGTCCGCGGGCGCGGACGGCAAGATCCGCTTCTGGGTCGTCGAGGCAGGCGCCTCCGGCCAGCAGGTGAACAGCACCACCCACCGCGTCACCCTCAGCCTGGAGCCCCGCGTCCGCGGCTCCGATCAGCGGCCCTGGGTCCGCGGTGACCGGACCGCACGCGAGCGCTGAGCCCGGACACCATGTCGGCGTCGGAGGGTCTCGAGGCGGCGCGGGTCGCCGAAATACTGGTGGAGAGGCCGGGCGGAGAGCCCGGACGGCGCGGGTCCGGCTACCGCGTGGGGGAAAGGTCCGTACTGACGGCCGCACATGTGGTCGCGGGACCCGTGACGTCGGTGCGGGTGCGCTTCGACGCCGATCTGCCGGGGGAGTGGAGCGCCGACGTACGCGTCGTGCTGCTCGCCGAGGCCGTGGACATGGCCCTCCTGGAGATCACGAACGTGCCGCACGGGAGTGCGGCTGTCGGGAGCCCCCGCTATGGCGCCGTGCCCGAATCCGATGTGGTGCTTCCCGTCAGCGCGATGGGCTTTCCCCGTTTCAAGCTGCGGGACGACAGAATGCGCCTCCTCGACGACGGCCTCCCCAGCCAGTTCCGGGACTCCTGCCATGTCTCGGGGACCGTCTCCGTCCTGTCCAACCGCCGCGAGGGCACACTCGAACTGGCCGTTCTCGCGCCGCGCGCGGACCCCGAACCGGAGCGTTCGCCCTGGGAGGGGATGTCCGGTGCGGTGGTCTGGTCCGGCGGTGCCGTGATCGGTGTGATCAGTGCCCACCACCGCTCGGACGGCCTGGGGCGGCTCGCGGCCGGCAGGGTGGAACAGTGGTACGGCGCGCTCTCCTCGGCCGAGTTGGAACACCTGCACAAGGAAGCGGGTCTGCCCATGCCTGGAGGGCTCCGTTCCGCAGCGGATCCGGAGTGGGTGGCGGCGCCCGCCAGTCTGGCCGAACTCCCCTCTGACCTGCCGTTGCGTGAACTGATGGGGCTCGTCGACGCGTTGGTGGACGTACCGGCCCTGAAGGACGCGAGCGGCCTGGGTCTGGTGCTCTCCAGCATCGACGCGGAGATCGCTGCGAACCGGCCGAGGGACTCCAGGCTCAGGATGGACATCTACGGCGTCGTGCGCACCTGTCTGCGCTACCGGGGCACGCTAGATCAGCTCCTGGAGACTGTCCGGCTGCTGGAGGGGCAGTCGATGGAAGTGGCCCGCCTCGACCGTGAGGCGGCTCAACTGGCCAAGCGATACTGCTGACTTGATGTCGGGCACGGCTCGGATGCGGGGTTTCGCAGCGTGCCGTGCTGGGCCATCATGAGGGGGAAAGGGATGGCGCATGCACGGAATCGCGGGAGGGGACTTGGCAGCCGTGGAGCAATCGATGCCTGCCGTCGAGTCCGATCTCGTAGATCTCTCGGGGGTTTCTCTTGAAGCGCTGCTCTCCATGGACGGTACGGCCATCGCCGTGTCGCTGGAACAGCTCCTGCGGCACATTGACGGCCCCCAGGCCATCGCCGTGTCGTACAACCCCCCGGACCGCATCGACTGAGGAGCTCGGTACGGTGCGGTGGAGGGCCCATGGCGGGTGAGTCCGCGATATCTGCGGATCTGTCGTTCCACCAGCTCTCGGCGGCCGGTGCCCGTGCTCTCGCGCGCGGCGAGGGCGGCAAGGACGTGGTGGACGAGCTGCTCGCCGCCGAGCGGAGCCGCCGGCTGCTGATGCTGCGGGCCCTGGACGACGGACTCTCCCGGAGCGGCCCGCCGCTCGGCCTCGGTGCGGCGCTCTCGCCGGACGCGGCCTGGGCGCTCCTTGAGCGGGTTCAGAAACAGTCGCCCGAGGCGTTCGAGGACGTGCTCATGTGCCCGCACACCGGCATGTGGCTCTCGCTCGCGTTGCGCCGGCTCAGGGGCAAGTCGTACGAGGACGCGCCCTTGTGGGTGGTGACCGGGCATCTGTCGGCGCTGGCCGCGGCGGCGGGAGCACGGGCCGGCCTGGACTTCTCGATGACCGTTCCGGTGCGCCGCGGCGTCGTGCCGCTGCCTACGCTGGGATGCGCGGTGCTTCCGGTGACCGAGCCGTGGAGCACGGCCGAAGTCGTGGCCGAGAAGGGGTCGTTACGCGTCATCGGCGGGAACGGCGAAGTGACGGTGCCCGGCGACCGGCAGGAGAGCGGTCCGGGCTGGCATGCGGTGCGGCGCGTGAGCGTCGGGTCCGGAGACGGCGTCAAGCGGCTGGCCCTGGAGGAGCTCGACCCCTACCGGACGTTCCCCCGCCCGAGCGAGCCCTCCCTCATGTCGGCTTCGGAGGACGTGAGCTGGCGGAAGCTGCTGGCCGCCGCGTGGGAGGTCCTGCTGCGCGACGACGCGGAGAGCGCCGACGCGATGCGCCCGGGGCTGATGTCGGTGGCGCCGGTGTCGGCCAGGGAGCGGTTCCGGCCATACAGCGGGACAGCGGGCGACGCGTTCGGCAGCGTCACGGCCTCCCACCCGGACGACGCGGCGCAGCTCGCTGCCACGCTGGTGCACGAGTTCCAGCACACGAAGCTCGGCGGTCTCATGCATCTGGAACCGCTGAGCCGCCCGGCATCGGACCCGGAGCAGCCGGACGAGCTCTTCTACGCTCCCTGGCGCGACGACCCGCGGCCCCTGGGCGGCCTGATGCAGGGGATCTACGCCTTCACGGGCGTCACCCGCTTCTGGCGTGCCCACCGGCATGCCGCCGACGCCGCGTACGCCCCGCTGGCCCACTTCGAGTTCGCGCTGTGGCGTGCCCAGGTGTGGTCCACGCTGAATCTGGTCGCCGGTCATGGGCAGTTGACGCCGCTGGGCCGACGCGTCATCGAGGCCCTGCGCGAGAGGTGCGCGGAGTGGATGGCCGACGCGGTGCCCGGCCGGGAGCTGGAGCTGGCAGGGGAAGCCGCTGCCGACCACCGGGCCCGCTGGCGCGCGCATCATCTGCGGCCTCCCGTCACGGCCGTCGAGGAGGCCGTACGAGCCTGGCAGCGGGGGGAGAGCCGCCCGCCGGCCGCCCTGGCGGCCGAGCCCGAGCTCGTCCCGGACCCGGAAGGCAGACACTTCGACGTCGCGGCCATCCTGGCCCGCTACCGCGTCAGCGAGCCCGAAGGGACCTGGCGGCAGACCGCGGCCATGGCGGACGGCATCAAGGGTGTCGAAGCGGCCGACGTCCTGCTGGCCCGCGGCGACCGCGCCGGAGCCCGGGACGCCTACGCCGCCCAGCTGGCCCGCGACGGCGGCCCCGTGACCGCCTGGGTGGGCCTGGGACGGGCGCTCGGCGGCGATGCGGACGACGAGGGCGGCAGTGCCGCGGCCCGGCTCCTGCGCCGGTACCCGGAGCGGGCCCGCGCCATGCGGGACGCGCTGCGGGCCGACACGGGCGACGGCGCGGACCCCGTACGGCTCGCCGAGTGGCTGGGCCGGGGCGGGACGACGGGACGCTAGAGAAGGCCGGCCCGGGCGCGAAGCCCGCGGCCGGCCTTGCCTCTTCGCGTTACAGCGACACCGGGTCGATGTCGCAGTTGGCCCGCATTCCTTCCTTGGCCTGAAGGGTCGCCGGGTGCGGTCCGGCCTCCTCGCGGATCCGGGGAGCGTCGAGCACGCGCTCCATGCGCTCCAGGGTGTCGGCCCGCAGCGTGTTGCCCGCGGTTTCCTCCCCGACCGCGATGAGGTCCATTGCGAGGTTGCTGGCGCAGGCCAGGGTGGTGGGGTGGTCGGGACCGAAGGTCGACTGGCAGAGCGCGAGCGTCGTCTCGCCACGCCTGCGCGCGTCCTGGTGGTGGGAGCGCGCGGCCAGGTCGCTCGCCAGGTTGATCGCACAGGCCAGCGAGATCGGGTGGCCGGGGCCGAGCCGTTCGGCGAGTGAGGTGAGAGCCGCCTCGTTCAGCCTGCACGCCTCGTCGGGCTGGCCGAGCAGGCGCAAGGTGACCGCGAGGTTGATGTCGGCCGACAGGACGTGCGGGTGGTGCGGGTCGAAGATGTTGCGGTAGCCCTGACAGGCCTTGATGCCGCGGGTGCGTGCCGCCTGGAGGTCGCCGTTCTGGCGCAGCGCCACCGACAGGGTCAGCGCGGTGGAGAGCGACTGGGGGTGGGTGTCGCCGTAGCGCCGGGTGAACAGGGCGTAGGCCTCGGTGGCGAGTTCCAGGGAGCGCGCGTGGTCGCCCTCCTTGCGGAACGACTCGCTGAGCTGGCGCATCACGCCGACCGTGGAGGGGTTGGCGCGGCCGAACACGTCACGGAAGGCGCCGAGCACCGCTTCCTGGAGGGCGCGGGCGCCGACGTAGTCCCCGGTCTCGCGGACGTCGATGGCCACGGAGTTCTCCGTGACCAGGGTCCGCTGGTCGTCGCGGCCGAACAGCCGCATCTTCAACCCCAGGGTGTGGCGGTCGAGTTCGAGCGCGCGGCGGAACTCGCCGGTCAGCCGCAGGCTCACGCCGAGGTTGTGGGCGATGTTCATCGTCGTGGGGTCGTCCTCGCCGAACGCGCGGCGGGCCCGCTCGAAGGCGGTCTCGTCCAGCTCGGCGCCCAGGGCGAAGTGGCCTTCGACGCGCCGTACGGCCGCTTCGAGCTGGATCGCGTCCAGGGCGTCTTCCCGGGTGTCCTCGCGGTCGGCGGGGGCGGTGCGTTCGTAGATGCCCTTGAGCTGGTCCACCAGGGCGGCCGCGTCGTCGTAGCGGCCGACGACGCGGTACATGATGCACAGCCACTGGCCCATGAGGACGGTCTGCTGGTCCTCCTCGCCGAAGATCGTCAGCCAGGTGTCCCAGGCCTGCTCGGAGAAGTCGAGCGACACCTCGTGGTCGCCCCAGTAGTAGAGGTACTTGGCGATGTTCATGACGAGCTGACGCACCCACGGCTGGTCGGACTTGATGGCGTCGGAGGCGATGACGTGACCGTACAGCTCCGCGTAGCGCTGCCAGCTGGCTGCGTTGTTCGGTGATTTCGGGTCAGCGGCGGCCAGCAGGGTGTGGGCGCCATGGCGCATGCGGGACTGCTCCTCAGGGGTCATGCGGTTGTTCAGGACGAGCTGAACAAGGCGGTGCATCTCGATGGAGTTCGTACGGTGGTCGATGCGTGCGAGGGAGTAGCGGTTCACCTCCCTTATGGCCCGCGCGAGCCGCATCGGGTCGTTCAATGTCGCGTCGAGCTCGGGGAAGATGCTGCTGTTTCCCAGGCCGGAGAAGATGGACCGCGAAATCGGGTCGGGTGCGAAGTACGAGCAGAGCTGCAGCAGCCGCAGGGCCGACGGGCTGCGGTTCTCCAAGTGGTCGAGGGAGACGTTCCAGGCGGCTGCGACCGGCAGTTGGTAGTCCGGCGGCGGGGCCACTTCGAGGAGTTCTGTGCGCTTGTCCTCGAACAGCCGGAGGTACTCGGACGCCGGCATGCCCGTCTCCGCACGCCATGCGGCGGCCTGCTCCAGGGCGAGCGGCAGGTCTCCGAGCGCCTCGGCAAGCTGGTCGGCCTCGTCGTCCTGGAGAGGCGGCCCGGAGTGGCGCAGGAGTTCCTTGCTCTCCTCGCGGGTGAAGACGTCCACCTCGAGAGAGCCGCCGACCAGGCCCCACCGCCTGTTGCGCGAGGTGACCAGGATCGTGCCGTTGCCCCCTGTGGGGAAGTAATGGCGAACCTGTTCCGGATTATCGGCATTGTCGAAAATCAGCAGCCAGCGTGAGAAAGGACGGCCCTCGCGCAGCGCCTCGCGCACCGCGGGTCCCGCGATATTGGCCTCGGTGCTCGTCTCCAGGCCGAGGCGCCCCGCCAGCTCCACGAGCGCCTGCCCGATCTGGCCGGGCCGCTCCGAGGGAATCCACCAGACGATGTCGTACTCGGCCTGATGGCGGTATGCGTATTCAATGGCCAGCTGGGTCTTGCCCACGCCGCCCATGCCGTGAATCGCTTCCGGCAGGACTGTGGTCGTGCCTTCCCTCAGACGCTCGCCGAGGAGTTCGAGGAGTGCCATCCGGCCGGTGAAATTGGGGTTCCGAGGCGGTAGGTTTCCCCAGACGCGCGGCTGTGATGTGCGGTCCCCCTCCATCGTTTGCTGGGGCGTAGTCGACATCACCGATGCTCCTTCAGGATCGGGCCGAGAGACGGGGGTTCCACCGCTTTTCTCCAGGCTGACTGCGTATCGACGATCGTGCCAGCCAAGTACCCCTGCCAGCAGGGCGGCGCGCTGCATGAAACGTCCGGAGAGTGCTCTCAGCGCGGCGAGCTCCACGCGGAGGAAACCGATATTGCGACTGTTCACCCGGGGCATGGCCAGGGTGTCGAGCGGTTCGGCGGGGGAGGGGAGCAGCGAGGGGGCCCCTGTGCCGTCACCTGCCAACAGCGCGCGTACGTCGTGCAGGATCCGAGCGGTGTCGCTGCGGCGGCCCAGCGCGAGCAGCTCCTCGCGGATGTCGGGAGCGAAGGAGAACGCCACATCCGTGACGTCGTCCCCCTGTCCCCCGCTGGGCCGGACGAGGCCGCTCATCAGCAGCTCCGACGCGTGCACCGGGCCCGCTCCCGGTGTGGTCTCCAGGACCTTGCGGATGAGGGGGAGGCTCAGCGGGACGGCGGATAAGCGCGTCGCCAGGGTGAAGGCCGTGGGCGAGGCGCCGGCGCGGAAGTCCGACACGCGTTCGGAGGCGGGCACCGTGCTGCGCGGGTCGGGGACGTCGTCCGTCCAGGGCAGGGCGCGCGCGGCGTCGGGCCTGCGCTTCCACTCCCGCGCCCGGATGGCGGACATCTCGAGCCACCGCTGCTCCGGTCCCATGACGAGCTGGGTCCAGGCCTCGGCCCAGCGGTTGGTCAGGGCGAGGACCGGCACGAGGACCGCGTCGCCCTCGGCCTCGGGTTCGTCCGGGTCGCGTGACTCCACCGGGGCCTCGCGCAGCTCCCAGTCGAGCTCGCTGTTGGCCGCCCAGGCGTGGTCGGCGCGCAGCCGCACCCGGCAGACGTCGAGGCCCGTGCGGAACCACAGCTGCTGGGGGAGCACATGCACCACGCCGACGGGACAGGTGCGGCCCCAGGCGCGCAGCAGGGGCATGACGGCGCCCGACCGCCATCCGGCCGCCAGCCCGTCGGTGAGGACGAGGATCACCCGGCGCATGTCTCCGGCGCTGCCGAGCGGTTCCTCGGGGCCCAGGCGCGCGGGGTCGGTCTCGTCCGTGCCGCGTAAGCGCAGCACGCGTACGCGCGCGAAGTCGCCTTCGCGGTTCAGCTCGTCGACCAGGTCGTCGACAGCGTGGTCCCAGACCTTCATCGTCAGGTGGCTGTCGAGCACGAGGACCGCTTCGGAGCGCTCCTGGCTGCCCGACTGGCCGGTCCTCGCATGCCCGAGCCGGCCGAGAACGGACGCGGCTTCACGACGTGCCCGCGTTGCCGGTCCCTGCCGCTGCCCTCCGTCGTCATGCATATGCGCCCTCAAGGCGTCGAGGCGGCCAGGACAATGATGTGGAGTCCCCCAGTGCGCGGGCGTGCGTGACATCCACAAGCGCAGCGTGACAGTGCGCCCGCACAGCAAGCAAGGGGGTACGGCGGCATGGGCCGGGGCGCACGGAAAACGTGCTAGAAGTCACGCCCGCCCCGGGGAAAGCCGTGCCTACGGCGGAAAACGTGACGCCCCCGGCGTGCGGCTCCGTGCGCCCGGTCGGCAGGTGCGTGCGCCCGGTCGGCAGGTGCGTGCGCACGGCCGACAGGTGCGTGCGCCCGGCGCGAAGCAGCCGCACGGCAGCGGAGGCCGGCTCGTTCACGGCGCGGCACCCCCTCTCGCCATGTGCGGGAGGTTCACGGACCCGTCGCCGGCGGGCCCGTTCAACTCGTCACCGGCGCTCGGTCGGGGCCGGGCGGCCCGGGTCTGCGTTCCGGATCGTCGAACAGGATCGCCAGATGGCGCCCCACGTGGTTGTCCCAGCCCTCGGGCCCCAGCGCCAGAGCCTCCTTGCGCCAATTTCCGGCGCGCGTCACCAGGCTGGACAGGCCCCTGTCCTGGACCATCTCGGCGACCGCCTCCTTGAAGGCGGGATCACCGCAGTCACCGCGGTGCCAGATCATCGCGGGCACCCCCGCCCGCAGTCCCGCCATGAACTCCTGGTGGCCGGCGGGTGAGTCGGTGCCGGGTGGCTGGCTCAGTACGAGACAGACCGCGTGGTCGTCCTCCTTCAGCTCGCGCTCCAGGTGGAAGTGCGACTGGCCCGGAGGGTTGAAGTACGAATGGCTGTCGGCGGGCTGCTCCTTGAGCTGGCGCCACTTCTTGTGCCAGGGGCGGTGCCAGGCGGCTTTGCGCAGGCGCTCGAAGCTGCGGATCAGGACGGCGTAGTCCATCACCAGGGGGGTCGGTGACGAGGAGGAGGACTCCTTGTGCCACCACTCCACGGGCTCGCCCAGCAATTCCCACGGGAGGATGAATTCAAGGACGACCGGTTGTCGCAGGTCCGCCCATCGCTCCTCGGTCTGCTCGATGAGGACCTCGACCTCGGCGGGCAGGTCGTCGCGGTGCAGATGCAGGGTCTCGCCCGGCACGGGATGCCAGCCGTCGGCGTCCGACTGCCGCCAGTGGGAGAGGAGATAGCGATCGGGATCCACTCCGTCGGGCTCGAACTGGATCATCAGATACGCGGGCACCATGGGCGGCGGAGCCTGCTGGACCATGCCGCTGCGCTGCCAGTCGGCGATCTGATCCTCAAGGCCCCACGTCCTGGCCTGCTGACGGTTCCAGCGACGCAGGTCCTCCGCTGCCTCCATCTGTCCGTCCTCCACGAGCCGTTCGGCGGCCAGGGCCAGGAACGCCATGCTGACGGGGAGTTCCCTCGCGGCGGTGTTGTCGCCGGCCAGCCGTAGAAAGACTGCCCATCCCGTGTCGCACCACGCGGGCAATTCCTGGGTGCGTGACCGGCTGGCCCGCCGGGCGAGCGTGGCGAGTCCGGCCGATGAGCGCATGTCCCGCAGGATGGGCTGCAAGGGATGCAGGTCGGCGCCGTCGAAGAACTCCACGGCCTCCCATTCGTCCACGAGACGCAGCAGCGACAGAATGGCGGAAGACTGCTGCTCCAGATATTGCAGGCAGCGCACCAGACACCCAAGGCCGTCAGGAATCTGCGCGCAGCGCTCCACCAGCTGGAGCAGCCAGGGCCGCAGCGCGGCGTTGCGCAGGGGCTCCACGGGGGATTCCAGCTCGTCGCTCAGCATGCGCACCCATAGATCGGCGCTGTTCTCCTGTCGTACCGTGCTCGATTCCTGCAGTACGTCGACGATGTCGGCGACCAATTCGTTGCGAACCCTCGCAGGGCTGCGCCCTTCCACCCCCGTGACCTCCCGATCGCCACCAGCAGTCAGCAGTCAGCACTCGTGTGCATCGATGGTGCGGCATCGTCGTATCGATGGTGGTGACAAGCGTACGGCCACAGTTCAGCTCAGGGCAGGCCTCCGGCCATGAGCAGAACAGAGCTGTGACCATTTGCCGTGTGCCGCCAACTCCCCGGTAGCAGCGGCCAGTTAGCGTGCACTGGTGAATTCAATCGCTTGCGAGTCCTGACTTCAAACCCGCCCCGCACAGCGGAACCACGGCCGTGCGCTCGCCGAGTGCGCCGTCCCGTACGGCGGCCCAGCACGCGACGCCGGTCGCCTCGACGTACAACCCGCGTCCCGCCAGATCCAGTTGGGCGTCCCGGATCTGGTCCTCCGTGACGGTCAGGAAGCCACCGCCGAGACCGCGTACGGCCCGGAGGATCTGCCGTGCGCGGGGCGGCCGCGGAATGGCGATGCCCTCCGCGAGCGTGGGCGCCGCCGGGGTGGAGCCCAGGGGCTCGTCGGCGCCGGCGCGCCACGCCTCGGCCAGCGGGGAGACCGCGGCGGCCTGCACGGCGTACAGCGCCGGTGCCTTCGCGATCAGGCCCGCCGCGTGCAGTTCCCGCACCGCGAGCGCCGCGCCGAGCAGCAGGGTGCCGTTGCCCACGGGCACGACGAGCGCGTCCGGCAGCCGGCCGCCCAGGTCCTCCCACAGCTCGTGGACGTACGTCTTGGTGCCCTGCAGGAAGTAGGGGTTGTGGACGTGTGAGGCGTAGAAGGTGCCCGGTTCGTCGGCCGCCGTACGGGCCGTCCATGCCGTCTTCTCGCGGTCTCCGGGGACGACTTCGAGCCGCGCTCCGTGCGCGCCGATCTGCTCCAGCTTCTTCGGTGACGTGCCCTCAGGGACGTACACAGTGCAGGGCAGTCCGGCCCGCGCGCAGTACGCGGCGATCGCCGTGCCCGCGTTGCCGCTGCTGTCGGCGATCACCCGTTCCGGGGCGAGCCGCAGCGCGAGCGCGGCGAGCATGACGGCGCCCCGGTCCTTGAAGGAGAGCGTCGGCATCAGGAAGTCGAGCTTGGCCGAGATCGCGCCATCCAGCGGTACGAGCGGTGTGCGGCCCTCGCCGAGCGAGAAGGCGGGGACGGGCAGCGGCAGGGACTCCGCGTACCGCCACAGTGAATTGACCCTTCCGTTCAGGGACTTCAGCGGTGCGGGATTGGGGGAGAAGTCCAGGTCGAGCGGGCCACGGCAGACGGGGCAGCACCAGGCGAGGGTGCCCGCGGGGACACGGGTTCCGTCGGTGGGGCAGAAACAGTCCGGCAATGCTGTCATGTACGCAGGCTAGTTGGGGCATTTGGGGCGGATGTGTCATGGCGGGTGCGTGGCGGTCATGTTACGTCCGGTACTGACCCTTGTGGGATTCCTATGGATCCGCCAATCTTTCGTCCCGACGAAGGCAAAAGTAGACACGTCAATTGACATGCTCCTGTCGTTTGCCTCCGCGTGTGGGCACCACCGGCTCCACCCCCCACCAGCGCACCACCTATTGAGGAGGACCCCTCAGATGGCAGTGATGCGTCATACCCGCCGAAGACTGGCCGGGATCAGCGCGACAGCGGTCGCGGCCCTCGCCCTCGGCGTCGTATCCGCCCTTCCCGCCACCGCCCAGCCGGGTCAGGCCGAAGGCACGATCGAGAACGCCGGAGCCCCCGGCGCGATACCCGGCAGCTACATAGTCAGCCTCGACGCGGACGCCGCGAAGGCGGACTCCAAGCAGGGCAAGGCCCTGGCCGAGAAGTACGGCGCCGAGATCGACCGCACGTACAAGAAGGCGCTCAACGGTTACGCGGTCGAGCTCTCCGCGGCCGAGGCCAAGAAGTTCGCCGCGGACCCGGCGGTCGACTCCGTCGTGCAGAACCGCACGTTCACGGTCGACGCCACCCAGCCGAACCCGCCGTCCTGGGGCCTGGACCGCATCGACCAGAAGACGCTCCCGCTGAACAACTCCTACACCTACCCGGACTCCGCCGGTGAGGGCGTCACGGCGTACGTCATCGACACCGGAGTCCGCATCAGCCACAGCGACTTCGGCGGACGCGCCTCCTACGGCTACGACGCCATCGACAACGACAACACCGCGCAGGATGGCCACGGCCACGGCACGCACGTCGCGGGCACCGTCGGCGGAACCCTGCACGGCGTCGCCAAGAAGGCGAAGATCGTCGGCGTGCGCGTCCTGAACAACCAGGGCTCCGGCACCACCGCGCAGGTCGTCGCCGGCATCGACTGGGTCGCCCGGAACGCGGTCAAGCCCGCCGTCGCGAACATGTCGCTCGGCGGCGGCGCCGACAGCGCCCTGGACACGGCCGTACGCAACGCCATCGCGTCCGGCATCACCTTCGCCGTCGCGGCCGGCAACGAGTCCGTCAACGCCTCCACGCGCTCTCCCGCGCGCGTGACCGAGGCCATCACGGTCGGCGCCACGACGAGCACCGACGCCAAGGCGAGCTACTCCAACTTCGGCAGCGTCCTGGACCTGTTCGCGCCGGGCTCGTCCATCACCTCGGCCTGGAACAGCAGCGACAGCGCGACGAACACCATCTCCGGTACGTCGATGGCGTCCCCGCACACCGCGGGCGCCGCGGCGCTCTACCTCGCCGACAACCGCGCGGCGACCCCGGCGCAGGTGTCCGCGGCGCTGGTCAGCGCGGCCTCCACGGGCGTCGTCACCAGCCCCGGATCGGGCTCCCCCAACCGCCTCCTGAACGTGGGCCCCGGCTCGACGAACCCTCCGGGCCCCAAGTTCGAGAACACGGCCGACTACGCGATCAACGACAACGCCACGGCCGAATCACCGGTCACCGTGAGCGGCGTCCCGGGTTCCGCGCCTGCCGCCCTGAGCGTGCCGGTCGCCATCAAGCACACGTACGTGGGTGACCTCCAGGTGCAGCTGATCGCGCCCGACGGCAGCGCGTACACGCTGAAGGGCTATGGAACCGGCGGCAGTTCGGACGACATCAACACCACCTACACGGTGAACGCGTCGTCCGAGACGGCCAACGGGACGTGGAAGCTGCGGGTGAGTGACAACGCGGCACAGGACGTCGGGAAGATCGACTCCTGGGCACTGCAGTTCTGAGCAGCTCCTCGTAGCAGTTCTTCCTGGCACCAGCCCTCGTCCTCGCGGTACGGCTCCGGTCCTTCGACCCGGCCCGCCGCGAGGACGAGGCGTTATTTACGATGCGAAGCTCCCGCATCGACTGAACCATCCGAACCATCCGAACCAGGAGCACGCCACCCGTGGACATACCCCCGCCGCCCTACCCGGGCGGCAGCCCTCGGCAGCCGTACGGGCAGCCCCCGTACCCGGGTGGTCCCCAGGTGCCGTACCAGCGGTGGCCCGGCGGGTACTCGCCGTACTCCCGGCCTCCGGTCAACGGCTTCGCGATCGCCTCGCTCGTGTTCGGGATCCTCTGCTTCCTGCCCGCAGTCGGTCTGGTCCTCGGCCTGGTGGCGCTCGCGCAGATCTCGAAGAAGGGCGAGCGCGGCAAGGGCATGGCGATCGCGGGCAGCATCCTCTCCGTCGTCGGTGTCGTGCTGCTTGTGCTGGCTGTCGTGACGGGAGGCGCGCGTGACTTCATGGACGGCTTCAGGGAGGCCGCGCGTGACGCCCGGAACAGTTCCGGGTTCCCTGTCGACAAGGGGGAGTGCTTCAACGTCCCCGGCGGCAAGCTCGAAGGGGCCCAGTACGCCTTCCAGGTCGACGAGGTGCCCTGCTCGGTGCGGCACGACGGCGAGGTCTTCGCTTCGTTCCGGGTGAATCACGGCAGTTACCCGGGCGACTCTGAGCTCACGCACCTCGCCGAGACCAAGTGCGTCGACCTCCAGACCGCCTACGTCTTCGACACCTGGGTCGACTGGGGGGACGCTCAGGTCAACTACTTCGTGCCCGACCGGGACACCTGGCGCCAGGGGGACCGTCACGTCACCTGTCTCTTCGGCGACGCGGAGGAGAAGCGCACGCTGAAGGGTTCGTTCCGCCGCGACGGCACGAACCTCGACGCCGATCAGCTCGCCTATCTGAAGGCGGACAAGGCCCTCTACGACGCCTACTGGACCGAGCCCGACGCGGAGGACTTCGAGGACGACCTGCCGGGCCACAAGGAGTGGGCAGGGCGCGTCGAGAGGGGTCTCGCCGAGCAGGCGCGGCTGCTGCGCGCGCACGACTGGCCCGCGAAGGCGGACGCCGGCATCACCGCCCTCATCGGCGCGATCGAGCAGAACCGCGAGCAGTGGAAGAAGGCCTCCACCGCGAAGGACGCCGACGCCTTCTCCGAGTACTACGTGCCGGCCCAGCGGCACATCAGCGGCGAGCGCGAGGCCGCGGCCCGCAAGCCCCTGGGCCTGGCGACCACTTCACCTCGCGACGCGACTCCCGGGGGCGGCGGCGAGAGCCACGACGAGGACGAGGGGGACGACGGGGACGAGGGGGGCGGGGCGGGCGCTGCCGTGTGACGAGGCCGCTCACCTTAAGGGCCTTTTGTCCGCTTCTGTGATAGTTCTTCGGCGTGACGACTGTCGTGACGCCAACCGTCGCAGGCCAGCGCACTCCGGGGCCCGCGGCGCCGTCGGACTCTCCCCGAAGGGGCAGCCGCAACGGCAGGAACGGGCCCAGGGTTTCGTGCGTCGCGCACTTCTCCCGAGGGCTCCTCGTCGCCGTCGCCCTCCTGAACGCCGCCCTTGTCGTGCTCGTCGCCGCCCCGCTGCCCCGCATCCCCCTCCTGGTGCTCGTCGCGGCAGCGGTCACCTCCTGGGGGCTCGTGCTCGTGCCGCCCGCGGTCATCGGCCTCGTCGCCGGAGCGGTCGCGGGTCGGCGCCACCCCTGGTGCGCCGGGTCGGCCGTGCTGACCGCCTTCGTCGCGCTGGTGTACGGCGTCATGCCGTACGCCGCCGCGTACCGCACCGCCCAGGGGCAGGGTCAACCCCTCGCTCCCTCCGCCTACTTCGAGGGCGTCAACTACGCCAAGGCCCCCGACGGCGACCGCACCCGCCGCTACGCCCGCATCGGCGAGCGGCGCGAGAAGCTGGACCTGTGGACCCTGCCGAAGCGGGACGGGGTGCGGCACCCGGCCGTGGTCTGGGTGCACGGGGGAGGCTGGAACAAGGGGCACCGGGGTCAGAGTCCCGCGTGGAACCGCTGGTTCAACGCGCGGGGCTGGTCGGTCTTCGACATCGACTACCGGCTCGCGCCCCGCGTGACCCAGCTCGACCAGATCGGCGACGTGAAGTGCGCCGTGGGCTGGCTGCGGCGGCACGCGCGCGTGTTCGGCATCGATCCCGACCGCCTTGTGCTCGCGGGGAGTTCGGCGGGCGGCAACCTCGCGCTCGCGGCCGCCTATACGGAGGGTGATGACCGCGTTCCCGCGTCCTGTGCGGTGCGTGACAGCTCGGTCGCCGGGGTGATCTCGCTCTACGGGCCGACCGACATGGGGCGTCTCATCGCGGGGACCGCGCTGCGCGGCGACCCCATGATCCCGCGTCTGATGGGCGGTTCGGCGAAGGCCGTCCCGGCCCGCTACCTGCTCGGTTCGCCCGCGAGGCTCGTACGGACGGACGTGCCGCCCACGCTCCTGCTGCACGGCAGCGCGGACCGGGCGGTGCCGGTGGCGCAGGCGCGCGAGCTGGCGCGGCGGCTCGACGCGGCCGGGGCGCCCTCGACGTATGTCGAACTGCCCTGGGCCGACCACTGCTTCGACGTGAACTGGGGTGGCTGGGGCAGTCAGATCGCGAGAGCGGCGATCTCCCGTTTCCTCGCCATCCGGGGTGAGAGCGCTTGATCGACGTCCCCGGGAGCGCCGTGGGAAGGTGATCGCCATAGCCGCGGAAAGCCCCTGCGTAAAGACCTGCACGCCCCAAAATCATCACTTCGGGTGATTCCTTGGCCTTGGGTTGCGGCCAACAACCCACGGTTGCCAGGCTGTTGCTGTCTGTCAACCTGATGGGAGTGGCCAGTGACTTTCGGTGAGCAGCCGGCGTATCTGCGTGTCGCGGGTGATCTCCGCAAGAAGATCGTCGACGGTTCGCTGCCGCCGCATACCCGGCTCCCCTCGCAGGCCAGGATCCGCGAGGAGTACGGGGTGTCGGACACGGTCGCCCTGGAGGCCCGCAAGGTCCTGATGGCCGAAGGCCTGGTCGAAGGACGTTCCGGATCCGGCACGTACGTGCGCGAGCGACCCGTGCCCCGCCGCGTGGCACGAACCGGCTATCGGGGATCCGGCGGATCGACGCCCTTCCGTCAGGAGCAGGCGGAGGACGGCGCGCGCGGCACCTGGGAGTCGCGCAGCGAGCAGGTGGAGGCCGGCAGCGCGATCGCCGAGCGTCTCGGCATCCGAGCGGGCGACCGCGTCATGTGCACCAAGTACGTCTACCGCGATGCGGGCGAGGTGATGATGCTCTCCACCTCCTGGGAGCCCCTCGCCGTCACCGGACGCACTCCCGTGATGCTCCCCGAGGAAGGGCCGCTGGGCGGCTGCGGAGTGGTCGAGCGCATGGCGGCCATCGACGTCATCGTGGACAACGTCGCGGAGGAGGTCGGCGCGCGCCCGGGGCTTGCGGAGGAGCTCATGGCGCTCGGCGGTGTCCCCGGCCATGTGGTGATCGTCGTGCAGCGGACGTACTTCGCGTCGGGCAAGCCGGTCGAGACGGCCGACGTCGTGGTGCCCGCTGACCGGTATCGGATCGCATACCACCTGCCGGTGAAGTGACCGAGCGCTCCGGCGTACGCCCGGAATCCGGAGGGGCCCGTCCGCCCGCCGAGATCGCGAGTTAACGCGCGGCCGGCTTCCGTAACGCCGGAGCAATCAGGCCCCGCGAGAACTTGTCATGTACGGCTCCTAACTTGATCGCCCGTACCCGCAATCCGGTCGGACGACAGGAACCCACATGACGGTTGAACTCACATGACGGATACGGCCACCCGCGACACCAGCGCCGCCGCAGGACCACCACCCAAGCGCAGTTACGCGAAGATGGCGGCCGACGAGAGCCGCGAGGACTACTCCCTGCGGTACGCGCCGCACTCCTTCCGGCGCTGGTCGCCGACCATGGTGGCGTCGACCGCGCTCGGCGGCATCGCCTATCTCGCGGACTTCGCGATCGGCGCGTCCATCGTCTTCACCTACGGCTTCACCAGCGGACTCGCCTCGATCCTGTGCGCCGCGACGATCATCTTCGTCACCGGCATCCCGATCGCGCGGGCCTGCGCCAAGTACGGCCTGGACATGGACCTGGTGACCCGGGGCGCGGGCTTCGGCTACTTCGGCTCGACGCTGACGTCGCTGATCTACGCCTCGTTCACGTTCATCTTCTTCGCGCTCGAAGGCTCGATCATGGCTCAGGCCATGCACCAGGCCGTCGGACTCCCGGTGGAGATCGGCTACTTGATCACGACGCTCATCGTGATCCCGATCGTCTTCCGCGGCATGGGCGCGCTGGCCAAGGTGCAGGCCTGGACGCAGCCGATCTGGCTCGTCGGCATGGTGCTGCCCTTCGTGGTGCTCGCCTTCGAGGCGCCCGACACCTGGGGCGCCTTCGGCTCGTTCGGGGGCACCGAGGGCGCGGGCAGCGGCTTCTCCTGGGTGGCCTTCGGGCTCGGCACGGGCGTCGCGCTCTCGCTCATCGCCCAGATCGGCGAACAGGCGGACTATCTGCGCTTCATGCCGGCCAAGACCGAGCAGAACAAGCGGCGTTGGAATCTGGCCGTTCTCGCGGCGGGCCCCGGCTGGGTCATCATCGGCGCGGCCAAGCAGCTGGGAGGCGCGCTCCTGGCGTTCGCCGCCCTCGAAGCCGTCGGCAAGACGCACGCCCTTGAGCCGATCGCCCCGCAGATCGAGGCCCTGAAACCGTGGCTCGGCTCCTTCGCGCTGCCCGCGGCGGCCCTCTTCGTGATCGTCTCCCAGATCAAGATCAACGTGACCAACGCCTACAGCGGTTCGCTGTCCTGGTCGAACTTCTTCTCCCGCGTCACGCACAGGCACCCGGGCCGGGTCTGGTACATCTTCCTCAACCTCGCCATCGCGCTGACGCTGATGGAGATGAACATGTTCGCGGCCCTCAACAAGCTGCTCGGCTTCTACTCGAACGTCGGCATCGCGTGGATCGTGGCGGTCGCCGCCGACCTCGTCATCAACAAGAGGATGGGCTGGAGCCCCCCGTACATCGAGTTCAAAAGGGCCTACCTGTACGCGGTGAACCCGGCGGGCTTCGGCTCGATGGTGATCGCGTCGGTGGTCTCGATCCTGGCCTTCTTCGGCCTCTTCGGCCAGTACGCGGAAGCCTTCTCGACGTTCATCGCGGCCGGACTCGCCGTCGTCCTGTGCCCGTTGATCGCCTGGGCGACGAAGGGCAAGTACTACCTGGCGCGCCCGAACCCGGTGAACGGTCCGCACGTCGAGGTCCCCGACGTGACGGCCACGCACGCGTGCGGCGTCTGCGAGACGGCGTACGAACTCCCGGACATCGCGGACTGCCCGGTCCAGGCGGGCCCGATCTGTTCCCTGTGCTGCTCGTTGGACGCGGAGTGCGGAGACGTCTGCCGTACGTCGCCGTCGAGTGCGCCGGTGCTCATGCCGATGCCGACGGTGCGCACCGACTGAGCGGGACCGACACGGCTCGCACCGGCCGAACCGGTGTCACCAGGGGGCGCATCCGACAAGGTGCGCCCCCTCGGCGTTGGCCAATTGCGTATCTCTTTGTGCAAAGTCGTATCCGCTGAGTAAAGGTCGGGCGTAGGCTCGGGCATATGCGGATTGCGGTTTCCTTACTGATCGAGGCGTGGCGCGCGCCGGGGGCGGCGAGCGGAGGGGCGCGATGAATGACGGAACGGCCGTACTTCCCTGGCTCGTGATACGTCAGGATGACAACGGCAACCGCTACAGGGTGGGCAGGTACGCGACGAAGGCCGAGGCCGAGAAGATCGCGGAGAGCCTCGACGACCACGGCCGCCAGCAGCTGTACAGCGTGGAGAAGCTGAGCCAGAACGGCAGCGCGCACTGACCGCATAGGCTCCGCCGCATGACGGAACGGATCGTGGTGGGCGCCGCCCTGTACGACGACGGGCGCCTGCTGGCCGCGCGGCGCACTGCGCCCCCTGAGCTCGCGGGCCGCTGGGAACTGCCCGGCGGGAAGGTCGAGCCCGGCGAGCACCCCGAGGAAGCCCTGGTGCGAGAGCTGCGCGAAGAGCTGGGCGTCGCCGCCGAGCCGGTCGCGAGGGTGCCGGGACAGTGGCCGCTCAAGCCGGGGTACGTCCTGTGGGTGTGGACGGCGAAGCTCCTGTCGGGAGCCCCCGAGCCCCTGGAGGACCACGACGAACTGCGCTGGCTCGCGCCGGACGAGGTCTGGTCGGTGGACTGGCTGGACGCGGATGTCCCGGCGGTGGCGGCGGTGACGGCGGTCGAGCGCCGCTAGGGCGGATCGGGCGCATCTAGGGCGGATCGGGCGCCGCCGGTCGCGATCGGGCGCCGCTGGCCGGGGGGAGCGCGCGAGGGCTTGTCTCCCCGCACTTGAGCCCCACCTACGCCGTTCGTGCCACAGTGCGCCCAAGTAAGCGGTAGTTCCGCCGGGATATCGGGTATGTGCCCATTAACCCCATGAAACCGGACAAGGGTCCGCTGTTGCTGGTCTGGAAGTGATCGGCGTGATCGACACCGAAGGCGACTGCGCCGAGTGGGATTTTCCCGCGGACCCCGGCGCCGTGCGCATGGCCCGCGCCGTCGTGCGCAAACAGCTCGGCGCCTGGGGCCTCGCCGCCCTCGGTGACATCACCGTCCTCCTCGTGAGCGAACTGGTGACCAACTCCCTGCGGCACGCCTCGGGCCCCATCGGGGTACGGCTCGTACGTCCGGCCGGGCCGCTGGGGACCCTCCTCGTAGAGGTCTCCGATCCGCTTCCCGACCCGCCCCGGGAGCGCGACGCCACACCTGATGACGAGGGGGGCAGGGGTATCCAGTTGGTGGCCCGCGCGTCGCGGCGCTGGGGGACGCGACAGGGCAGCACGGGGAAGACGGGGAAGACGGTGTGGTTCGAGCTGGTGCTGCCGGGTTAGAAGACTGGCAGCGTAGGACGGACACAAGACGGTCACGGGCCAAAAAGAGTTGAGTCCGTGCTGTGATCGTGAACGCCGTGTGGCGTGGCTCCGTAGTGCTGGATACTGCGGGCAGCCGCATCCGGTGACCGGTGCCGGACGTGGTGAGCTGGAGGGGACGGTTCGCGTGAGCGAGATACCAGCGAAGGCGACGGAGCAGGACGGGCCGTCGGGTGACGCTAGGGGCGAAGCTGCGGATGACGTGATGTGGCAGAGCAGTCCACCCGGTTCGATCTACGACTACATCAAGGTGGCCTCGTTCTCGATCGGCCCCGACGGTCTCATCGACCAGTGGAGCCTGCGGGCCGAGCGGCTGTTCGGAGTGGCCGCCGACGACGCCGTGGGCAGGGACCCGATCGAGGCCTTCGTCCCTGCCGAGCTGCGCAGCAGCGGGCACCGCAAGATGGCGGAGATCCTGGACGGCAGGGAGTGGACCGGATCCGTCCCCTTCCGGGCGCCCGGAAGGCCCGACGGACCGGGCGGACCGGGCGGGCCTGGCGGACCCGGCGGACCCGGCACGGAGTCCTTCAGAGGCTCCGAAGGGATCGCCGAGGTCTACGTGATGCCCACCGAGACCGAGGAGGGCGAGCGGGCCGCCGTCTGCATCGTCGTCGACGTACGGGCGCTGCGGCAGATCGAGACCGACCTCGCCGCTTCGCAGGCCATTTTCGGCCAATCTCCCTTCGGCTTCCTGCTGTTCGGCACGGACCTGAAGGTGCAGCGTGCCAACCGCCGCTTCGCCGCCGTCTTCGGAGGCGGCGTCGAGGACCACCGTGGCCGCACCGTCCACGACTACCTCCCGCGTCACGAGGCCGACCGCATGGCCGCCGCCCTCAAGCGCGTCCTGGAGACCGGCGACTCCGTCACGGACATGCAGATCGTCGGCCCCGCCCCCGGCAGCAACGAACGCCGCCACTGGTCGATCAACCTCTACCGCGTGCACAGCGGTTCGGGCCGCCCCATAGGTGTCGCGGGCCTCGGCACCGACGTCACCCGGCGGCACGCCGCCGCCCGCGAGGCCGCCCACGCCCGCCGCAACCTCGCCCTGCTCAACGAAGCGGGCGCCCGGATCGGCAACTCCCTCGACCTGGAGACGACCGCGCGCGAGCTGCTCGACGTCACCGTCCCCGGCTTCTGCGACCTCGCCTCCGTAGACCTCTACCAAGGGCTGCTCGACGGCGACGAGACACCTCCGGGCCTCGCCGACGGAAGCGCCGAACTGCGCCGCGTCGCCTTCGCGAGCGCCGTCTCCGACGCGCCCTTCCCGGACGGCGGCCACCCCGTCGACGTGGGCGCCGTGCACCGCTTCGCCTTCACCTCGCCCTGCGCCGACGCCCTGCGCACGGCACGGCCACGGCTCGTCTCCGCGGCCGACGACGGCTCAGCGAGCAGGCTCACCGGCGGGCTCATCCAGTCGACGCTCGTCGTGCCGATGGTCGCCCACGACACCGTCGTCGGCCTCGCCCAGTTCTCCCGCACGAAGGGGAGCGAGCCCTTCGGGGAGCGCGATCGCGCCCTCGCCGTCGAGCTCGCCGCGCGCGCCGCCGTCTGCATCGACAACGCCCGCCTCTACCGCCGCGAGCACGAACGCGCGCTGATACTGCAGCGCTCCCTGCTGCCGCCCGGCGACCCCGAGGCGTCCGGCCTCGACATCGCCTGCCGCTACCTCCCGGGCAACGCGGCCACCGAGGTCGGCGGCGACTGGTTCGACGTCATCGAACTGCCGGGCCACCGCACCGCCCTGGTCGTCGGCGACGTCATGGGCCGCGGCCTGCGCGCCGCCGTCGCCATGGGGGAACTGCGCACCGCCGTACGCACCTTGGCGCTCCTGGACCTGGAGCCCGCGGAGGTACTCTCCGCGCTCGACGAGATCGCCCGCGGCCTCGGCGACCCCTCAGGCACCCAGCAGGCCACGAGAGCGGCCCGCCAGACGCGTTCCGCGAACGGGACAGACCTCTCGGAGGTCTACCTCGCCACGTGCGTCTACGCGGTCTACGACGCCGTCACGCGCCGCGTCACCTTCTCCAACGCCGGCCACCTGCCACCCGTACTCGTCGAGCCCGGCGAATCGCCGCTCATGCTCGACGTGCCGCCAGGCATGCCGCTGGGAGTCGGCGGTGAGCCCTTCGAGGAGGTCGAGGTCGAGCTGCCCGAGGGCGCCCTCCTCGCGCTCTACACGGACGGGCTCGTCGAATCCCGCCACCATCCCCTCGACGAGGGCCTGAACGCCTTCGTACGCGCCCTCGACGACCCCGCACCCGCCCTCGAGGACGTCTGCGACCACGTCCTGAACACCCTCGACACCCACCACGGAGAGGACGACATCGCGCTGCTCATGGCGCGCATCCAGGGCCTGCCCGCCGAGGCCGTCGGCGACTGGACGCTGCCGCGCGACCCGAAGTCGGTGGGCCGGGCCCGCGAACTGGCCTGCGAGCAGCTGCGCACCTGGGACCTGGAACCCCTCTGCGACACGACCGAACTGCTGGTCAGCGAGCTGGTCACCAACGCGCTGCGGTACGGCGAGGGCGACATCCGGCTGCGGCTCCTGCTCGACCGCACCCTGGTGTGCGAGGTGTGGGACGCGGGCCTCGTCCAGCCGCGCCGCCGCCGGGCGCGCGACACGGACGAGGGCGGCCGCGGGCTGCAGCTGGTCGGCCTGCTGAGCGCGGCGTGGGGCTCGCGCAGGACGCCGCGCGGCAAGACGGTGTGGTTCGAGATGCCGTTGCCGGACAGCGGCGCGCAGCCGATGGACGCGGCGGAGGCGCTGCTCAGTCTGTTCTGAGTGCCTTCACGTGGTCACGTGGTCACGTGGTCGCTTTGAGGGCGGCGAGGCGGGCTTCGACCTCCGCCGTGTCGCCCAGGCTGTCCAACTGCTCGAACTGCGCGTCCAAGGAGGACGCGGCGAGCTCCTGCTTGCCCAGCGCCCTGGCCTCCTCGCGGCGCACCTTGTCCTCGAAGCGGCTCAACTCGCTGGCCGGGTCGAGGACATCGATGCTCTGGGCGGCGTCCATCATCTGGTTCTGTGCCTGCGCGGTCTTGGCACGGGCGACCAGCTGATCGCGCTTCGACTGGAGCTGGGTCAGCTTGATCTTCATCTGGTCGAGGCCGGACTTCAGCTTGTCGACGACCTCGGTCTGCGAGGCGATCGTCGGTTCGGCGTCCTTGGTCTCGCGCTCGGACTGGAGCTGCCGCTGCAGCGCGACCTTGGCCAGGCTGTCGAACTTGTCGGCCTCCACGGCACTCCCGTCGGAGCGCAGCTCGTCCGCCTTCTTGCTGGCGGCGACCGCCTTGGTGCCCCATTCGGCGGCCGCGTCCTGGTCCTCCTTGTGGTCCAGTTCCAGCATCCGCAGATTGCCGATGGTGGTCGCGACCGCCTCCTCGGCCTCCCGGATGTTGTTGGTGTAGTCGCGGATCAGCTGGTCGAGCATCTTCTGCGGGTCCTCGGCCTGATCGAGGAGGGAGTTGATGTTGGCCTTGGCGAGCTGGGCCACGCGTCCGAGGATCGTCTGCTTCGTCATGTGGGCTCCTTCTATCCGGGTCGGTAGGAGTGCGAGGTCCGTACGAGGGGGCTGTACCGGGATCAGAACCTCCCGCCCCCGCCCATCCGCCCCCGGGTCCCGCCGCCGCCGAAACTGCCGGGACCGCCGCCGCCGAAGCCGCCGCCTCCGAAGCCCCCTCCGCCCATCCCGCGGCCCCCGCCTCCGAAGAGCTCGCCGAGGATGATGCCGCCGAGGACCGCGCCGCCCATGCCGCCGCCGCGTCCGCCGCCGCCTCCGTAGGGGTTGCCGTAGCCGCGTACGTCGCGTTCTGCGAGCTGATGGGCCTGCCGGGCCTGGGCGTCGGCCTGCTGGGCCTCGGCGAGCGCCGCGGAGGCATCGGTGTCCTTGGCGGCCTCCGCGCCCGAGAGGTGCCGCTGGGCCTCCGCGAGACGGGTCCTCGCCTCGCTGCCCACCCCGCCCCGGTGCGTGTCGATGAAGTCCGCCGCCGTTCCCACGGCGCTGCGCGCGGTGAGCAGGGCCTGGCCGAGGAGGGTGGCTGCGCGCTGCCTGGTGACCTCGCGTTCGCGGGCGCCCGCCAGGGACTCGTCGAGGACCGTGTCGGCCTCCTCGACCCTGCGCAGGGCGTCGATCGGGTCGTGCGGGCCCGCCGCCATCTTCTTGCGGACCTCGGTGACCACCGTCTCCGCGCGGGCGATACGGCCGTGCAGGTCGGCCGTGGAGGCTCCTGCCGCGGTGCCTTCGAGGAGGCCGCGCGCCTCGGCGAGGTCGGTCTCCGTCTCGGTGAGCGCGGCGGGGAGCTTCTCCGCGGCCTGCGCGAGCTCGTCGGCGAGGCGGTCGACGGCGTCCACGAAGGTGGCCGCCTGGTCGACGGCGCCTTCGGCGGCCCGCAGATGGACGGCGGCCTTGCCGTTGTCACCGGCGTCGATGGCCTGGCGGGCCTCGTTCAGATGCGTCGTGGCGAAGAGGAGGCGGTCCTTGGCCTGCTCCACATGGCCCAGTACGGGCGCCGACGCGGACGGCGCGTACTGGTCGCGGATCTTGCCGAGGATGGTCTCCGCCGCGGTGGTACGGCCCGTGACCTCCCGGAACACCTGCTCGGCGTGGTCCAGGGCTCCCGTGACGTCGCGTTCGAGGGCGCGCAACTGGTCGAAGCCCGCGGCCTCCGCGTCGAGGCGGCGGCCCGCATCGGTGCAGCGCGCGACGATCTCCTCCAGCATGGTGCGCTTGGTCGCGTCGTCCTCCGGATAGGCGTCGTCCAGCTGCTGGCGCAGCTTGAAGGCCGTGGTCAGCTCGGAGCGTGCGTACGCGAGCGCGTCCGTGAAGGGCCGCACCGCGTCGTCGCCGAACTGGGCGGTGGCGAAACCGAGTTCCTCCGCGCTGGTGCGGATCGCGTCGTCGGTCTCCACCAGGAGCTGCTTGCTCCGCTTGTCGAGCTCGGGGAGCGGGGTCGGCCTCTCGCCCGGCGCCCCCTTGCCCCAGCCGCCGCCTCCGGGCGTCGTACGCGTGTTGGTGCGCCTCTTGCGGCGGCTGTACGCGACCGCCGCGAGGGCGCCCGCGCCGCCGACCACCACGATGGGCAGAACGAGGTCGCCGGTGGCCGTCTCGCCCCCGCTGCCGCTGCCACCGCCGCCCGGGTCGGCGGCCCCAGGGGTGATCGCCGGGGTGGGGACGGGCCGGCCGGAGAGGACCGCGCTGTAGCCGTTCGCGGCGCCGATGGCCGCGCCGGCCCAGTCGTTCTGCCGCAGCGCGGGCTTGATCGCGGTGGTCGCCACGTCCTGGAGCTGTGCCTCGGTGAGCCGGGAATCGACGTCTACGGAGTAGGCGTACTGGCGGTCGTGCGTGGCGACGGCGAGCAGCACGTCGTCCAGGCCGAGCCCGTTGCGCTCGGCGGTGGTGTCCGCCCAGTCCTGTGAGCCGCGCCCGGAGAAGTCACGCACGTAGACGACGAAGAGCTGGAGGCCGCGGTCGTCGTAGAGCTGGTCGAGCGCCCGTGCGGTGGCGTCCTTACGGTCGCCGAGGGCGCCCACCTTGTCGGTGATCTGGCCCTCGCGGGAGAGAGTGACCGGGTCATCGGCCGGGGCGGCGAGTGCCGCGGGGGCGGACAGGAGCAGCAGGCACCATGCGAGCAGGGCACCGGCCACGGCTATCGCCCGCACGGCTATGTGCGAGGGCAGCGTCACATTTGGGAGCGTATGACCGTCTTGGGGGGCGCGCGACCGGGGGATCGGGCCGCGTCTCCGGTGCCGCCTCCCGCCCGGTGCTGCCCGGCTCTACTCCAGCACCAGTTCCACCGCTGCGTCCAGCCACCGCACCTCGTCCGCCCCCAGCGTCGGATTCGCCCCGCGGCGGGCGCGGGCCTCCGCGAGGTGGCTGTTGGCCGTGGCTCTGACGTCGACCGCCGCGTCCGTCAGGAGCGTGGCCAGAGCGGTCCGTGACCCCGCCGCCTCAGGTCTGCCGCTCACCGCGACCTCCGCGAGGATCAGCGCCGACATCGCCCAGTCGAGGCCGGGCGGGCCCTCCTCCGCGGTGGCCCAGTCGATCACCACGGGGCCCTCCGGCGTGAGGATCACGTTCTCCGGGTGGAGATCGAGGTGCAGGACGCGGTCCGTGGGCGAGGTGGACAAGCGGGCCGGGAGGGCGTGCAGCGTGTGCAGCAACCGGGCGAGGATCACCGCCGCCTCCTCCGGCGTGATCGCGCCCCGCATCGCGGCCTCCGCCATGGTCGGGCCCGTCAGCCGCCCCATGACCAGGTCCGTACGGGGTGCGCCGGGCTCGGCCGGGCGGATGGGCGGCACGGGATACCCGTGCTCCGACAGATACGTCATGACGGCGGCCTCCTCCGTCGCGTCGGTCCCGTCCCGATACCGGCGCAGCACCCATGTGTCGTCCAGCGCGAAGACATCCGAAGTGCGTCCCGAGCCGAGCAGCCGATCAGTCATCCCCATCCCGGGAGCGTAAGCCGCTTCCCCCTCTCGCGCAGGGGCGGCTGTGGTGTCTCACCCCGCGAACTCCACTTCCGGAAACTTCCCCGAAGGCCCGTCAAGCAGGTGGTCGTCCTGTCCCCGCAGCCAGCGGTCGAAGAACGATGTCGCGTAGGCCCGTTCCGCTGCCACCGCGCGGCTCGGGTCGACCGTGCCCATGTTCTTCTCGATGACCTCGCGGTCCACCCCGGCCTGCGGGAGCAGCGCCGAGAGGTCCGTGTACGTCTGGTGCGTCGAGCCGCGCAGGGTGAGGTTCCGCTTCCAGCCGGTCGTGTGGGACCAGAACGCGCGCCACGACGGTTCCGTCGTACGGTCACTGCCCTGCCTGCCCATGAGCAGGAACGGGCCGGTGAGGCCGTGCCGGGCGACCGGCGTCAGGTTCGTGCCGTTCGGTTCGGGGTTGTTCTCCAGGGTGCCGTCCATGTTCATGCCTGCCTTGACCCGGTCGTCCTCGTACATGGTCTCGGCGGCCGCGATTCCGCCCGCCGACTGGCCGAGCATGCCCACCCGCTTCTGGTCCACGACCCTGGAAAGGCCGTTCGGCAGGAGGCCGATGCGGTCCAGGACGAACTTCGAGTCGGCCACCCGGACGTCCAGGACCTTCTTGAGCAGCGCCGGCACCGATCCGCTCCGCTGCGCCTCCGCGAAGGCCTTGAGGAGCGAGGCATCGTCCTTGACCGAGCCGTCGGGGAACTGCACCCCCGGCGCCTCATAGGTGTGGTCGACCGTCACCACCACATAGCCGTGGCTCGCCAGCTCCTCGACCACGGAAGTGCCCCACGTGCGCGGGTCGTTGGCCCCCGCCGCGTACAGCAGGACCGGACGTCGGCCCCCGCTGGTGTCGGCCGGAGCTCCCGCCCGCGCATGCGTACGCATCCTCGCGAAGTCGATCGCGTCCCTGGGGATGCCGTGGGGCGCTTTCGCGTTCCAGCGCTCTGCCGCGCCCGGCGACATGTACGGAGCGAGGCGGTGCCCGGCGTCACCCGGCCTTCCCGCCGCCGGGTACCAGACGCTGATCATCAGCTCCCGGTACGGCACGGACTTCACCCAGGGGTCGTGCCGTGAGGTGTCGACGAGGCGCGTCGACACCGTGCCGATCCGGTGCGGTCCCGTGGGCGCGGGGAGCTTCGCCTCGATAGCCGTGGGTCCCGCGTGCGCGGGGGTCGGGGCTGCCAGCAGCGTCGCCGCCAGACCGGCCGCCCCGAGGCCGAGCACCGAGCGCCGGGTCACCACTGCACGAGCAGCCGAACCAGTCACAGCCGAGGAAGAGTTCATGCCTCCATGCTGATCTCGCCCCGCCCCCGTGACCATGGGGGAAATCTTGAGTCTTCGGCCTGGGGGATTACCCCCACCTCGCCACGAGCGGCCCTACTGCTCCCCCCGCCGCCGAATCTTGTTCCCGAGCCAGACCAGCGGGTCGTACTTCCGGTCAATCGCCCTTTCCTTCAAGGGAATCAGCGCGTTGTCCGTGATCTTGATGCCCTCCGGGCACACCTCCGTACAGCACTTCGTGATGTTGCAGTAGCCGAGCCCGTGCTCGTCCTGCGCGGTCTGCTTGCGGTCGATGCCGGCCTCCGCCGCCGCGTCCAGCGGGTGCATGTCCAGCTCCGCGACCCGCATCAGGAAGCGCGGTCCCGCGAACGCCGCCTTGTTCTCCTCGTGGTCGCGCACCACATGGCACGTGTCCTGGCACAAGAAGCACTCGATGCACTTGCGGAACTCCTGGGAGCGGTCCACGTCCGCCTGCTGCATGCGGTACTCGCCGGGGCCGAGGCCCGCCGGAGGCACGAAGGCAGGCACCTCCCGCGCCTTCGTGTAGTTGAAGCCGACGTCCGTCACCAGGTCCCGCACCACCGGGAAGGCCCGCAGCGGTGTCACCGTGATGACGTCCTCGCGGCTGAACACGGACATCCGCGTCATGCACATCAGCCGCGGCCGGCCGTTGATCTCCGCCGAGCACGAACCGCACTTGCCTGCCTTGCAGTTCCAGCGCACCGCGAGGTCGGGGGTCTGGGTCGCCTGCAGGCGGTGGATGATGTCGAGGACGACCTCGCCTTCGTTGACCTCGACCTTGAAGTCCTCCAGGTCGCCGCCTTCGGCGTCCCCGCGCCAGACCCGGAACCGCGCTTCATAGGACGTACTCGAAGGATCCAAGGGACCCAAGGGACCCGAAGGACTCGGCGTAGCGGTACTCACTCGTAAAGCTCCTCTTCGGCCAGGTACTTGACCAGCTCTTCCTTCTCGAAGAGAGCAAGCAGGTCGGGACGGATGGGCTCGGTGGAGACCCGCACCAGATCGATCTGGCCGCGCACGGGATCCGTCGCCGCGAGCCCGCCGGAGGGGTCCGTGAGCTGGCAGAGAAGATTCACGCGGCGCCATTCGCGGTTCATGCCGGGGTGGTCCTCGCGGGTGTGCCCGCCCCTGCTCTCCGTGCGCTCCAGGGCGGCCCGCGCCACGCACTCGCTGACAAGGAGCATGTTGCGCAGGTCGAGCGCGAGGTGCCAGCCGGGGTTGAACTGGCGGTGGCCCTCGACGCCGGCCCGCCGTGCCCGTACCCGCAGTTCCGCCAGTTTCTCCAGGGCCTGTTCCATCTCGCCCTCGCGGCGGATGATGCCGACCAGGTCGTTCATCGTCTGCTGGAGTTCCTGGTGGAGGGTGTACGGATTCTCCGGCGTCGCCCCGTCATCGGGACCCTCCGCGCTGAACGGGCGCAGCGCCTCGGCAGCCGCCGTGTCCACCTGGACCTCGTCCACCAGGGGCCGTGCGTCCGCCCCGGAGAACCCGGCCGCGTACCGCGCCGCGTGCAGCCCTGCGCGTCGCCCGAAGACGAGCAGGTCGGACAGGGAGTTGCCGCCGAGCCGGTTGGAGCCGTGCATGCCGCCGGCGACCTCTCCGGCCGCGTACAGACCCGGTACGCGCTCTGCCGCCGCCGTGTCCGACTCGACCGCGATGCCGCCCATCACGTAGTGGCAGGTCGGTCCGACCTCCATCGCTTCCGCCGTGATGTCGACGTCCGCCAGCTCCTTGAACTGGTGGTACATGGACGGGAGCCGGCGCCTGATGACCTCAGCGGGCATGCGCGTCGACACGTCGAGGAAGACCCCGCCGTGCGGTGAACCGCGGCCCGCCTTCACCTCGGAGTTGATGGCGCGCGCCACCTCGTCGCGGGGCAGCAGCTCCGGAGGCCTCCGGTTGTTGTCGGGGTCCTCGTACCAGCGGTCGCCCTCGTCCTCCGACTGCGCGTACTTCTCCTTGAAGACGTCCGGTACGTAGTCGAACATGAACCGCTTGCCTTCGGAGTTGCGCAGTACGCCGCCGTCACCGCGCACCGACTCGGTGACCAGGATGCCCTTCACCGAGGGCGGCCAGACCATCCCCGTCGGGTGGAACTGCACGAACTCCATGTTGAGGAGCGGCGCCCCGGCGAGCAGCGCGAGCGCGTGACCGTCACCCGTGTACTCCCACGAGTTCGACGTCACCTTGAAGGACTTGCCGATGCCGCCGGTGGCCAGGACCACACTCGGGGCTTCGAGCACGAAGAAGCGGCCGGACTCGCGGTCGTAGCAGAACGTGCCGCTGACCCGCTCGCCCTCCTTCATCACGCGCGTGACCGTGCACTCCTGGAAGACCTTCAACCGCGCTTCGTGGTCGCCGAATTCGCGCTCGTCATCCTGCTGGAGGGAGACGATCTTCTGCTGGAGCGTACGGATCAGTTCGAGGCCGGTCCGGTCACCCACGTGCGCGAGGCGGGGATACTCGTGCCCTCCGAAGTTGCGCTGGGAGATCCGCCCGTCCGCCGTACGGTCGAACAGCGCGCCCCATGTCTCCAACTCCCAGACACGATCGGGGGCTTCGCGCGCGTGCAGCTCGGCCATCCGCCACTGGTTGAGGAACTTGCCGCCGCGCAGGGTGTCGCGGAAGTGGACCTGCCAGTTGTCGCCGGAGTTCACGTTGCCCATGGAGGCCGCGATGCCGCCCTCGGCCATCACCGTATGGGCCTTGCCGAACAGGGACTTGCAGATCACGGCGGTACGGGCGCCCTGCTCACGTGCCTCGATCGCGGCCCGCAGTCCCGCCCCTCCGGCTCCCACCACGACAACGTCCCACTGCTGCCGCTCCACTTGAGACATCAGAACAACCTCGGATCGTCGAAGGCGCCGGACGCGATCAGATACACGTAGAAGTCGGCGAGCGCCACACTCACCAAGGAGACCCAGGCGAGCAGCATGTGCCGTGCGTTCAGTTTTCCAACCCACTGCCACATGCGGTAGCGCACGGGGTGCTTGGAGAAGTGCTTGAGCTTGCCGCCGACGATGTGCCGGCAGGAGTGGCAGGAGAGCGTGTACGCCCAGATCAGCACGATGTTGACCAGGAAGACGAGAGTGCCGAGGCCCATGTGGCCCCACTCGTAGTGCTCATCGCGGAACGTCAGCACGGTGTCGTACGTGAGGATGCCCGCCACCGGAACCGCCGCGTAGAAGAAGTAGCGGTGGATGTTCTGCAGGATGAGCGGGAAGCGGGTCTCTCCGGAGTACTTCTTGTGCGGCTCGGCGACCGCGCAGGCGGGCGGTGAGGCCCAGAAGCCGCGGTAGTAGGCCTTGCGGTAGTAGTAGCAGGTCAGGCGGAAACCGAGCGGGAAGACCAGGATCAGCAGGGCGGGGGACAGGCCCCACCAGCTGCCGAGGATCTCCCAGTTGGGCCCCGACCGCATCGGCTCGCAGCTCTCGGCGAGGCACGGCGAATAGAACGGTGAGACGTAGGGCGCCGCGTAGTAGTCCGCGTTCGCGAAGGCCCGCCACGTCGAGTAGACGATGAAGGCGAGGAGGCCGGCCGTGGTCGCGGCGGGCGCCAGCCACCAGCGGTCGGTCCGCAGATGGGCAGCGCTGATCGCGGCGCGCGTCGCCGCTCGCACGCCGCCGGGATCCTGACCGCTTTTCAGATGGGGTTCCGTGCCAGTGGCCAACGAGGCTCCACTCCTTTGTCCTCAGATCGGCTGTACTCGGGTCGGCGGCGGTGCTCAGGGCGGGTGCGGCGCCTCAAGGGGCATGCCGGTCGCTCGCGCCAAGGCCCTCGTCGTCCGAGTCCGTCCACAGGGAACTGTCGTACGGCGTATCGGGGATGGTGACCAGGTCGGGCCGCTTCCGCGGGGCGACGGCGGGATCCGAGCCTGCGGCGCGCAGGAACGCGACGCTCTCGCGCAGGTGGTCGGCGTCCGTGCGGACGCGGCGCACGTCGATCCCGGCAAGACCACCCTGGGAACCCTCGCCGACCTGCTGCTCCAGCTTGCCGACGGTGCGGACCAGATCGTCGACGCAGCGCTGAACAGCCGTCAGATCATCCTGCAGAGCCATGACTTGCCCTCACTTCAGGGGTGCGGCGGCAACGTTCATGCGCCTGCGAGTGTCGCGCGTCACATCCCGGCTTGTGAAGGGATCTGCCGGGATTCCCGGCTCGTGCGGGCTGAAACGCGCCGCTGGAACGCGCCGGGGTGTGCGCCCCGCCCCGCCCGTTCCCCGGGGCGCGGGCCGGGGCCGCCGTCACGCTCGGTCACGCGTGGTTGGGCCGCACGAGTGGGATCTGGCGCCCCCACGCCGTGTCGCTCCCGTGTGCCCGGCCACGTCCCCTTCAGTGGATCGATAGATGTGATCAGCTCCATATACCGCCAAACGTGATCAAACCCGGCCCGGTCCTGGTAGCGGGCGGCCGGGCGAGCCCCGGAGGTACCCGTCATGTCCCCAGACCGCGCCAGACTGAGATCTGCCGTGTTCCTCGCCACCGGCGTGCTAGCCCTGCCCGCCCTCGCCGCCTGCAGCTCCCAGGACGAGGCGGGCTCCCCGACCGCAGGCCAGGACGTCGCGCCCGCGGCCCGGGACCTCGTAGCCGACGGCGGGACGATGAACTGGGCCGTCGACGCGATGCCGGAGACCCTCAACTCCTTCCAGTCGGACGCGGACGCGGGCACGTCACGGATCGCCGGCGCGGTTCTGCCGTCGATGTTCCGGCTCGACGCGCAGGGCAGGGCGCAGCGGAACGCCGACTATCTGGAGTCCGCGGAGGTCGTTGAGCGCGAGCCCAAGCAGGTCGTGCTCTACAAGCTCAACCAGCAGGCGGTGTGGAGCGACGGCCGGGAGATCGGCGCCGATGACTTCGCGGCGCAGCAGCGTGCGCTCTCCGGGAAGGACAGCGCGTACTGGACGGCACGCAACGCGGGCTACGACCGCATCGAGAAGATCGAGCGCGGCGCGGACAACCTGGAGGTGCGCGTCACGTTCAACAAGCCTTACGCGGACTGGCGTTCACTCTTCTCGCCGCTGTATCCGAAGGAGGTCATGGGCACTCCTGACACCTTCAACGACGGTGCGCGGCGCAAGCTCAAGGTGAGCGCGGGGCCGTTCGCGGTGCAGGACTTCGACAGCAAGGCGGACGAGGTCACCCTGGTCCGCAACCCGCGCTGGTGGGGCAGGCCCGCCAAGCTCGCCAAGATGGTCCTGCGCGAGGTGCCGCGCGACGAGCGGGCCGCCGCGCTCGCGCAGGGCGAGGTCGACCTCGCCGAGATCGACGCCCCCGAGGCCAGGCGCATCACGAACGCGGCCCGTGACCAGGGCGTGCAGGGCCCGCTGGGGCACGGCCCCGAGGCGCAGCTGACCCCGGCCAAGGCGCTGCGCTCCTGGGCGATCGCTCACGGCTCCGACGAAGAGGCGGCCGACACCGAGCAGCAGGCCCGCCAGCGGACCGGCAAGGCGATCAAGAAGTACGCCACCGAACAGACCGGCCTGCGGGGCTACACCGTCCGCAAGTCCCTCGAACCGGCCTACACCCAGCTCGCCCTCAACGGCACCGAGGGCCCGCTCGCCGACGACCGGGTGCGGCGCGCGGTGGCCCGCGCCCTCGACCGCGACGAGCTCGCCAAGGCGGTACTCGCGCCGCTCGGCCTCCCCGCCGAGCCGGTCGGCAGCCACCTGGCACTCGCCGGGCAGCAGGCGTACGCGGACAACAGCGGGGCCCTCGGCGACCAGGACACCGCGGAGGCGCGGGCGCTGCTCGCCGACGCGGGGTGGACGCCGGGCGGTCCGGTGAAGGAGCCGAAGGGGAAGACGGCCGGGGGCGAGGCGGACACCAAGAAGGCGAAGGCGGAATCCGCATCGGATGAGTCGGAGGACTCGGCGGAGGACTCGGACTCGGCGGAGGACTCGGGCGACGACGGCACGTACGTCGTCGGCGAGGACGACCAGAAGCCGGGCGACAGCGGCACATCGGTGCTCGCGCCCGCCCCGGCGGCGGCCTACCAGCAGGCGGCGCTGACCCGCCAGGCGGCGTCCCTCACGGCTCACCGCGAGGCGGACAAGGAGAAGAAGAAGGACCCCGGCGGCCACGCCAAGCAGCACGCGGAGGGGAAGTCCGAGAAGAAGGCCGCGAAGGGCGGCGCACCCGGCGCGTACGCCCCCAAGGGCACCGCGGCGCCCGCCGCCAGCGCGGCGGCGGGCGGCCCCATGGCCAAGGACGGCAAGCCCCTCACCCTCCGCTTCGTCCTGCCGTCGGGCGAGGGCTCGGAGTCGCTGCGCACGGTGGCCGACCGGATCTCGCGGATGCTGGAGAAGATCGGGATCCGCACGGAGACGGCGAAGGTCGCCGACGACAGCTACTTCAAGGACCACATCGCGTCCGGTCAGTACGACCTCGCCCTCTACTCCTGGCCCGCCACGGCCTTCCCCGCCACGGACGCGCGCCCGATCTTCGCCAAGCCGGTGCCGGCCGCGGACGGCTCGCTGAACGTCGAGCAGAACTACACGCGGGTCGGTACGGATCACATCGATCAGCTGTTCGATCAGGCGATGGGGGAGCTGGACGAGGACGAGAACCGCGCCCTGGTCAAGAAGGCCGACGCCCGCATCTGGGCCGAGGCCGGATCCATTCCCCTCTATCAGCGCCCCCAGCTGATCGCGGCCCGTACGAACCTCGCGAACGCGGGCGCCTTCGGCTTCCAGGTCCCGGCCTACGAGGACATGGGCTTCCTGAAGCCGGGCGCCAAGCCCTCGGGCAAGCCCGCCGAGAAGTAGCTCCGCCGCAGGTCAAGCTGTAGCTCCGGCCCAGGTCACGCTCAGATTCCGCTCAACTCCCTTGCCCGTCGGCACCCCCGGCGGGCAAGGTCGTGTCCACCCGTTGACCCGTACGTTCCCCCCAGCACCACCAGAACCCCAGAAACCCCAGGTCAGGCCCCCACCAAGGCCCCGCGGAGGTGACCTCCGCGTAAGGCACGTAGACTGGGGTGAGGCCGTGGCGTGTTCTGCCCGGCAGGGCACGCGTGCCGGACCGTACGCGCGGCCATCCACTCTTCCCGGGAGAAGCGCAGCTCGTATGCCCACGCGCCATGACATTCGTAATGTTGCCATCGTCGCCCACGTCGACCACGGCAAGACCACCCTGGTCGACGCCATGCTCAAGCAGGCCGGCTCCTTCGCCGCGCATGCGGCAGAGTCCCTCGACGACCGCATGATGGACTCGAACGACCTGGAGCGTGAGAAGGGCATCACGATCCTGGCCAAGAACACGGCCGTCAAGTACCACCCCAAGGATGGCGGCGACGTCATCACCATCAACATCATCGACACCCCCGGCCACGCCGACTTCGGTGGTGAGGTCGAGCGCGGCCTGTCGATGGTGGACGCGGTGGTGCTCCTCGTGGACGCCTCCGAGGGCCCGCTGCCGCAGACCCGCTTCGTGCTCCGCAAGGCGCTCGCGGCCAAGATGCCGGTCATCCTGTGCATCAACAAGACGGACCGCCCGGACTCCCGGATCGCCGAGGTCGTCGACGAGACGTACGACCTGTTCCTGGACCTGGACGCGGACGAGGACCAGATCGAGTTCCCGATCGTCTACGCCTGCGCCCGTGACGGCGTCGCCTCGCTGACCAAGCCGGAGGACGGCACCGTCCCGGCCGACAGCGAGAACCTGGAGCCGTTCTTCTCCACGATCCTGGACACCGTCCCGGCTCCGGAGTACGACGAGGAAGCGCCGCTCCAGGCCCACGTCACGAACCTCGACGCCGACAACTTCCTCGGCCGTATCGCGCTGTGCCGTGTCGAGCAGGGCGAGCTGCGCAAGGGCCAGACCGTTACCTGGATCAAGCGTGACGGCTCGCAGTCCAACGTCCGCATCACCGAGCTGATGATGACCGAGGCGCTCACGCGCAAGCCCGCCGAGAAGGCGGGCCCCGGTGACATCTGCGCCATCGCCGGTATCCCGGAGATCATGATCGGCGAGACCCTCGCCGACCCCGAGAACCCGATCGCGCTCCCGCTCATCACGGTCGACGAGCCCGCGATCTCCATGACCATCGGTACGAACACCTCGCCGCTCGTCGGCAAGGGCGGCAAGGGCCACAAGGTCACCGCCCGCCAGGTGAAGGACCGTCTGGACAAGGAGCTCATCGGTAACGTCTCGCTCCGCGTCCTGGACACCGAGCGGCCCGACGCCTGGGAGGTCCAGGGCCGTGGTGAGCTCGCGCTCGCCATCCTGGTCGAGCAGATGCGCCGCGAGGGCTTCGAGCTGACCGTCGGCAAGCCCGAGGTCGTCACCAAGCAGATCGACGGCAAGACGTACGAGCCGATCGAGCGCATGACGATCGACTCGCCCGAGGAGCACCTCGGCGCCATCACGCAGCTGATGGCGACCCGCAAGGGCCGCATGGAGACGATGACCAACCACGGCTCCGGCTGGATCCGCATGGAGTGGATCGTCCCGTCGCGCGGCCTCATCGGCTTCCGTACGGAGTTCCTGACCCAGACCCGCGGCACCGGCATCGCGCACTCGATCTTCGAGGGCCACGAGCCGTGGTTCGGCGACCTGCGCACCCGTCACAACGGCTCGCTCGTCGCGGACCGTTCGGGTTCGGTCACGCCGTTCGCGATGGTCAACCTCCAGGAGCGCGGTGTCATCTTCACCGAGGCCGGCACCGAGGTGTACGAGGGCATGATCGTCGGTGAGAACTCGCGCGCCGACGACATGGACGTGAACATCACCAAGGAGAAGAAGCTCACCAACATGCGTGCGGCTTCCGCGGACACGACCGAGAACGTCGTGCCCGCCCGCAAGCTCTCCCTGGAGCAGTCCCTGGAGTTCTGCCGCGACGACGAGTGCATCGAGGTGACCCCGGAGACCGTGCGTATCCGCAAGGTCGTCCTGGACCAGAAGCAGCGTGGCCGCACCGCCTCGCGCGCCAAGCACGGCTAAGTCCCGCTGACGCTCGGCGAATTCGGCATCTGAGGCCGGTTTCCGCCCCTCCCCACGGGAGAGGCGGAAACCGGCCTCTCGCGTATCTGCGGGGGTTACCCCTTTGCGGGGCCCTCGACGGCACTACGCTGGCCCAGACCTCGGGGGCGAGGGATCTTCCTCCGTCGCGACTCTCCGCGCATCTACGCGCGTCCGCGAAAGCGCCTCCGACGGCGCCGCGAGCCGTCTCCGACTCGGTCCGCCGCAACCGGTTTTCCTGGACCATCTGTCCGGAATGCGGACGCCGTTGACCGTTAGATGTGTAACACGTCCGTTTCGCAACCATCTATCTCGGATCGGTTTGTCCGGATTTTGGAAGTTGTACGCACCAGGTGTGATTGAACCGAGACCAAAAGGGTGTGGTCGGGCGGTACCTCATGGCTAATAGTTGACCGCGTATAGCTCGGGTCAATGGGTCACGCGCTGTGGGGAGCGCCGACTCACGAGCACACTGGGGTACTTCGATCTACGCGCCGTCAGGGGTGTCGGCGCGGTTTCTTGTACCCCCTCTTGTAGTGAACAAGTGGACTCATGAGGAGGAACCCCATGCGTGGTGCCAAGAGCGCCAAGTGGGTCGCGATAGCGGGTGTCGTGGCGCTGACGGCAACGGCCTGCGGCGGCGGCAGCGACAGCGGCGGCAACAGCGGCAAGGTCGACCCCAAGGGGATCGTCAGTTACGCCAACGGTGAGCCGCAGAACGCCTTGCAGCCCGCCAACACCATGGAGGCGTACGGCAGCGTCGTCATCAACTCCCTCTTCACGGGGCTTGTCAACTACGACAAGCAGGGGAACATCACCTACGAGAACGCCGAGTCGGTCACCCCCGACAAGGACAACAAGGTGTGGACCGTCAAGCTCAAGCCGGGCTGGAAGTTCCACAACGGCGAGGCCGTCACGGCCAAGTCGTACGTGGACGCCTGGAACTTCGCGGCGAACCCCGCCAACGGCCAGCAGAACAGCGGCTGGTACCGCGACATCGTCGGTTACGACAAGGTCCACCCCGAGAAGGGGAAGGGCACCGGCAAGACCATGTCCGGTCTGAAGGTCGTCGACGACAACACCTTCACCATCACGCTGAACTCGGGCATCCCGTACTACGCGTACAAGCTCGTCTACGCGCCGTTCTACCCCATGCCCTCGGCTGCCCTGAAGGACCCGAAGACGTACGGCGAGAAGCCGGTCGGCAACGGTCCCTACAAGCTGAAGAGCTGGGACCACAAGAAGTCGATCAAGGTCACCGCCTGGTCCGGCTACAAGGGTGAGAAGAAGCCGAAGAACGGCGGCATCGACTTCAAGGCGTACACGACGCCGCAGGCCGCGTACAACGACCTGCGCTCGGACAACGTCGACACGATGCCGCTGATCCCGGACAGCGAGCTCGCCAACTTCAAGCAGGACTTCGGCGACCGCGCCATCGAGCAGGACTTCTCGGCGATCAACACGGTCAACCCGGCCTTCTACAGCAAGGCGTTCAAGGACGTCGACGTGAAGGTCATCCAGGGTCTGTCGATGGCCATCGACCGCGACACCATCGCGAAGACCACCTTCGCCGGTACGCGTGAGTCCGCCTCCGGCTGGGTCGCCAAGGGCGTCAAGGGCTACAAGGCCGGCGCCTGTGGTGAGTTCTGCAAGTTCAACCCGAAGAAGGCCAAGCAGTTCGTCAAGGACGGCGGCGGCATCCCGGGCAACAAGATCACCATCCAGTACAACGCCGACCAGCCGCACAAGGGCTGGGTCACGGCGGTGTGCAACAGCATCACCAAGTCGACCGGCGTGAAGTGCACCGGCGACCCGACGACCGACTTCCAGGCCGACACCGAGATTCGGGACAAGAAGCAGGTCAAGGCGATGTACCGGTCGGGCTGGGTGCTCGACTACCCGTTCAACGGCAACTTCCTCGCCGACCTCTACGGCACGGGCGTCGACGGCAACAAGGGCGGCTTCTCGGACAAGAAGTTCGACGAGCTGACCAAGAAGGCCGACGCGGCCAAGACGATCGACGAGTCCGCGGAGCTGTACAACGAGGCTGAGAAGCAGCTCGTCAACACCTTCCCGGGCATTCCGCTCTGGTACAACAAGACGCTCTCCGCCTACTCGAAGAACGTCAAGCACGTGCAGTTTGACCAGGCCGGTGACCCGATCCTCACCGACATCGAGGTCTTCAAGAAGTAGGCGTCGGAGGCCAGTTCCCGAAGCGACGCCCGGCGATCCCGGGCGTCGCTTCGGGCGGCTCCGGATTGGACGGAGGCACCAATGGGGCGTTATGTCGCGCGGCGACTGCTCCAGATGATCCCGGTTTTCATCGGGACAACCCTGTTGATCTTCATCATGGTCAACGTGCTCCCCGGCGACCCCGTACGGGCGCTGTGGGGCGACAAGCCGCCGGACCCGGCACAGGTGGCGCAGATTCGCCACGACCGTGGTCTGGATCTGCCGCTGTGGCAGCAGTATCTGCACTATATGGGCGGCCTGCTGCAGGGAGACTTCGGCAAGACCATCGCCGGTAACCGGCCGGTCCTGGACGAGATCACCCAGGCGTTCCCGGTCTCGATGCGACTGGCCTCCATGGCCTGGACGTTCGAGCTCATCGTCGGCATCACCCTGGGTGTCCTTGCCGGCATCAGGCGCGGCCGGTTCGTCGACAACACGGTCACGCTCTTCACGCTCCTGGTGATCTCCGTACCGATCTTCGTGGTCGGTCTGCTGTGCCAGCTGTTCTTCGGCAATGAACTGGGCTGGATCACGCCCACGGTTCAGGACTCCGAGAACATGGGCCAGCTGCTGGTGCCGGCGATCGTGCTCGGCATGGTGGGCCTCGCCTATGTGGCGAGACTGACGCGCACCTCGATCGCCGAGAACCGGCAGGCGGACTACATGCGCACGGCGGTGGCCAAGGGCCTGCCCCGGCAGCGCATCATCACCCGGCATCTGCTGCGCAACTCGCTGATCCCCGTGGTGACTTACCTCGGCACGGACGTCGGCACCCTGATGGGTGGCGCGGTCATCACCGAGGGCATCTTCAACGTGACGGGCGTCGGCAATCTCCTCTTCCAGGCTCTCGCCCGCCGTGAGGGCGCGGTCATCGTCGGTGTAGTCACCGTCCTGGTGCTCGTGTACCTCGCAGCCAGCCTGATCGTCGACCTGCTTTACGCGGTCCTGGACCCGAGGATCCGTTATGCCTGACCTCACCAAGACCACGGCCACGGACGAGAAGACCGTGGCGCCCTCCGCTCCCACGGATGCGATCGCGGCCGGTCCCGCACCGGGAAAGCCGCGAAGCCTGTGGAACGACGCGTGGCGCGAGCTGCGCAGCAATCCGCTCTTCGTGATCTCCGCGGTCCTGATCGCGATCCTGCTGGTGGTGGCCGTCTTCCCCGGCCTGTTCACCAGCACGAATCCCGAGTCCGGCGACCAGGTGAACCACTTCCTGGGCAAGCCCGAACTCAGCAAGTTCTTCCAGGAGAGCTGGTTCGGCTACGACAGGGTGGGCCGCAGCATCTACGCCCGCGTCGTCTTCGGAGCGCGCAACTCGATCCTCGTCGGCGTCGGCGTGACGATCCTCGTCACCTTCTTCGGCGGCCTGTGCGGCATGCTCGCGGGCTACTTCGGCGGCTTCTGGGACAGCCTCATCTCCCGGCTCACCGACGTGTTCTTCGGCATCCCGTTCCTGCTCGGCGCCATGGTCGTCCTGAACGCCTTCACCAACCGCACGGTGTGGGTGGTCATGGGCGCGCTTGCCTTCCTGGGCTGGACGCAGATCGCCCGCGTGATGCGCGGCGCGGTCATCACGACCAAGCACGCCGACTATGTGGTGGCGGCGCGCGCGCTCGGTGCCGGGACGAAGCGGATCCTGTTCCGCCACATCCTGCCGAACGCGCTGGCTCCGGTGATCGTCGTGGCGACCATCTCGCTCGGCACGTACATCGTGGCCGAGTCGACGCTGTCGTACCTGGGCCTCGGCATCGGTGACGGCGCCATCTCCTGGGGCGGCGACATCTCCGACGCGACGCAGGACATCCGGAACAACCCGCACACGCTGTTCTTCCCGGCAGGAATGCTGAGTATCACGGTGCTGGCGTTCATCATGATGGGTGACGCCGTACGCGAAGCCCTCGACCCGAAGCTGCGCTGAGGGAGGCGTAAATGACCAGCATCGACATCAAGGAAGACTCGGTTCCCGCCCCCCGCTCGGGCGAGGAAAAGGGCGGCAGGCTGCTTGACGTCAAGGACCTGCACGTCGAGTTCCACACTCGCGAGGGTGAGGTCAAGGCCGTCAACGGCGTCAACTACAGCGTGGACGCGGGCGAGACGCTCGCCGTCCTCGGTGAGTCGGGCTCCGGCAAGTCCGTGACGGCCCAGGCCATCATGGGCATCCTCGACATGCCGCCCGGCAAGATCCCGCAGGGAGAGATCCTCTTCCGCGGGCAGGACATGCTGAAGATGTCCAACGAGGAGCGCAGGAAGATCCGTGGTCGCAAGATCGCGATGATCTTCCAGGACGCCCTGTCGTCGCTCAACCCCGTGCTCTCGGTGGGCTATCAGCTCGGCGAGATGTTCCGGGTGCACGACGGGCTCGGCCGCAAGCAGGCCAAGGCCAAGGCCATCGATCTGATGGACCGGGTGAAGATCCCGGCGGCCAAGGAGCGGGTGAACGACTACCCGCACCAGTTCTCGGGCGGTATGCGCCAGCGCATCATGATCGCGATGGCGCTCGCCCTGGAGCCGGATCTGATCATCGCGGACGAGCCGACGACGGCGCTCGATGTCACCGTCCAGGCGCAGGTCATGGACCTGCTGGCCGACCTTCAGCGCGAGTACAACATGGGCCTGATCCTGATCACCCACGACCTCGGCGTGGTCGCCGACGTCGCGGACAAGATCGCGGTCATGTACGCGGGCCGGATCGTCGAGACGGCCCCGGTCCACGAACTCTACAAGCGCCCCGCGCACCCGTACACGCGCGGTCTGCTCGAGTCGATTCCCCGGCTCGACCAGAAGGGCCAGGAGCTTTACGCGATCAAGGGCCTGCCGCCCAACCTGCTCCACATTCCGTCCGGTTGCGCCTTCAACCCGCGCTGCCCCAAGGCGCAGGACATCTGCCGTACGGACGTCCCGGCCCTGGTGCAGGTGTCGGAGCAGGACGGCGGGGAGCTGCCGGGTCGCGGCAGCGCGTGCCACTTCTGGAAGGAGACGATCCATGGCTGAGCTCAAGAAGAATGACGAGCCTCAGGACACGACCCCGAGCGTCTCCGACGTGGAAACGGTCGACGCGTCCAGCGCCGAGGAGGCCGTCGCGGCCATCGAGGCACCGGTGGAGCGCGGCGAGCCGATCCTCCAGGTCCGCAACCTGGTCAAGCACTTCCCGCTCACACAGGGAATCCTGATCAAGAGGCAGATCGGTGCGGTCAAGGCGGTCGACGGCATCTCCTTCGACCTCTACCAGGGCGAGACCCTTGGCATCGTGGGCGAGTCCGGCTGTGGCAAGTCCACGGTCGCCAAGCTCCTGATGACGCTGGAGCGCGCCACGGCCGGCGAGGTCTTCTACAAGGGCCAGGACATCACCAAGCTTTCGGGGCGCGCCCTGAAGGCGGTCCGCCGCAACATCCAGATGGTGTTCCAGGACCCGTACACGTCACTCAACCCCCGTATGACGGTGGGCGACATCATCGGGGAGCCCTTCGAGATCCACCCCGAGGTGGCTCCGAAGGGTTCGCGCCGCCAGAAGGTCCAGGACCTCCTGGACGTGGTGGGCCTGAACCCCGAGTACATCAACCGCTACCCGCACCAGTTCTCGGGCGGTCAGCGCCAGCGCATCGGCATCGCCCGAGGCCTGGCCCTGAACCCCGAGATCATCATCTGCGACGAGCCGGTCTCGGCCCTGGACGTCTCCGTCCAGGCCCAGGTCATCAACCTGATGGAGAAGCTCCAGGACGAGTTCAACCTCTCCTACCTCTTCATCGCGCACGACCTGTCGATCGTCCGGCACATCTCGGACCGCGTGGGCGTGATGTACCTCGGCAAGATGGCGGAGATCGGCTCGGACGAGCAGATCTACGAGCACCCGACGCACCCGTACACGCAGGCGCTGCTCTCCGCCGTGCCGGTGCCCGACCCGGAGGCACGCGAGGGCCGCGAGCGGATCATCCTCACCGGTGACGTCCCGTCCCCCGCGAACCCGCCATCGGGCTGCCGCTTCCGCACCCGCTGCTGGAAGGCGGAGGCGAAGTGCGCGGAGGAGACCCCGCTGCTCGCGATCCCGCAGCGTTTCGCGGGCCAGGACACCCCGGCGGCACACGAGTCGGCGTGTCACTTCGCTGAGGAGAAGGACGTGGTCCACGCGGCGTGAGCCGTTTCTCCCTCTGCAGGTGATGGGGGCGCCCGGAACTTCACGGTTCCGGGCGCCCCCATTTTCGTACGTAACATGCGGGCGCTGTCAGGCGTGTCTATGACAGAGACAGCAGCCGAACCATGGGACGGACGGATGAACGACGACTCCCCAGACCACTCATCGGAGTTCGACGCGTTCTACGCCGCCACTGCCAAGAGGCTGGTCGCCGCGGTCTATGCGATGACAGGCGATCTGGCCGAGGCGGAGGACGCGGTGCAGGAGGCGTATGTGCGGGCGTGGCAGCGGTGGGAGCGGCTGACGCGGGAGGGGGATCCGTTGCCGTGGGTGCGCACGGTGGCGTCCCGCCTGGCGATCAGTACCTGGCGCCGGACGCGGAACCGGCTGCGGGCGCAGCTCAGGCACGGTGCCGCGCCGGACGTGCCGGAACTCTCCGCGGACCGGGTGGCGTTGCTCGCCGCCCTGCGCCAACTGCCCGCGCAGCAACGCCAGGTGGTGGTGCTGCACCATCTGCTCGACCTCCCCGTGGAACAGGTCGCCCGGGAGACGGGGGCGTCCAACGGGGCGGTCCGCACCCGGCTGAGCCGGGCCCGCAAGGCGCTGGGGGAGCGCCTGACCGACACGACTGCTTTCACCGCGGAAGGGGCGGCCCACCATGGCTGAAGTCGAAGAGCTGCTGGACGACGTCACGGTACGGATGCCGAGCGGGGCGGAGCTGCGGGCGCGGGGTGAGAGGCGGACCGTGCGAAGGCGGGTCGCCGGGGGAGCGGCTTTCGCGGTGGTGGTGGCGGGGGCGGTGACGTGGGGCGTGGCCTCCGGGGGAGGGGGCGGCGACGGCACAGAGGTGCGGCCCGCGGCCACGCCGACGAAGAACCCCTTCAAGGTGGGCGGTGTGGTGCGCCTGCTGTCGCCGGAGCTGATGCCGCAGGCCACGAAGTGGCACTGGAAGAGCATGGAGGAGGAGGTGATGGTGGACCTGCCCCTGCCGAAGGTGGGCCGGGACGACAGCTGCCCGGGCTCGGACGTCGGGCGGAAGGCTCCGAGCCAGGTCCAGTACGGCACGGAGTACTACAGCGACAAGGGCGCCAACGCCAGGCAGCGGGTCACCGAGTACGACAGCGAATCCGTCGCGGCGGACGAGGTGTCCCGCCTGCGCGACGCACTGACCCAATGCGGTCTGCGGGAGCACGCGGAGGGGGCTGACCCCTACTGGTCCGGTACCACCGAGTCCTCCTCGCGGCTGCGCGTCAGCGTCGAGCGCTGGCGTGACTGGGTGTCCGTGGTGGAGGTGGAGGCGGAGGGGCGGGACTGACGGGGCGGGCCGGGAAACCGGGCTCCTCAGCCGTCGAGGTCCCCCGGCTTTCCGTAGCGCCGGAACGCGACGGTCTCAACCGTCCAGGGTCCGAACGGCACTTTGTCGCCGAAGATGTACGGCTCCTTGTTCCCGTACCGCCCCGCGCACGGCTCGGAGTGCACCTCGATCGTGCCGGTCCGGGGGTCGACGATCATGTAGCGGTCGATGCCCATGGCGGGATACTCGGTCAGCTTCTCGCCGTAGTCGTTGTTCGGGTTGGACGGGGAAACGATCTCGATGACGGCCAGCACCTGCGTGGCGTCGACGGCGATGCCCTCCTCGTCGAGCACGGCCTCGGGGATCACGAGGGCGTCGGGGCGGCGCATGCGGCCGATCGCGGGGTGCTCGATCTCCGGGCCGTTCGCGCAGATGTAGCCGGGGTGGGTGACAAGGAGCTGCTTGTTCAGCTGCTGGCAGATGCGATGGACCGTGCCCTCGTGGCGCTTCGAGGGGCACATCATGGCCAGTATCGGACCTGAAGGTCCGATCTCTACGTTCCAAGTGCCCTCAAGGCGCTCGGCATAGGTTCCGAGCTCCTCGGCGATCGCGCGCATCTTCGCGTAGTCCATGCTTCGAGGGTAGCGAGGAGTCGAGTTGCCTCCCCGCCTGTCGGATCTCCCTGTGGCGGCATACGAGGGTTTCCCCAGTCCTACTAGCCCCGGAAAGCGGCCATAAAGATGCGCAGCACCACGCATTGGGGTGTATTTGGGCCTAAGTGAGACTCAGGCCTGAAAGGGAGGCTCTCCATGCGTGGAGCCACGCACGCCAAGTGGGCCGCATGTGCGGTGACCGTCGCGCTCGCGGCGACCGCCTGCGGCGGAGGCGGGGGCAACGGCGGTGGCGGCGACGGCTCCGGGATCGTGGGTTCCTCCTGGGGTGATCCGCAGAATCCGCTGGAGCCTGCCAACACCAATGAGGTGCAGGGCGGCAAGGTGCTCGACATGCTCTTCCGGGGTCTCGTGCGCTACGACCCGAAGACCGGCGAGGCCAAGAACATGGTCGCCGAGAAGATCGACACCAAGGACTCGCAGAGCTTCACCGTGAAGATCAAGGACGGCTGGAAGTTCAGCAACGGCGAGAAGGTCACCGCGAAGTCCTTCGTGGACGCCTGGAATTACGGCGCCCATCTGAAGAACAACCAGAAGAACGCCTACTTCTTCGGCTATATCGAGGGTTATGACAAGGTCCACCCGGAGAAGGGTGACGCCAGTGCAGAAACGCTCTCCGGACTGAAGGTCGTCGACGACACCACCTTCACCGTCAAGCTCACGCAGAAGTTCTCCACCTGGCCCAAGACCCTCGGCTATCCGGCGTTCGCTCCGCTGCCCAAGGCTTTCTACGACGACCACGACGCATGGCTCGCCAAACCGGTCGGCAACGGCCCGTACACCGTGGACTCGTACGCCAAGGGGTCCAAGATGTCCCTGCGGAAATGGGACGGGTACAGCGGTGCGGACAAGGCGCAGAACGGCGGTGTGGATCTCAAGGTCTACACCGACAACAACACCGCCTACACGGACCTGATGGCGGGCAATCTGGACCTCGTCGACGACGTTCCCGCCTCGCAGCTCAAGAACGCGAAGAGCGATCTGGGTGACCGCTACATCAACACCCCCGCAGGCATCATCCAGACGCTCGCCTTCCCCTTCTACGACAGCAAGTGGTCGAAGTCCGGAATGGAGAAGGTCCGCCAGGGACTCTCCATGGCGATCAACCGCGATCAGATCACCGACACCATCTTCCAGAAGACCCGCACCCCCGCCACCGACTGGACGTCCCCGGTGCTCGGCGAGGCCGGGGGGTACAAGGAAGGGCTGTGCGGTGACGCCTGCAAGTACGACGCCGGCCAGGCCAAGAAGCTGATCTCGGACGGCGGCGGCATCCCCGGCGGCACGCTGAAGATCACGTACAACGCGGACACCGGCTCGCACAAGGAATGGGTCGACGCCGTCTGCAACTCCATCAACAAGGCCCTCGGAAACGACAAGTCCTGCGTCGGAAGCCCGGTCGGCACCTTCGCCGACTTCCGCAGCAAGGCCTCCCAGCAGAAGCTGGACGGCGCCTGGCGCGCGGGCTGGCAGATGGACTACCCGCTCATCCAGAACTTCCTGCAGCCGCTGTACTACACGGACGCCCCGTCCAACGACGGAAAGTGGTCCGACAAGAAATTCGACGAACTCGTCGACAAGGCCAACGCCGAGACCGACACCGCCAAGGCCGTCTCCACCTTCCAGGACGCCGAAAAGGTGCTCGCCGAGCAGATGGCGGTCATTCCCCTCTGGTACCAGAACGGCAGCGCCGGTTACTCGGACAGGATCTCCGACGTGGCCCTGAACCAGTTCAGCGTCCCGGTCTACAACGAGATCAAGGTCAGCTGAAGCCAGGGAGCGGTCATCCGACGCGGTGATGCGCGCCGGATGACCGCTCCCGTTACTTCCGGAGCCCTTCATGGGACGTTATGTGATCCGGCGTCTGCTGCAGATGATCCCGGTCTTCTTCGGCGCCACGCTGCTGATCTTCCTGATGGTGAACGTGATGGGCGACCCCGTCGCGGGCCTCTGCGGGGACCGAAAGTGCGACCCCGCGACGGCCGCCCAGCTGAAGAAGGAGTTCGGCCTCGATAAGCCCGTGTGGCAGCAGTACGCGACCTACATGGGCAATGTCTTCACCGGCGACTTCGGCACCGCGTTCAACGGGCAGAAGGTCACCGAACTGATGTCGACCGCCTTCCCGCTCACGATCCGCCTGACGCTCGTCGCGATCGTCTTCGAGATCGTCATCGGCATCTCGCTGGGTGTGGTGACCGGACTGCGGCGCGGGCGGCCCGTCGACACCGTCGTCCTGCTCCTGACGCTCGTCGTCATCGCCATCCCCACCTTCGTCACCGGCCTGCTGCTCCAGCTCCTCCTCGGCGTCGAATGGGGCGTGATGAAGCCCTCCGTCTCGTCGGAGGCGCCCGTCAACGAACTCATCGTGCCGGGGCTCGTGCTCGCCTCGGTCTCCCTGGCGTACGTCACCCGGCTCACCCGGACCTCCATCGCGGAGAACCGCCGCGCCGACTACGTCCGTACGGCCATCGCGAAGGGGCTGCCCAGACGCCGCGTCATCACCCGGCACCTGCTGCGCAATTCGCTCATCCCGGTGGTCACCTTCATCGGCACGGACATCGGCGCGCTGATGGGCGGCGCGATCGTCACCGAGCGGATCTTCAACATCCACGGCGTCGGCTTCCAGCTCTACCAGGGGATTCTCCGCCAGAGCACCCAGACCGTCGTCGGCTTCGTGACCGTCCTCGTCCTGGTCTTCCTGGTGGCCAACCTGATCGTCGACCTGTTGTACGCCGTACTCGACCCGAGGATCCGTTATGCCTGAACCCCGAGAGCCAGACGGAGCCATCGCCCCGACCGGCGCGGGCGGCGCGATGGACCTCGCGGCGACCGAGGGCTCGACGCTGGAGAAGGCCACCGGGGGCCCCGGCGGTACCGGTCCGTCGGCCCCCGCCCGCAGCCTGTGGTCCGACGCATGGCGCGAGCTGCGGCGCAACCCGGTCTTCATCATCTCGGGCCTCATCATTGTCTTCCTCGTCTTCATCTCCCTCTGGCCGTCCGCGATCGCCTCCGGCAACCCGCTCGACTGCGACCTCGCCAACGCCCAGAAGAGCTCCACGGCCGGCCACCCCTTCGGCTTCGACGGCCAGGGCTGCGACGTCTACACGCGGACCGTGTACGGGGCCCGCGCATCGGTCACCGTCGGCGTCTGCGCCACGCTCGGTGTCGCGATCCTGGGCAGCGTGCTCGGCGGGCTCGCGGGGTTCTTCGGCGGGTTCTGGGACGCGATCCTCTCCCGGATCACCGACGTCTTCTTCGCCATCCCCGTCGTGCTCGGCGGCCTGGTGCTCCTGTCGGTCGTCACCAGCAACACCGTCTGGCCGGTGATCGGCTTCATGGTCCTGCTCGGCTGGCCGCAGCTCTCGCGCATCGCCCGCGGATCCGTCATCACCGCCAAGCAGAACGACTACGTCCAGGCGGCGCGGGCCCTCGGCGCATCCAACTCGCGGATGCTGCTTCGGCACATCGCGCCGAACGCCGTCGCCCCGGTGATCGTCGTCGCCACCATCGCCCTCGGCACGTACATCGCTCTGGAGGCGACGCTCTCGTACCTCGGCGTGGGTCTGAAGCCGCCGACCGTGAGCTGGGGCATCGACATCTCGGCCGCCTCCCAGTACATCCGCAACGCCCCGCACATGCTGCTCTGGCCCGCCGGAGCCCTTGCGATCACCGTGCTCGCGTTCATCATGCTCGGCGACGCGGTGCGCGACGCCCTCGACCCCAAGCTGAGGTAGCCGCCCATGTTGCTCGAAGTGCGCGATCTGCATGTGGAGTTCAGGACGAGAGACGGCGTCGCCAAGGCCGTCAACGGCGTCGACTACACCGTCAGCGAGGGCGAGACGCTGGCCGTGCTCGGCGAGTCCGGCTCCGGCAAGTCGGTCACGGCCCAGGCGATCATGGGCATCCTCGACATGCCGCCGGGAAAGATCACCGGGGGAGAGATCCTCTTCAAGGGCCAGGACCTCCTCAAGCTCAAGGAGGAGGAGCGGCGCAAGACCCGCGGCGCCGGAATGGCGATGATCTTCCAGGACGCCCTGTCGTCGCTCAACCCCGTGGTCAGCGTCGGCCAGCAGCTCGGCGAGATGTACGTCGTCCACCAGGGGATGTCCCGCAAGGACGCCAAGGCCAAGGCGGTCGAGCTGATGGACCGGGTGCGCATCCCGGCCGCGAAGGAGCGCGTCGGGCAGTATCCGCACCAGTTCAGCGGCGGCATGCGCCAGCGCATCATGATCGCCATGGCGATGGCGCTCGAACCCTCGCTGATCATCGCCGACGAACCGACCACCGCCCTGGACGTGACCGTCCAGGCCCAGGTGATGGACCTCCTCGCCGAGCTCCAGCGCGAGCTCCACATGGGCCTGATCCTCATCACGCACGACCTGGGCGTCGTGGCGGACGTCGCCGACAACATCGCCGTCATGTACGCGGGCCGCATCGTCGAGAAGGCCCCCGTCCACGAGATCTACAAGGCCCCCGCGCACCCGTACACACGCGGTCTTCTGGAATCCATCCCCCGGCTCGACCAGAAGGGTCAGGAGCTCTACGCGATCAAGGGCCTGCCGCCCAACCTCATGAACATCCCGCCGGGCTGCGCCTTCAACCCCCGCTGCCCGATGGCACAGGACGTCTGCAGGACCGATGTGCCGCCGCTCTACGACGTGGCGTACGAGGGTCTGGCCGCCGACCGCCGGAGCGCCTGCCACTTCTGGAAGGAGACGCTCCATGCCTCATGGTGAGCACGTCAGCAAGCAGCGGGTGGCGGCCGAGGGCGAGCCGATCCTCCAGGTGCGGGGTCTGGTCAAGCACTATCCGCTCACCCAGGGCATCGTCATCCGCAAGCAGATCGGCGCGGTCAAGGCCGTCGACGGCGTCGACTTCGACCTCGGCCAGGGCGAAACGCTCGGCATCGTGGGGGAGTCGGGCTGCGGCAAGTCGACGGTCGCGAAGATGCTGGTGAACCTGGAGCGGCCGACGGCGGGCGAGATCCGCTACAAGGGCGAGGACATCAGCAAGCTGTCCGGGCGCGCGCTGAAGGCCGTGCGCCGCAACATCCAGATGGTCTTCCAGGACCCCTACACCTCGCTCAACCCGCGTATGACGGTCGGCGACATCATCGGGGAGCCGTACGAGATCCATCCCGAGGTCGCGCCGAAGGGCTCGCGGCGGCAGAAGGTGCAGGAGCTGCTCGATGTGGTCGGGCTGAACCCCGAGTACATCAACCGCTATCCGCACCAGTTCTCCGGAGGTCAGCGTCAACGGATCGGGATCGCAAGGGGGTTGGCGCTGCGGCCCGAGATCATCGTGGCGGACGAGCCGGTGTCGGCGCTGGATGTGTCGGTCCAGGCGCAGGTGGTGAACCTCCTGGACCAACTCCAGAACGACTTCGATCTGTCGTACGTGTTCATCGCCCACGACCTGTCGATCGTGCGGCACATCTCGGATCGGGTGGGCGTGATGTATCTGGGGCGGATCGTCGAGATCGGCTCCGAGGACGAGATCTACGAGCATCCGACGCATCCGTACACGCAGGCGCTGCTGTCGGCTGTGCCGGTGCCTGATCCCGAGGCGCGGGAGCATCGGGAGCGGATCATCTTGAGCGGGGACGTGCCGTCCCCGGCGAACCCACCGTCGGGGTGCCGGTTTCGCACGCGGTGCTGGAAGGCGCGGGAGCGGTGCGCGTTGGAGGTGCCGCTGCTGGCCGTTCCGGCCGAGTTCCGTGATGTGCCGGGGCCCGCGGCGCATGACTCCGCCTGCCATTTCGCAGAGGAGAAGCAGGTCGTGCCGTAGGGGAAACTGGGGCTCCGCCCCAGACCCCGCTCCTCAAACGCCGGAGGGGCTGGATTTCCCGCCCACCCACCCGATTGCCCCGCGGCTGAATTTTCAGCCCGTCCGGCGTTTGAGGACGAACTCGGCGGAGCCGGTGATCGACGGCGCACAAGGCCCCCGCGCCAGAGCGGGTTTTCGGGAAGGGGTGGGGTTGGGGATGAAGCCTGTTCGTGCTTTACACGCGGGCAATCGCGCCGTCGCGCCAGCGATATACGCCCGCGGCAGGCTGAGCCTCGTACGGCCGTGCGGGTGCCGTAGACCGGCCGGGGCAAGCCATGTCGCCCCGGCCGGTCGCCTGCGCTAGGGCAGGCCCAACGAGCGCTTCAGGAAGTCGACTTGGAGCAACAGCAAGTTCTCCGCCACCTGCTCCTGCGGAGTCATGTGCGTGACCCCGGAGAGCGGAAGGACTTCGTGGGGCCGCCCCGCGGCGAGCAGCGCCGACGACAGCCGCAAGGCATGCGCCACCACCACGTTGTCGTCCGCGAGACCGTGCACGATCATCAGCGGCCGCGACGGGTTCTCCGGCGCCACGAGCCCCTCCTCCGTGACGAGGGAACTCAGGGCGTACGGCGCCGGATCCTCCCCGGGGTTCCCCAGGTACCGCTCCGTGTAGTGCGTGTCGTACAGCTGCCAGTCCGTCACAGGCGCCCCCGCCACCCCCGCGTGGAACACATCGGGGCGGCGAAGGACCGCGAGCCCCGCGAGGTAACCGCCGTAGGACCAGCCCCGGATGGCGACCCGGTTCAGGTCGAGGGGGAAGGACGCGGCGAGGCCCTGCAGCGCGTCCACCTGGTCGTCCAGGGTGAGCGTGAAGTCACGGCGGATCGCCTTCTCCCAGGCGGGGGAGCGGCCCGGAGTACCACGCCCGTCCGCGACGATCACGGCGAAGCCCTGGTCGGCGAACCACTGGGACGTGAGGTACGGGTTGTGGGCGGCGAGGACCCGCTGGCCGTGCGGACCGCCGTACGGATCGAGGAGGACGGGCAGGGGGCCCGAACCCTCCTCGTAGTCCGTGGGGAGCAGGACGGCGCACGGGATCTTGCGTGCGCCCCCCTCGGTCAGCGTCACGCGCGGCGTGAGCTCCGGATGCCGCGCGTATGAGGCGACGGTCGCCACCTGCTTACCGTCGCGCAGTACCTGGACGCGGGAGCCCGGCTGGTCAAGGGTGGCCGAGACGAGGACCGTGAGGCCGCCGGAGCGCACCGCCGAGTGCACCCCGGGTTCGGTGGACACGCGCTCCACGCCCAGTTCGTTGACCCGGTAGACGTGCACCTCGCCCGTCTCCGGGGCCGCGGCCGCCGCACCCGCCGACGCCGAGATCAGTACGTCGTCGTCCGCAATGTCGAGCACCGCGCGGACGTGCAACTGCGGCCCCGTCAGCGGGCGTTCACCCACCGCGAGGACCCGCGCGCCGCCCTCGTCCACGATCCGCACGAGACGCCCGCTGGGGGACCAGGACGGGGCGCCGGGGAAGAGTTCGAGCCACTGCGGGTCCTCCTCCGCGTGCACCATGCGCGTCGAGCCGTCGTCCGGGTCCACCGCCAGGTAGAGCTGGCTGAGCTGGTCCCTGGACTGGACGAGGAGCAGCGGCGCCCCGGCCGAGGACCAGTGCACCCGCGCCAGATACGGGTAGCGGGCGCGGTCCCACATCACCTCGGTGCGCGCGCCGTCCAGGGTCACGACGAAGAGGCGTACGTCCGCGTTGGCCGTGCCCGCCGCCGGGTACGCGACCCGCGCGGGCTCCGTCTCCGGGTGCGCGGGGTCGGCGATCCACCAGCGCCGCACCGGGGCGTCGTCGGCGCGTGCGACGAGCAACCGGTCCGACGCCGGCGACCACCAGAAGCCGCGCGAACGCTGCATCTCCTCGGCCGCGATGAACTCCGCGAGGCCGTACGTCACGGTCTCCTTCTCGACGGAGTCCGGCTCCGGCGCCGCAAGGGCACGGTCGCCTTCCCCGTCGGCGCCCGTCACCCGCAGGGCGCCCCCGGCGACGTACGCGATGTGGCGGCCGTCGGGCGAGGGGCGCGGGTCGATCACCGGTGCGGGGGTGGGCAGTTCGCGGGCCGTGCCCACACGGAGCTCCGCGGCGAAGAGCCGTCCGGAGAGCGCGAACGCGGCGAGTTCCACCGCCGCGTCCGTCGCGTAGCCCACGATGCCGGCGCCGCCCTCGCGGCTGCGCTCGCGGCGGGCTCGCTCCTCGGTGGAGAGCCGCTCGACCGCGCCGTTCAACAGGGCATCGGGGTCGGCCGCGATCCGCTCTGCAGCGCCGTCCTCCAGGTCGAGGACCCAGAGTTGGTTCGCCCGGTCAGTGCCGGACGACGAGCGCAGGAAGGCGACGCGGGACCCGTCCGGCGCCACCGTGAACGCGCGGGGCGCACCGAGAGTGAAGCGTTGCGTGCGGGCGTGCAGGCGGGGGAAGGAGAGCCGCTGCGCGTGACTCTCGGCGGGCCCGGTGGTTCCGGGCGTCTCGGTGGTCATCCTCCGAGCCTATGGGGCATGCGCCCCCTTGTGCTGCCGTGCTCCGAGTCATGCGGACCCACGGATAGTTATGATCCGTAGCGCTTAGTGGGTATGAACCTGCTGGCGTCCGCACTGGTGCAGGGTCTGGGACTTGGAGGTGAGCCGCCGTGGCACTCTCGATTTCGGCGGTGGTGCTGCTGGCGATCATTGTCTTCTTGCTGGTCAAGAAGTCAGGATTGAAGACGGGCCACATGATCGTCTGTGTGTTGCTCGGCTTCTATCTGGCGAGTTCCTCCATCGCCCCGACGATCAACGAGCTGACGACGAACGTGGCGGGGATGATCGGCGACATCAAGTTCTGATCCATTTCTGGTCCATTTCTGGTCCATTTCGGATCCAGCCGCATCACGTTCTGATCACTGCGCGGGGTGCTCGTAGGGTGGTCCCATGACGGAACTGCCCGCCCGGCGTCTGCTGCTCGTGCACGCGCACCCCGACGACGAGTCGATCAACAACGGCGCGACGATGGCCAAGTACGTGGCCGACGGCGTCCATGTCACGTTGGTGACCTGCACGCTGGGCGAGGAGGGCGAGGTCATCCCGCCCGGCCTCGCCCATCTCGCGCCCGACCGCGAGGACGCGCTCGGCCCGCAGCGCATCGGCGAGCTGGCCGCCGCGATGAAGGAGCTGGGCGTCACCGACCACCGGTTCCTCGGCGGCACCGGCCGCTACCGCGACTCCGGGATGATGGGCACCGAGCAGAACCACCGCGCGGGCGCCTTCTGGTCCGCCGATCTCGACGACGCCGCCGCGCACCTCGTCGAGGTGATCCGCGAGGTGCGGCCCCAGGTGCTCGTGACCTACGACCCGGACGGCGGGTACGGCCACCCCGACCACATCCAGGCCCACCGGGTCGCGATGCGCGCCGCTGACCTCGCGGCCGAGGGCGCCTTCCGCGCGGATCTCGGCGAACCGCACACCATCGGCAAGATCTACTGGAACCGCGCGCCGCGCTCCGTCGTCGAAGAGCGGTTCCGCTGGATGGAGGGCGCTTTGCGGCACTCACCGTTCACGACCCCCGGCGTGGCCGCGGACGTCCCCGGTGTGACGGACGACGGACGGATCACGGCGGAGATCGACGGGACCGCCTTCGCGCAGGCGAAGGCGGCGGCGATGCGCGCGCACGCCACGCAGATCGAGGTGCAGGGTCCGCTCTTCGTCCTGTCGAACGGACTCGCGCAGCCGATCTTTGATGTGGAGTACTACGAGTTGGTGCGAGGAAAGGCCGGTGCGGTGGAGGGTGAGCGTGAGACGGATCTGTTCGCGGGGCTCGAAGACGCCGGACGCGACGGGGTGACGACGCTGTGAGTACTCGTTCGCGTGCTACGTCATCGTCGGCTCCTGGCGCGTCGTCCGCTGCCTCCCCACCGGGCGGCAGCGCCCTCGCTCAGCCGCTGAACCTCGGCCGTTTCGCCGCCTACGGAGGCCTCTTCGTGCTTGGCGCGGTCGTCGGCACGGCCGGCGCGCTCGTCCAAGGGGGCTGGTTCCCGGGCGGGTTGCTGCTCGCGCTCCTCGGGGCCGCCGGGCTCTTCTACGGAGGGGTGCTCGCCCTTGGCGGCAGAGCGGGGGCGGTGGCGCCCGCGGCGGGCTGGCTCGTCTCCGTCATGCTGCTCACGGCCAGCCGGCCCGAGGGGGACTTCCTCTTCGGCGCGGGACTCGGCTCGTACGCCTTCCTGCTCGGCGGGATGGCGGTAGCTGTGATGTGTGCCACCCTCGGCCAGCGGCCGCAACCAGGCGGGCCCGCCGCCCGACTTGGCAAGTGACGTACCGCTTCAGGCCGCGTCCCGCACGGGTTTGACGGCGGTCACAGGATGAGTGCCGACGGCGGCCAGTATGGTGGTGCGCGCCGCCGAGCCTCCCCCAGCCTCCGGCCGGGGGAAATTCCCCTCCGCGCGGGGAGCACGGGCGGCGGAGCCAACCGGGAGAACCTGCCTTGAGTCGTGAAACTGACAGTTCGTCCTCCGGGCCCCAGGGGCGCGGTGGAGCCGCTTACCCCTCGGGGACGCCGCCGTACGGCTCCCCCGCGCAGGGTGCCGCGTCGGACGGCGCCGTGGACGGCGCGCAGCGGCAGGCCGCCGATGAGCGGCCCGACGATCCCAAGACCGAGACCACGCTGACGACGCGTATCCGGATCAACATCCCCGGGTCGCGGCCCATCCCACCGGTCGTCATGCGCACGCCCGTCACGGACAGCGACGCGGGTGCCTCGCGTCCGCTGGACGCGGGCCCGGGTCGCGGGGCCAACGGCTCCGACGCCGGGGACGGCGCGGGGCGTCCGGGGGCCGCGGGGTCCGCGAACGGCGCGGGCGGTCCCGGTTCCGCCGGGATGCCCGCTTCGGGCTCCGCGCCCGCCGGATCTTCCTCCGCCGGGTCGTCGTCCGCTTCCGCTCCGGCCGAGGAGAAGACGAGCGACTGGTTCGCGCCGCGCAAGAGTGCGTCCGGGCCCGCCGGTTCGGGGAGCAACGGCAGCGGCAACGGCTCCGGTACGGGCTCCTTCGACGTGTCCGGCGCCGTGGCGTCGGGACCGCTCGGCACGGGTGCGCCGCAGGGCGGCGACCCGCAGCGCGGGGACCTGCCGTACTTCTCCGGAGGCGGCGCGGGTGATGGCGGCCGTGGCCCGTCGGGGCCCACCAGCGGACCGATGACCGGTGAAGGCCCGCTGGCGCCGAAGCCCGCCGATCCGTCCGACCCGGCGAACCAGGCCAACCCGGCAGGCCGGGCGAACCCGTTGGCTCCGCCGAACCAGGGCGGTCCGGGCAACCCCGGCAATCGCCCCAACCCGGGCGCCCGCCCCAACCCGGCCAATCCGGGCCCTCGTTCAGGCGCAGGCACAGGCGTGCCCGCGATGGGCGACGACACCGCCATCCTCACGCCGCAGAAGGCGGGCCCCGTCCAGGGCCCCAACGGCGGCCCGGTACGCGGCGGCCCCGGCTCCATCCCCGGCGGCCCGAGCGCGCCCTCTCCCGGAGCCAATGTCTCCGGCGACACCCTGACCAGCGGCATCCCCGTCGTGCCGCCCGCGCAGAACTCGCCGTTCGCCGCGGGCCCGCAGGGTGACGGACCCGTGCCGCACACCCCGCCCAAGCTGCCCGAGCCGGTGCAGCCGAACGTGCCCGTCGCCGCGGCCCCGGCCAAGAAGAAGGGGCGCAACAAGCTCGTTCTGGTGGCCGTCGCCGTGGTCGTCGTGGCCTGCGGTGCTTACGGCGCCGGTCTTCTGATGAACCACGCCGACGTACCGAAGGGCACCACCGTGCTCGGCGTCGACATCGGCGGCGGCACGCGCGACGAGGCCGTGAAGAAGCTCGACGCGGCGATCGGCGAGGACGTCGCCAAGCCCCTGAAGCTGTCGGTCGACGGCGAGACGGTCACGCTCAAGCCTGACCAGGCGGGCCTGACCCTGGACAGCCAGGCGACCGTCCGCGAGGCCGCCGGCAGCGACTACAACCCCGTATCGGTGATCGGATCGCTCTTCGGCGGCGCGCGCGTCGCCGAGCCGGTCATGCCCGTGGACGAGGAGAAGCTGGCGGCCGCCCTGGAGCGCGCCGCGGGCGGCTCGGGATCGGCCAAGGAGGGCACGGTCAAGTTCGTGCCCGGCAAGGCCGTCCCCGTGTACGGCAAGGCGGGCAAGGGCATTGACGTCGCCGCGTCGACGACGGCCGTCTCGGAGGCGTACAAGAAGCAGGTCGAGACCGGCAGCGCCGGCACCGTCGAGGTGCCCGTCACGACCCGCAAGCCGACCGTCCCGAACGCCGAGGTCGACAAGTTCATGACGCGCTTCGCGAAGCCCGCCATGTCCGCCAACGTCACGATCAAGGCGGGCAACGCCTCGATCCCGTTCGGCCCGGCGAAGTCCCTGCCGAAGGTGCTCGAGACGAAGGTGCTCGACAACGGCACGCTGCAGGTGCACTACAACACCGCCGAGCTCAAGAAGCTGTACGGCAACGTCTTCGACGGCGTCCTGATCCAGCGCGGCAACGGCGACAAGACGCCGGTCCAGCCGACGGACGTGGCCGCCGCGATGAACAAGGCGCTGATCGGCAAGACGCCTGCGGAGCGGATCGGTGTGATCGAGACGAACGCCAGCTGATTGTCCGTACGTACAGAACGACGGAGGCCGGACGGCTCACGGAAGTGAATCGTCCGGCCTTCCGCATGACATCTGTCATCCCGGACTCGGCACACACGACACTGCCGCCGCCCGCCGCCCCTTGGCGACGATGGATCACATGAAAGCAGTGAGCTTCGACCAGGTGACCAAGAGCTATGGGGACGTACGCGCCGTCGACGACCTCACGCTCGAACTCCACCCCGGCGAGACGGTCGCCCTCCTCGGACCGAACGGCGCCGGCAAGTCCTCCACGCTCGACCTGCTGCTCGGCCTGCGGCACGCGGACAGCGGCACCGTGCGGGTCTTCGGCACGAGCCCGCGCGAGGCGATCACCGCGGGCCGTGTCGGCGCGATGCTGCAGAGCGGCGGCCTGATGGCGGAGGTCACCGTCCGCGAGCTGGTGCGGCTCGCCTGCGATCTGCACCCCAGGCCGTACCGCGCGGACGACGTGCTGGCCGCCGCGGGCCTCACCCAGCTCGCCGACCGGAAGGTCGACAAGCTCTCCGGCGGTCAGGAACAGCGCGTCCGCTTCGCCCTCGCGACCGCCGGAGCGAACGACCTGATCGTCCTGGACGAGCCGACCACCGGCATGGACGTCACCGTGCGCCAGGCCTTCTGGGCGACCATGCGCGAGCAGGCCGAACAGGGCCGCACGGTCCTGTTCGCCACGCACTACCTGGAGGAGGCCGACGCGATCGCGGACCGGGTCCTCGTCCTGCACCGAGGCCGTCTCCTCGCTGACGGCACGGCCGCCGAGATCAAGGCGAAGGCGGGGGCGCGGAGGGTCGCCTTCGACCTCCCCGAGCTGGACGCCGCGCTCGCGGAGAAGCTGCGCGTCCTGCCGTTCCTCACCGCCGTCGACGTGTCAGGCCACACCGTACGGCTCCAGTCGACGGACGCCGACGCCACCGTGCACGCGCTCTACGGGCTCGGTCTTTACCCTCGCAACCTTGAGGTCGCGGGGCTCGGCCTTGAGCAGGCCTTCGTGGCGATCACCGCGGCGGAGGAGGCCAAGAAGGAGGCCACGACATGCTGATCAAGCTGGAGATCATCCGCGCCCTGCGCAACAAGAAGTTCCTCTTCTTCTCGGTCATCTATCCGTCGATGCTCTTCCTGATCATCGCGGGCGGCCAGAGCGGCACGGACATGGTCGGCGACACGGGGCTCGCGCTCCCCGCCTTCTTCATGGTGTCGATGGCGTCGTTCGGCGCCCTCACCGCCGTCCTCATGGGCAACAGCGAGCGCATCGCCAAGGAGCGCGAGAGCGGCTGGGTACGCCAGCTGCGCCTGACGAGCCTGCCGGGGCGCGGCTACGTCATCGCGAAGACCGCGAGCGCCGCCGTGGTCAGCCTGCCGTCGATCGTCGTGGTGTTCGTGGTCGCCGCGGTAGTCAAGGACGTACGCCTGGAGGCCTGGCAGTGGCTGGCCCTGACCGGCGCGATCTGGGCGGGCAGCCTCTGCTTCGCCGCGCTCGGCGTGGCCATCGGCTATCTCGCCACCGGCGACGCGGTCCGCCCGATCACGATGATCGTGTACTTCGGGCTCTCCGTCCTCGGCGGCCTGTGGATGCCCACGGCGACCTTTTCGCAGTGGCTGAGCGACGTCGCGTCCTGGCTGCCGACCCATGCGTACGCTGCCCTCGGACAGGCCATCGAACTGGGCGACGCCCCGCACGCGAAGGACATCGTGCTCCTCATCGGGTACTTCGTCCTCTTCGCGGGCGGCGCGGCATGGCTGTACCGGAAGGACACATCGAAGGCGTGAGCGACACAGACCACTCCGAGCGGGCCCACCCCTCCGACCGCGGTGAGCGGGCCCACCCGCTGGACGGCTTCGGCCACCCGGTGGCGGGCCGCCGCCAGCTGCTGACCAAAGGGCTCTGGATCGGCATCTGGCTGGTCTTCCTGGCCGGCCCCGTGGAGGACCTGGTGGGCGCGGAGCACGGTGGCGTGGCCACGGCGCTCGGCTGGCTGGGCCTCGCCGCCTTCGTGTGCTGCTATCTGACCCTGGTCTTCCGTTACACCTCCAGGGTGCTCGACTGGCGTGTGGTGCACGTGTCGTTCGGAACGCTGCTCACGCTCGCGGTCGTCCTCTCGTTCGCCTTCGGCACGGCCTGGCTCGGACTCTTCGTGTACGTGGCCGTGTCCGCCGGGGCCGTGCTGCCGATGCGGTACGCGATGTGGGTCATTCCGGCGGTCACCGGCGTGATGATCGCCGTCGGCCTGCGCACCGACAGCATCGGGGACCTGCTCGGCAGTCTCGCCGTCCTCACGCTCCTGGTCGGCTTCGCGATGACAGGGGTGCGCGAGCTGGTGCGTACGACGATCCAGCTGCGCCAGGCACGGGCCACCGTCGCCCAACTGGCCGCGAACGAGGAACGGCTGCGGCTCGCCCGTGATCTGCACGACCTCCTCGGCCACTCGCTCTCCCTCATCACGCTGAAGAGCGAGCTCGCCGGGCGGATGCTCCCGGCCCACCCCGACAAGGCCGCCCAGCAGGTGGCGGACATCGAGCAGGTCAGCCGCCAGGCCCTGGTGGACGTGCGCGAGGCGGTCTCCGGCTACCGCAGGCGCACCCTCGACGGTGAGCTCGCGGGCGCGCGCACGGCGCTCACGGCCGCCGGTGTCGAGGCCGACGTACCGCTTCAGGCGCCCGCCGCCCTGCCCGGCGAAGAGGGGGAGACGGCCCTGGCCTGGGCGCTGCGCGAGGCGGTGACGAACGTCGTGCGGCACAGCGGTGCGCGCCGCTGCACGGTGGCGTTCATGTCGCGGCACACCCTCGACGGGCCGATGGTCGAGCTGTCCGTGGAGGACGACGGCAGGGGCGGTTCCTCCACGGTCCGGGGCAACGGCCTGACGGGCCTGGCCGAGCGTGTGGAGGCGGTCGGCGGCGTCCTCGACGCGGGGCCCGGCGCCCGCAGGGGGTTCAGGCTCACCGCCAGGGTGCCGCTGGACCGGGGCACGGAACCGGCGCCCGGCGCCTCCGCCCTAGGATCTTCCGCATGAGTACGAACAGTGCGAAGGGCACCGTCAGGGTGCTCCTCGCCGAGGACCAGTCGATGGTCCGCGAGGCCCTCGCCGCGCTGCTCGGCCTGGAGCCGGACATCGAGGTCGTCGCTCAGGTGGCCCGCGGCGACGAGGTGCTCGCGGCGGCACGCGAACACGCGGTGGACGTGGCGCTCCTCGACATCGAGATGCCCGGCCGCACGGGCATCGAGGCCGCGGCCGAACTCCACGCGGAGCTCCCCGAGTTGAAGATCGTGGTGCTCACCACCTTCGGCCGCCCCGGCTATCTCCGCAGCGCCATGGAGGCCGGCGCCGACGCCTTCCTGGTCAAGGACGCGCCCGCGGCCCAGCTAGCCGAGGCCGTCCGCAAGGTCCTCGCGGGGGAGCGCGTCATCGACCCCACGCTCGCGGCGGCCGCGCTCGCCGGTGGCGCCAACCCGCTGACCGACCGCGAGCGCGAGGTCCTGCGCGCGGCGGCCGACGGCGCCACCAACGCCGAGCTGGCCACGGCCCTGCACCTCTCCCCGGGCACGGTCCGCAACTACCTCTCGACGGCGATCCAGAAGCTGGCCGTGCGCAACCGCGCCGAGGCGGTGAAGGTCGCCCGGGACAAGGGCTGGCTCTGAACTGTCCTGCTCAGGGCGTCAGTTCAGCATCGCCCGCGCCCCGTGTGCCTCTTGGCGCAGCCGCACCGCCGCCTCCTCGTCGGTGGTGGCAAGGGCATCGGCGTACGTCTCCAGTTCGGCGGCGCCCGCCATGAAGTCGCCGCACTGGACCAGGAGTTGGGCGCGGTCGTAGTGCAGCCGGTCGGAGTGCGCCGGAAGCAGCAGGGAGAGTTCGACCGCCCAGAGCGCGACGTCCGAGCGCTCGGGGCGGGCCGCCGCCCACGCGCGGATGTTGTTGAGGACGCGCAGGACGATGTCGAGCGGCCCCGCGGGGCTCAGCATCGACGGCACGAGCGGCGCACCCGTGGCCCCCGCCACGAGCAACTCCGCGTCCATGGGCGACAGTACGTGCCCGCCCGCGAACGGATTGGCCAGGACCTGCTCGTCGCGCGCGCCGAAGCCGACCACGAAGTGGCCGGGCAGGGCCACCCCGTGGACGGGTACGCCCGCCCGGCGTGCGACCTCGATCCACACCACCGAAAGCAGGATCGGCAGGCCTCTGCGCCGCCGGAGCACCTCGTGCAGCAGCGCTGACCGAAGGTGCTGGTAGTCGCCGGGCCTGCCCTTGAATCCGTAGCGCGTGCCGAGCAGTTCGGCCAGCGCGATGGCCCAGGACCGGGGGCCGTCGGCCTTGTCGGGCAGCCGTTCGGTCAGCTGGTCGGCAAGGCGGTCGAGGATGCGCCGCGTCGTGCGCATGCCCGCGTCGTCGAGATCAGGGTCCGCCTCCGCGCCGATCAGCAGGCACAGCAGCGCGAGATCGGGCCGCGCGGACCGTGCCTGATCGGCGAAGAGGCGTCGCCGCTCCGGGGATTGGGGGTGCATAGGAGCTTCGTGCCCTGCCGGGCCGATCGATAGCGCTCCGATCTCTGCCCGCGCCGCTGCCCCCGTCGGTCAACGGTGCATCCGGGCCCCTTTGAGGACCTTGTCGACCGCGTTGCGCGGGCCGTGGACGAGGATCCCCACCAGGTCGAGCTGATCCGAAGGCACGGCTCGCACCGCGGCCCGGTTGTCCCGGTCGTTGCCGGTGGCGAACAGGTCGGACGTGAACACCGCCCGCGGCAGGGAACGGGACAGCACACGTCCGTGCGCGGTGGTCAGCGTCTCCTTCGACCCCTCGAAGACCAGGACGGGCTGGCGGAACATCGGCAGGTAGGGGGTCCCGTCGGCGTCCTCGTACGGTTCGCCGATCACCTCGGGAGCCGCCGTGCCGAGCCCGCTGACGAGGAACGCGGTCACGTTCAGGCGCTGCCAGGGTTCCAGGTCGTCACGGAGCAGGACGGCGATCTTCGTGTCGAAGCGGACGGGTGCCTCGCCCGTGACCCCGGCGGACTCCGTCCCGGCGATGTCTGTCTCAGCGGTGGTTCTCATGCTTCGAGACTGCCGAGTCGAGCGCCGCCGCGTCTTGTACGTTCTTTGCATGGTGGCCCGGCAGGAGATATCCGCATGGCGCCCGCCGGTCGCGGGTGTCGTGGAGGTCTTCCACGCCCACTTCACCGAGCACGCGTACCCGATGCACGTCCACGACGCGTGGACCCTGCTGATCGTGGACGACGGAGCCGTCCGCTACGACCTGGACCGGCGCGTTCACGGCACACCGGGGGACACCGTCTCCCTGCTCCCGCCCCAGGTCCCGCACAACGGCTCGCCCGCCACCCCCGACGGCTTCCGCAAGCGCGTCCTGTACCTGGACATGACGCAGCTGGACGCGAGCTTCATCGGCCCCGCGGTGGACGGCCCCGACCTGATCGACCCCGTCCTGCGCAAGCGCGTGGGCCTGCTGCACGCGGCCCTTGCCCGCCGGGGCGACGAGCTGGAGGGGGAGAGCCGCCTGGCCCTGATCGGCGAGCGGCTGCGCGGGCACCTGCGCCCCAGGATCACCGCCGGCACCCCGGGCGCCACCGACACCCCTGGCGACACCGGCCGAGGCGTCGCCAGGGACCTGCGCGACCTGCTCGACGAGCGGCTGCTCGAAGGCGTGACACTGGAGGAGGCCGCACGCCTGGTCCACGCCCACCCCACCCATCTCGTACGTGCTTTCAGCGGGGCCTTCGGCATCGCACCGCACCAGTACGTGATGTCCCGCCGTGTCGACCGCGCCCGCCGTCTCCTCCTGGCGGGGCAGCCGCCGGGCGAGGTGGCGACCGCCGCCGGTTTCTACGACCAGTCGCACCTCACCCGGCACTTCAAGCGGGTGGTGGGCATCGCACCGGGGCGCTACGCCCGCGCGCGAGCCGTCGGCCGAGTCAGTTGAGCATGGCCCGCGCGGCCCGCGCCTGGTCCCGCACCCGGTCCGCGGTGGTCGGCTCCACCGCCGTCACCACGTCGGCGTACTCCTCCAGCTCCGCCGCGCCCGCGAGGAAGTCCCCGCGCTGGACGAGGAGTTGGGCCCTTTCGTAGCGCAGTCGTGCCGGGTGGGCGGGCAGCAGCAGGGAGAGCTCGACCGCCCAGAGCGCGACGTCCGAGCGCTCGGGGCGGGCCGCCGCCCACGCGCGGATGTTGTTGAGGATGCGCAGCACGATGTTCAGCGGATCGGCGGGCGTCAGCATCGAGGCGGACACCGTGCCGCCCGACGACCCGGCGACGAGCAGCTCCGCGTCCGCGCCCGTGAGGAGGCGCCCGCCGGCGAACGGGTCGACGAGCACCTGCTCCTCGCGGGCGCCGAAGCCGACCACGAAGTGGCCGGGCAGCGCGACGCCGTAGACGGGGGCGCCCGCCCGGCGTGCCACCTCGATCCACACCACTGAGAGCAGGATCGGCAGGCCGCGGCGGCGCTCGAGCACCTCGTGGAGGAGGGAGGACTCCAGACGCTGGTAGTCGGCCGGTGTCCCCATGAACCCGCAGCGCGCGCCCAGGAGTTCGGCGAGCGCCGCCGCCCACTCCCGCGCCCCGCCGGGGCGGTAGGGGAGCTGCCCGGCGAGCCGGTCGAGCTCGACCTGCGCCGCGTCGATGTCGTCGTCGCCGAGCTCCGGATCCGCCTCCGCGCTCACCAGGAGGCACAGCAGGGACAGGTCGGGCCGCTCGGACCTGGCCTCCTCCGCGAACCGCCGCTGAGGCCAGGTCCTTGACTCCTCGTGCATGCGTGCCTCGTGCCTTACTTACCGAGCCGACCGGTAGAAGCTACCGAGCCGACGGGTATCGATAGTGGTGGTACGTGTGGTGCGCGGCGAAGCCAAGACCGCCGTACAGCGCCCGCGCACCCTCGTTGTCGTCCTCGACCTGCAGCCAGGCCGCCGAAGCGCCTTCGGCGAGCGCCTGCCGGGACAGCGCGGCCATCACCGCTGTCGCCAGTCCTTGCCTGCGGTGCCCCGGATCCACCTCGACCGCCATGAATCCCGCCCAGCGCCCGTCCACGACGCACCGCCCGATCGCCGCGGGCCCCGCGTCAGGAGAGGCCCCGGGCACGGAAGCGAACCACACCGAGGGGCCGCCCGCCAGCACCTTGAGCACATGCGGTCCGGGGACCCCGAACCGCTTGTACCGCCGCAGCCACGCCTCGTCGAAGGACCGCGAGAGCCGCACCTGTTCCGCCCCTGCTCCGGGCACGTCCAGGTCGCCGAGGGGCGCGAGAGCGCCGATGTGGAGCTCGGCGCTCACCTCGCGCTCCCAGCCCCGCTCCTCCAGCTCCGCGCAGAGCAGCTCCTGGGTGCCTTCGGCCCCGGTCGCGGTCTGGATGTACGCGGGCAGCTCCCGCTCCTCGTACCACTGGCGTACGTACGCGAGGGCCTCGTCCAGCGGCCGTCCCGGATCGCCCATCGGGAGTACCGAGTTGGCCCGCCGGGTGAATCCGGCCGCCGCCCGCAGCTCCCACTCGCCGAGCGGTTCGCTCTCGACGGGCTGCCAGGCGCGCGCGGACACGCGTGCCAGCTCCGCGTAGGAGGCGGCGGGGCCGCGCCTGCGGGCCGGGGCCGCGGGGACGACCTTGCCGGCCACCAGGGCACTCTCCGCGATCCGGACACGCTCACCGTCACGGCGTGTGATCAGTACCACACCGTCGTTCCACGATGTGAGAACACCCACCGTGTCAGTGAACTTACCGCCCGTCCTCGACCCGTCGTCGAGGCGCCTGATCGATACCCGTTTACCCACGTCAGCAGGGGTAATTCGGACCTCGAGCCGTCCGCCCGCAGTGAATTCCACAGCTCTGTACGCCCCTCCTGTTCGGATCATGCCCGGGAACGGAGATACTAGAGGCGGGCATCGACGACGCCGCGCTCCCGCGCGCCAGGCGAGCGGAGCCTGAGGACGGCCCGCCAACGCCCGTATCGAGGAGGAACGACAGCGTGACCTACGTCATCGCGCAGCCTTGTGTCGACGTCAAGGACAAGGCGTGCATCGAGGAGTGCCCGGTCGACTGCATTTACGAGGGCTCCCGGTCCTTGTATATCCACCCGGACGAATGCGTCGACTGTGGAGCCTGTGAACCGGTCTGCCCGGTCGAGGCGATCTTCTACGAAGACGACACTCCGGAAGAGTGGAAGGACTACTACAAGGCGAACGTCGAGTTCTTCGACGAGCTCGGATCGCCCGGTGGTGCCAGCAAGCTCGGCCTGATCGAGCGCGACCACGCCTTCATCGCCGCATTGCCGCCGCAGAACCAGTAACGGCAGCTTGAAGCGCCGCCCCGGTCCCGTACGGCACAAGTCGCCGTACGGGACCGAGGCATTTTCCCTGCACGCATTCCATACACGCAGTACGTACACGCAGTACGGGAGTCAGCACGTGTCCGTAGTCTCCGATCGCCTTCCCACCTTCCCCTGGGACAAGCTCGAGCCGTACAAGGCCACGGCGGCCGCCCACCCCGGCGGCATCGTCGACCTGTCGGTGGGTACCCCGGTCGACCCGGTCCCGGAGCTGATCCAGAAAGCGCTGATCGCGGCGGCGGACTCGCCGGGCTACCCGACGGTCTGGGGCACGCCCGAGCTGCGCGACGCGATCACGGTCTGGTGCGAGCGGCGCCTCGGCGCGCGCGACGTCACGCACCGGAACGTGCTCCCGATCGTGGGCTCCAAGGAACTGGTGGCCTGGCTCCCGACGCAGCTGGGCCTGGGCCCGGGCGACGTCGTCGCCTACCCGCGCCTGGCCTACCCGACGTACGAGGTGGGCGCGCGCCTGGCCCGCGCGGAGTACGTCGCGTACGACGACCCGACAGACCTCGACCCGACGAACCTCGAACTGCTCTGGCTCAACTCACCCTCCAACCCCACCGGCCGTGTCCTGTCCAAGGACGAGCTGATCCGCACCGTGGCCTGGGCGCGCGAGCACGGCGTACTGCTCGTGAGCGACGAGTGCTACCTGGAGCTCGGCTGGGAGGCGGAGCCGGTCTCGGTCCTCCACCCGGACGTGTGCGGTGGTTCGTACGAGGGGATCGTCGCCGTCCACTCGCTCTCCAAGCGGTCGAACCTCGCGGGCTACCGCGCGGCGTTCGTCGCCGGTGACGCGGACGTACTCGGCGCCCTGCTGCAGATCCGCAAGCACGGCGGCATGATGACGTCGGCGCCGACGCAGGCGGCGGTCGTCGCCGCGCTCGGGGACGACCAGCACGTCCACGAACAGCGCGAGCGGTACGCGGCCCGCCGCACCGCCCTGCGCGACGCCCTGCTGAAGCACGGCTTCCGTATCGAGCACAGCGAGGCGAGCCTCTACCTCTGGGCGACCCGCGACGAGTCCTGCTGGGACACCGTCGGACACCTCGCGCGGCTCGGCATCCTCGTGGCGCCCGGCGACTTCTACGGCCCTGCGGGCGACCGCTTCGTACGCGTGGCGCTCACGGCATCGGACGAGCGCGTGGCCGCGGCGGTCGAGCGGCTCGCCTGAGCCGCTGACCGCAGGCCTGGCGCGAGGGCGAGCGTGACGGCGACGGACGCCATGGCAAGCACGGCCATGGCGGCCGGAGCCGACGTCAGCTGGGCGATCGCGCCCGCGAGCGCGGCGCCCACGCCCTGCATCGTGAGCATCCCGGAGGTGTGCAGGCCAAGGGCGTGCCCGCTCAGCTCGTCCGGCGTCAGGGCCATCAGCTGCTCCTGAAGCAGCAGGCTCGCCGAGAACCCGACCGAGGCGAGCGTCACCGCCGCGAGCGCGAGGGGCAGCTCCGGCCGCAGCGCGAAGACGAGATACGGCACGGCGAGCAGCAGCCGCAGCGGCGCCCCGAGCCGCTCCCGCCACCGGCGCGACAGGAACCGCCCGGCCAGCACGTCCCCCGCGAGCATCCCGAACGCGGCGAAGGCGAACAGGAGCCCCGCGTGTCCGGGGTCGAACGGCACGTAGAGCGACTCGCAGCCCACGATCAGGCCGTTGGGCACCCACAGCGCGAGATAGACCGAGCGGCGCGGCCCGGACGCCCACAGCACCGCGTTCGTGCGCCAGGTCGCGCCGATCGAGGGGCGTCCGCCGGTGCGCGGCGCCCTGCGGGTGAGACCGAGGCGCGCGGCGACCGCGGCGGCCAGATAGAGCGCGGCGCCGGCGAGCAGCGTGCCGCGCGGCGAGAACACCGCGACCAGGGCCCCGCCGAGCGCGTAGCCGCAGATCTGCATGGTGCCGTTCGACATGTTGATCACTGAGCGGCCGAGGAGGTAACCCTCCCTGGAGAGGATCTCGTTGAGCAGCCCGTAGCGCACGCCACCGCCGAGCGCGGCCAGGCTCCCGAGCACCAGGAGCAGTGCGAAGGCGGCCCACAGCGGCAGGCCGGGGACGGCCTGGGCCGCGGTGGCCAGGGCGAAGAACAGCGCGAGGCCCGCCATGGCGCCGCGCGGCGGCAGCCGGTCGGCCGCCGACAGCAGACAGGCGGCGCCCACGACCTGGGCGAGTGCGGGGCCGAACATGCCGAGCGAGGAGAGCAGCGGCGAGCCGGTCCTGTCGTAGATCAGCGTGCCGAGGGCCAGGCCGCTCACCGTCTGGGCCGCCGCCAGGAAAGAGGCGGTCAGGAAGAACGGGGTGAACTCCGGGGTGCGGAAGAGCTCGCGGTAGGTGCGCATGCGGGGGAGTCTTCGGGGGCTTCGCGCACGGGAGTTAATGTTTCGCGCGGTGGCGAAAGGTGCGCGGGGGCGGGGCGGTGGCATGGGCTGGTGGCAGGTCAACGCGGACACCCTCGCGGGCAGCCGCTTCGTCGTCTCGCCGCTGGCCGAGGCGACCGCGAGCCTCTTCTCCCTGGAGCGGCGCACGGCCACGCACCCGGGGGAGCGAGGCTGGCTCGACGCCCATCTGGCGGCCTACCGCGAGCGACTGGCCGCCGAGCCCGGCCTCGCGGCGCTGGTGCGGGCCGCTCTCGGCGAGCGGACCCGCTGGATCGCGGACTTCCTCACGCCGACGCCCACGGGCGAGGGTGACGCCTCCTTCGCCGAGGAGCTGGCGCGGATCCGCGACACCTCCGACGCGACCGCACGCGCCCACCTGACGGTGTCCTACGGCGGCCCGCTTCCCCCGGCACTCCTGCGCCCCGGACTGCCGGAGCTGCTCGCCGACCTCCTGGAGTGGGTGTGGACGCGGACGGTGCTGCCGAGGTGGCCCCGTGTCCGTACGGTCATCGAGGCCGATGTCGTGGCGCGCACCGCCCAGTTGAGCCAGGGCGGCTGGGCCGAGGCGCTGAACGGCATGCGGCCGGGGATGCGCTGGCTGGGGGAGAGCAGGCTCCAGATCAACACCCACGAGCACCCGCCGCGCGAGACCTCCGGGGCGCGCCTCCTCTTCGTGCCGGTGACGCCCCGGCAGGGCTGGGTGTCGTGGGACGCGGCGGACCGTTACGCGGTGGTGTACCCGTGCTCGGGGGTGCTCGCGGACGCGGACCGGGCGACGGCGGTGCCCGAGCCGCTCGGCAGGCTCCTGGGTCCCGCGCGGGCGGGCGTCCTCGTGCTCCTCGCGACGCCGATGAGCACCTCGCAGCTGGTGACGCTGACAGGGCAGGGGCTCGGCTCGGTGGGCCGCCATCTGAGGGTGTTGCTGGACGCGGGCCTCGTGCGAAGGCGGCGTACGGGGCGGGCGGTGCTGTATTTCCGTACGGCGGCGGGCGAGGTGCTCGTCGAGGCGCAGAGGGACGGGTGAGGCGTGCGGGCGGCCGGCACGGACGGGTGAGGTCTGAGGCGGCCGACGCGAAGAGGGCCCGGAGCCAGTGGCTCCGGGCCCTCTCGGGTGCGCGGCTGTCAGCCGAGCGGCAGGCTCTTGACCGGCAGCTGGTCGGTGGGCAGTCCGCCCTTGGTGACCGCGTCCGTCGGCAGGCCCTCGCCGACGGCGTCGGTCGGCAGGCCGCCCTCGGTGGCCGTGCCCGCGGTGTCGCCGACCACGTCACCGGCGCTGCCCGCGAGGTCACCCGCGGCCTTCTGCGCGACGGGGGTGGTGGTCTTGGCGCCCGATCCGACGACCTTGCCCGCGGCCGGGACGCCCTTCTTCACGGCCTTGCTGCCGGTCTCACCCGCGAGACCGGTGGTGTTCTGAGCCGCGCTGTCGACGGTGTTGCCCAGACCGGCACCGTCCACGGCGGTCACACCGCCCAGGTCGGGGGTGGCCGGAAGCTCGGCGGCGCTTGCGGAGCCGGCCGCACCGACCACGGGAGCCGCCCCCGCTGCGATGAGCAGCGCGGCGCGGGCGATCCGGCGGGTCAGGGGGAGGGACATGATGCTCCTTCAGACGGGAGAGAACGTGGGTGTGTCCGGCCGAATGGGCTCCGGCGCTTGGACGCAGTGACTACCGCTCGAAGCCCTCGAAGGTTGCGGTGGCTCAACGTAAAGAATTGGCAATGCATCGCATAATCGGCTGTGGATAAAAACGGGCAAAAGGATCAGCCGGTGGGAGGGTGCTGAATCGTCAATGCCCTGTGTTCGCAAGGGGTCGGGCGGGTGTGGGAAGCGGCGCGCGAAAGTCTGGGCGGTGCATCGCCCGTGCGTGATCAGCGTTACTCGATCGGGTGACTCGCCGTACTACTGCCCAATGACAATTCGGACCTCGCCCGCGCCGGTTCCGGCGTCGGTGCGCTGACCATCTGTGTCTGTTGCGGACGCCTTGCCCGGCTTGCGCCATTCCTTCTCGGACTGCGCGGCGCTCCACTCCCGGCCGCCGTACGAGACGCGCTCGATGCCGAGCGTGGACGCCTGGGCGACCGCCCAGTGCGCGAGCTCCCAGCCCCGCTTCCCGGCCCCGCCCTCCGCGCCTCCCGCCGTGGCGTTCACCGGCACGGTGACCGTGCCGCCGCTGCCGCCCTCCGGCGCCACGTCGCGGCCGAAGTCCCGGACCAGGGCGGCCCGCACCTTCGCCGGGTCGCCCGGCTCGTCGGCCGTGCGGCCCTCGCAGGTGAGGGTGGCGGGCGCGCGGCCCGTCAGCGCGGCGGCGAGCAGCGCGGCGTCCGGCTCGTGCTTCGCGTACGCCTGCGGATAGCCGCTGCGCTGCACGCGCTGCGCGGCGACGGTCAGGGGCAGCCGTGAATAGCCGGGGACGTCCTTGAGATGGGCGTAGAAACGCGCCGCCGAGTACGCCGGGTCCATGATCTGCTTCTCGTTGCCCCAGCCCTGCGAGGGCCGCTGCTGGAAGAGGCCGAGCGAGTCCCGGTCGCCATGGCTGATGTTGCGCAGACCCGACTCCTGGAGGGCCGTCGCCAGGGCGATGGTGACCGCGCGCTCCGGCATGCCGCGCGAGGTGCCCACGGCGGCGACCGTCGCCGCGTTCTGCGCCTGCTCCGCGCCGAATTCGTAACTCGCGCCGTCGCCGTTGCCCGAGACGACCCGGCAGCGCGGATCGGCCTTGCCCCCGAAGACGTACTGCACGACCACATAGCCCACGAGGGCGAGCAGGACCGCGACGGCGGCCCCGATACGAAGGAGGCGGCCGCGCCGGACGGGGGTGGGGGGCTCAGGCACGCGACCAAGGTACTGGAGGCCACCGACAAGGCCGCGCGCCGAGGGGCGTTAGGGTCGAAGCCATGGCCCAGACCTCACACGACGCCTCGCTCGACCTCACGCTCGACGCTGCCGCCCTCACCGCCCAGCTGGTCGACTTCCCGTCGCCGAGCGGCGAGGAGAAAGCCCTCGCTGACGCGATCGAGACGGCCCTGCGCCGCCTGCCGCACCTCACGGTCGACCGGCACGGCAACAACGTGGTGGCCCGCACGAATCTGGGCCGGGCCGAGCGCGTGATCCTCGCCGGGCACATCGACACGGTCCCGATCGCGGACAACGTCCCGTCCCGCCTCGACGAGGACGGCGTCCTGTGGGGCTGCGGCACCTGCGACATGAAGTCGGGCGTCGCGATCCAGCTGCGCATCGCGCAGACCGTGACCGAGCCGAACCGCGACCTCACCTTCGTCTTCTACGACAACGAAGAGGTCGCCGCACACCTGAACGGCCTCGGCCATGTCGCCGATGCCCACCCCGACTGGCTCGCCGGGGACTTCGCGATCCTCCTGGAGCCGACGGACAACCAGGTCGAGGGCGGCTGCCAGGGCACGCTGCGCGTCCACCTGAAGACGAAGGGCACGCGTGCGCACTCCGCGCGCGCGTGGATGGGCTCGAACGCCATCCACAAGGCAGCGCCGATCCTGGCCAAGCTCGCCGCGTACGAGCCGCGCAAGCCGGTGGTCGACGGCCTGCGGTACCACGAGGGCCTCAACGCCGTAGGCGTCGAGGGCGGCGTCGCCACCAATGTCATCCCCGACGAGTGCACCGTCGTCGTCAACTTCCGCTACGCGCCCGACCGCACCGAGGACGAGGCGCTCGCCTTCGTGCGCGACTACTTCGCCGACTGCGGGATCGACGAGTTCGTCGTCGACGACCACACGGGCGGGGCGCGCCCCGGCCTCGACCACCCGGCCGCCACGGCCTTCATGGCGGCGGTCGGCGGCGAGGCGCTGCCCAAGTTCGGCTGGACGGACGTCTCCCGCTTCAGCGCGCTCGGCGTGCCCGCCGTGAACTACAGCCCGGGGAACCCGCTGCTCGCCCACAAGATCGACGAGCGCGTGAAGGCCTCGCTGATCCCGGAGGCCGAGAAGCGGCTGAGCGCCTGGCTGACATCCTGATTTCCCATAAGGATCCGTCGCCCGTAACGCCCGTAGACCTACGCTGAAGCAGCACGTCGAGCAAGACCGTCAGCGGAAGGGGACGTTCATGGGTAGTCCAGAAGGACAGGACCCGCCGGAGGAGCAGCACCTGGGGCCCGTGGTGCGGCGGCGTGAGCAGATCACCCCCGGCACGACGGACCAGCGGCTCCTCGACACCGGCGCCGAGGGCGAGTCGGAGTGGGTGCACACCGACCCCTGGCGGGTCATGCGCATCCAGTCGGAGTTCGTGGAAGGCTTCGGCGCGCTCGCCGAACTCCCCAGCGCCATCAGCGTCTTCGGCTCGGCCCGCACGCCGCCGGGCTCGCCCGAGTACGAGGCGGGCGTCCGCATCGGCAAGGCCCTGGTCGACGCGGGCTTCGCCGTGATCACCGGGGGCGGCCCCGGCGCCATGGAGGCGGCCAACAGGGGCGCGCGCGAGGCCAGGGGAGTCTCCGTGGGCCTCGGCATCGAGCTGCCCTTCGAGCAGGGCCTGAACGAGCACGTCGACATCGGCGTGAACTTCCGCTACTTCTTCGTACGGAAGACCATGTTCGTGAAGTACGCGCAGGGCTTCGTGGTCCTGCCCGGCGGCCTCGGCACCCTGGACGAGCTCTTCGAGGCCCTCACCCTCGTCCAGACCCGCAAGGTGACCCGCTTCCCGATCGTCCTCTTCGGCTCGGCGTACTGGGGCGGACTCGTCGACTGGCTGCGCGACACGGTGGTGGCCGGCGGGAAGGCGTCGGAGCACGATCTGCACCTCTTCCACATCACGGACGACGTGGACGAGGCGGTCACCCTGGTGACCAAGGAAGTCGGCCGCTAGGCCCTGGCCGGGCGGGCTTCCGGTCCGCCCGCCCGGTGGTCGTTCCCGCTCCTACGCCAGCCCCCGCCGAGCCACGGCCGGGGCCCGGTGGCCTGCGATGGTGGCGACCATGTCGAGGACCTGCCGGGTCTCCGCGACCTCGTGCACCCGGTACACCTGCGCGCCCAGCCACGCCGAGACCGCGGTCGTGGCCAGCGTCCCCACCACGCGCTCCTTGACCGGCTTGTCGAGCGTCTCGCCGACGAAGTCCTTGTTGGACAGGGACACAAGCACGGGCCAGCCGGTCTCCACCATCTCCCCGAGCCGCCGCGTCGCCTCCAGCGAATGCCGCGTGTTCTTCCCGAAGTCGTGCCCCGGATCGATCATCACGGACTCACGCGGCACCCCGAGCGCGACCGCGCGCTCGGCCAGGCCGAGGGTGACCGAGAGGATGTCCGCCATGACGTCCTCGTACGTCAGCCGATGGGGGCGGGTCCGCGGCTCGGCGCCACCGGCGTGCGTGCACACCAGGCCCGCGCCGTAGCGCGCCGCCACCTCCGCGAGCCGGGGATCGACCCCGCCCCACGCGTCGTTCAGGAGGTCGGCGCCGGCCTCGCAGACCGCCTCGCCGACCTCGTGCCTCCACGTGTCAACGCTGATGACGACATCGGGGAACCGCTTGCGCACATCGGCGACGAAACCGACCGTCCGCCGCGCCTCCTCCTCGGCCGTCACCTCATCGCCCGGACCGGCCTTGACCCCACCGATGTCGATGATGGCAGCGCCCTCCGACACCGCCTGCTCCACGCGTGCGAGCGCGGGCTCGTCGCGGAACGTGGCGCCCTGGTCGTAGAAGGAGTCAGGGGTCCGGTTCACGATCGCCATGATCACCGGCTCGTGCGCGTCGAATTCACGCCTGCCAAGCCTGAGCATCCCCTGTGAGCCTCCTTCGTCGGTGCCGTGGTCCGGCCGCCTGCGACCTTAACTGTCACAGGCGCATGGCACGATCGGACTCTGACAGTTTCAGCACGGCAGTCGAGCGTGGGGGCCCGAAGAGATGGTCTTGTTCTTGTTCCTGGTCATCGCCCTCGTCGTGGTGGTCGGCGCGGTGACCTTGGCCGTGGTGGGCGGCGGGGAGCGCGCCGCGCTGCCCGACGTGGCGGCCGAGCGGTTCGTCGACCCGCTGCCGCCCGACCGTGCCCTGCGCCGCGCGGACGTCGAAGCACTGCGCTTCCCGCTGACTCTGCGGGGCTATCGCATGGCGGACGTGGACGACGCCCTCGGCCGCCTCGCCGCCGAACTGGCCGAGCGCGACGCCCACATCGCGGAGCTGGAGGCGGCACTCGCCGGCGCCCAGGCCACCGCGGTCGGCGGCCCCGGCCTCTTCAAGACGCACGCCCCGGCCACGCTCCAGGACGAGCCGGCCCCGAAGGACGCTGCGGAAGAGGAGGACGGCCGATGAGCGGCGACGCCGTGGCGGGCCCGGACGGCAGACTGCGCTGCCCCTGGGGCCTCTCGACCGAGGACTACGTGACGTACCACGACGAGGAGTGGGGCCGCCCGGTCCACGGGGACGACGCCCTGTACGAACGGCTCTGCCTGGAGGCCTTCCAGTCGGGCCTCTCCTGGATCACCATCCTGCGCCGCCGCGAGGGCTTCCGCGCCGCCTTCGCCGATTTCAAGATCGCCGAGGTCGCGCGGTTCACGGACACCGACCGGGAGCGCCTCCTCGCCGACCCCGGCATCATCCGCAACCGCGCCAAGGTGGATGCGACCCTCGCCAACGCGCGCGTGCTCGCCGACTGGTCCGAGGGAGAGCTCGACGAGCTCATCTGGTCGCACGCGCCGGACCCGGTCTCCCGCAAGGCGCCGACCGCGCTGGCCGACGTACCGGCGATCACGCCCGAGTCCACGGCCCTGTCCAAGGCCCTGAAGCAGCGCGGCATCCGATTCGTCGGCCCCACGACGGCATACGCCCTGATGCAGGCCTGCGGCCTGGTGAACGACCACCTGGAGGACTGCGTGATCCGCGTCCCCGTGGGCAGTTAGTCCCGCTGGGCCCTAGCGGCCGAGGTACTTGGGCTTCGCCTTGTCCAGGAACGCCTGGACGGCGATCGCGTGGTCCTCGGACGCGCCCGCCTTCGCCTGGAGCTCCTCCTCCTTGGCCAGGGACTCCTTCAGGGTGTGGCCCGCCGCGTAGGCGAGCGATTCCTTGAGGGCCCCGTAGGCGAGGGTCGGGCCCTCGGCCAGGGTGCGGGCCAGCTTCTGGGCCTCGACCGCCAACTCGGCCTCGGGGACGACCCTGTTGGCGATGCCCAGGTCGTACGCCTCCTGCGCGCTGATGTTGCGCGGGAACAGCAGCAGGTCGCTCGCGCGGCCGGGCCCGATCACGCGCTGCAGCGTCCAGGAGACGCCCGAGTCGGCGGTCAGCGCGACCCCGGCGAAGGAGGTGTTGAAGCGCGCGGTGTCCGCGACGATCCGGTAGTCGGCGGCGAGCGCGAAGCCGAGGCCCGCCCCGGCGGCGACGCCGTTGACCCCAGCGACGACCGGCTTGGCCATCCCGGTCAGCGCGCTCAGGATGGGGTTGTAGTGCTCGCGCACCGTGCTCATCGTCCGCCCGGTGCCCGCCTCGCGGTCCGCCATGAGGGAACCGACGTGTTCTTTCAGGTCCTGCCCCACACAGAAGGCGCGCCCGGTCGCGGTGAGCAGTACGGCACGGACCGCGGGGTCCGACTCGGCCGACTGCACCGCCTCTCGCAGAGCGACCTTGGCCTCGGTGTTCATCGCGTTCATCGCCTCGGGGCGGTTGAGCGTGATGGTCGCGAGCCCGTCGCTCACCTCGTAGAGCACGGTGTCGGCCATGGTGAATCCCCTCCAGTGGTCCTGCGCCGGTCATCTTTGTCCGAGCCCAGCATGACGGAGATCATCCGGCTCCGACATGAGGGGAGATATGTGACCTGCGTCAAAGAATTCCCGGCCGTGGAGGCGTAAGAGGCGGCGAAGTATCGCAGCCACATCGCCGAATTGAGTGGTTTTGCGGGCGCGCGTTGCGCAAGCGATGCAGACCGATGTTGGTCATCGGGTCCTGCCATGCGGGATAATGGCCTGGAAGCAATGTGTTCGATGCCGGTGACACCTGGGTTGTCGGCTGCGATGAGCTGGTTTCAGGAAGGGGAACGAGCATGGCGGCCATGAAGCCGCGGACGGGCGACGGCCCGCTCGAGGTGACCAAGGAGGGGCGGGGCATCGTCATGCGCGTTCCGCTCGAAGGCGGCGGACGACTTGTCGTCGAACTGACTCCGGACGAGGCCGATGCACTCGGCGACGCCCTGAAGAAGGTCGTCGGCTGACGCGGAAGCGCCCACACTTTTTCACTGCCCCGGCATCGTACAAACGAGCCGGGGCAGTGCTATGTCCGGGGTTCGAAGGGGCGCGGGGAACTGCGAGACAAGCCACGACGGGCCCGCAGGTGAATGCGCTCGCCCTCCGCAGGGTGGCTAGCGCTTTACGGCGCAGAGCAGGCCGTCGCCCACCGGGAGCAACGCCGGCATCAGGTCCTGGCTCTCGCGCACGGTCCGCAGGAGCTCGCGGATGCGCAGCACCTCGGCGGGCTGCGGACCGGAGTCCACCGTCCGGCCGTCGGAGAAGGCGCCCTCGAAGCAGACGAGCCCGCCCGGCCGAAGGAGGCGCAACGATTCAGCGAGGTAGTCCAGGTACTCCGTGCGGTCGCCGTCGCAGAACACGAGGTCGTATCCGCCGTCCGCGAGGCGGGGCAGTACGTCGAGTGCGCGGCCGGGGATGAACCGTGCGCGGTTGCCGGCGAAACCGGCGGCGCGGAAGGCCTCACGGGCGAACTGCTGGCGGTCGGGCTCGGGGTCGACGGTGGTCAGGACGCCGTCGGGGCGCATCCCGTGCAGCAGGTGGAGCCCGGACACGCCCGTGCCCGTCCCGATCTCGGCGACGGCCTTGGCGTCCGCCGTGGCGGCCAGCATGCGCAGCGCGGCGCCGGTACCGGGAGACACCGAGGGCAGCCCTGCCTCCTGGGCCCGGTCACGGGCCCAGCGCGTGGCCTCGTCCTCGGCGACAAAGGCGTCGGCGAACGCCCAGCTCGTCTGCCGGTTGCCGGTAATGGCCCTCTCCTGTCCCCGTGGATGCCTGGCCGTGACTGTATCCGTTGGGGGTGGGAACCCGCAGATGGGACCGGGCGTTTAGTAGGGGTAGGCGGACGCCGGGGGTAACGAATGGATCAAGACTGGCCGCGGGCCCTTCGACCAGGCAGGACAGCTGGCAGGAAGCCCGTACCAAATTCCAGTAAAAACGCTTATCCGGAGCTAACGGGCGAGGTGGTTATGGTAGGGGCTCCACTGGACACCACCAGAGCCGACAGGGGAGGTGCGGCTGCGTCCGCGAATCGGAGAGGAGCGCTGAAGCGCTTCCTCAGGTTGGTGGGTGAGCCGAAATCCGTGACCGACACCGCTGACCGATTCCACGCTGCCAGCTCCGCTCAGACCGCGACCTTTGCCGCTGATGCGGATTCGCAGGCGTGGACTCCGCCCACCTGGGAGGAGATCGTCAGCACGCACAGCGGACGGGTCTATCGCCTGGCGTATCGCCTGACCGGCAATCAGCACGACGCCGAGGACCTCACGCAAGAGGTCTTCGTCCGTGTCTTCCGGTCCCTGTCGACCTACACCCCCGGCACGTTCGAGGGCTGGCTGCACCGCATCACCACGAACCTCTTCCTGGACATGGTGCGCCGCAAGCAGCGCATCCGTTTCGACGCCCTCGGTGACGACGCGGCCGAGCGCCTCCCGAGCCGTGAGCCGTCGCCGCAGCAGGTCTTCAACGACACGCACTTCGACGCGGACGTGCAGCAGGCGCTCGACACCCTCGCTCCCGAGTTCCGCGCGGCAGTGGTCCTGTGCGACATCGAAGGTCTCTCGTACGAGGAGATCGCCGCGACCCTGGGCGTCAAGCTGGGCACGGTCCGCAGCCGTATCCACCGTGGCCGCTCGCAGCTGCGCAAGGCCCTTCAGCACCGGTCGCCCGAAGCCCGCGCCGAGCGTCGCTCGCTCGCAGGAGCCGTGGCGCTGGGAGGAGGGGGCGCGACCGCGTGAGTGGATCACGGTCGAATCCTGTTGAGCGGCATCTGGCCGAGCAGCATCTGGGGGACCGACTCGCCGCCCTGGTGGACGGTGAGTTGGGCCATGACGCGCGTGAGCGGGTTCTCGCTCATCTCGCGACCTGTCCGAAGTGCAAGACCGAGGCCGATGCGCAGCGGCGGCTCAAGAGTGTCTTCGCCGAGGTGGCGCCGCCGCCTCCCTCCGAGAGTTTCCTCGCCCGGCTCCAAGGCCTTCCCGGCGGTGGCAGTGAGCCTCCTTCCGGCCCAAGACCCCCTGGAAGCGGCGGCTTCGCCACCTCGGACAGCGAGTCAGGGCTGCCCCCGAGCGGAGTCTTCGGTGTGCGGCCCGAGACCTTCGGCTATGCCCCCGCGGGTGCGCATGCCGCGGTGCTGCCGAGTTCGGGGCGCGGTTTCCGCATCCATGACGTCGACCGCCGAGACGTGGGCCGTCACGAGGCCGAGCGGTCGCTGTGGCGCGGGCGGCGGTTCGCCTTCGCCGCCGCGGGCGCGGTGTCGCTGGCCGCGATAGCGCTGGGCGGTGTCACGACAGGCATCCCCGCCGACCCCGGTGACCCGCGCGCGGGCTCGGGCACCAGCAACAGCTCGGGCAGCACCAACAGCTCGGGCAGCACCAACAGTTCGGGCAGCGGCAACAGCAATGCGTCGCCGATGCGTTCGCCGGGCGCGGGGGCCGCCACCGCTCCCGATTCCGTCCGGCGCCGTGGCAGCGGACCGCTGTCGGTGCAGGGCCAGCGTCCCGGAGTCCTCGCGGCGCCGGTCGCGCCGACACAGGCCACCGGGCCTCTGCTGCCCGGAGTGCCCGCGCGCGGTCCTCATGTCCAGCAGCCCGATCCGGGGTCCGTCCAGCATCAGCTCGCGGCGCCGATGCTGACCGGCGCGGCGATCATGTCCCCGTTGATCCGGCCGGTCCCTCCCGCAGTCCCCGGCGGCACCGTGCCGACTCTGGGCGGGGTGGCTTCAAAGGGCGCGGCTTCGGGCGGCGGGGTGGACCCGGCGCGCACCTCGGCGTCCTCGCCCATCGAGGGCACACTGCAGGGCACTTCGCAGATCCGCTGACGTGCTCTGCGCTTCGGCGCGGGAACCTGGTTGAATCCTCGGTGGGCCGTGCCTGCCCGAGGCTTGTGGCGGGCGCGGAGTTGAGCACGTGATCGGCGTCCGCCGTAGGCCAGGTGTGGGGAGAGCATGGACGAGGGCAAGCCCACGAAGGCGAAGTGGTGGAGCCGCCCCAGGTCGGCGTCCGCGCCTGACGGAGCGGGGCCGGAGCGGGGCGGCCCCGACGAGGCGATAGGCACCACCGGGGACGTGTCGACAGGCACCACCGGCCGAGCGGAGGACACGTCCGGCGACTTCACCCTGGCCGCGGCGGCTCCGCCGGGGGCGGGACCTGAGCCGACTCCGCTCGGCGCGGCCCCCGAGCCCACCCCGCCCGGAGCGACGCCCGGCTCCGACGCCGCAGCCTCGGCTGCCGCGGCTCCTGTGCCGGGCGCCTCGGCTTCGGGCGGCGTGACTTCCGTTGCGGCCACCGAGCCTGGCGTCCCCGACCTGGGCGCCGCCGACCGCCCCCGACCCCTGCACGACCCCGATCCGTACAGCACCCCGCCCTATGGTGAGCCCGGCCCCTGGGCCCCCGCCCCGCCCGTACAGCACCCGGCGACAACCCCGGCCCACGGCACCCAGCTCCCGGCGGCGAACCACAGCGGAACCCCGCCCCACGGAACCCCGCCCCACGGCACCCCCCAGCCCCACACGGCCCCCCAGCCCCAGGCCCAGCCCCAGCCGCACCCCCACCACCCCCAACCCGCAGCCGTCGCCCCTCCCCGGCAGCCTTACGACCCCTGGAACGCGCCCCTTCAGCAGAGTGGTGCCGTTCCTGTCGATGAGGCCAAGCAGAAGAAGAGGGCCCGGCGGGTCATCCTGGTCGGGATCGCCGTCATCACGCTCGTGGCCGGTGGCATCGGCGGAGCCATCGGCGCCTATCTGGAGCGGAACGCCGGTGTCTCGGACATCGAGCTGCCGCAGGCGGACTCCCAGGACAAGGTGCGGGCCAAGGACAGCGTCGCCGGGATCGCGGCGAGCTCGCTGCCCGGCGTCGTGACCCTGCACGTCAGCGGCGACGAGGCGCAGGGCACCGGCACCGGCTTCGTACTGGACGGCAAGGGCCACATCCTCACCAACAACCACGTGGTCGAGCCCGCGGGGACGGGCGGCGAGATATCGGTGACGTTCAGCGGCGGCGAGACCGCCAAGGCGGAGGTCATCGGCCGCGACGCCGGGTACGACCTCGCCGTGGTCAAGGTCTCCGGCGTACGCGGACTGAAGCCGCTGCCCCTCGGCAACTCCGAGAACGTCCAGGTGGGTGACCCCGTCGTCGCCATCGGCGCCCCCTTCGACCTCGCCAACACCGTCACCTCCGGCATCATCAGCGCCAAGGAGCGCCCCATCACGGCCGGCGGGGAGAAGGGCGACGGCAGCGATGTCAGCTACGTCGACGCGCTCCAGACCGACGCACCCATCAACCCCGGCAACTCCGGCGGCCCGCTGGTCGACTCCGACGCCCGCGTCATCGGCATCAACAGCGCCATCCGCTCCGCCGACGACAGCTCGGCGCCCGGTGGCGGCCAGGCCGGTTCCATAGGGCTCGGCTTCGCCATCCCCATCAACCAGGGCAAGCGCGTCGCCGAAGAGCTGATCAACACCGGCAAGGCCACGCACCCTGTGATCGGTGTCACGCTCGACATGGAGTACACGGGCGACGGCGCCCGCGTCGGCGAGAAGGGCAAGGACGGCGGCCCCGCCGTGAACGCGGGCGGCCCCGGCGACCGCGCCGGAATCGAGCCGGGCGACGTCATCACCGAAGTGGACGGCCAGCGCATCCACTCCGGCGACGAGTTGATCGTCAAGATCCGTGCCCACCGGCCCAAGGACAGTCTCGAATTGACCGTCCAGCGAGCGGGAAAGGACCGGAAAGTGACGCTGGTACTCGGCGCCTCGGACGGCAGCTGATCCACGTCTGTCGCCCAGCGGCTACCGGACGGACAGGAACGCCGGGTACCGTGGACCCGGTCCGGATGGCAAGGAGCTCAAGGTGTTCTCAGACATTGGCCCGCTCGAGGTAGTGGCGCTGATCATCCTCGCCGTGCTCGTTTTCGGCCCGGACAAGCTGCCCAAGCTCATTCAGGACGCCTCGCGGACCATCCGTAAGATCCGTGAATTCTCGGACAGCGCCAAGGCGGATATACGCAGTGAACTCGGCCCGGAATTCAAGGACTTCGAGTTCGAGGACCTGAATCCGAAGACCTTCATCCGCAAGCAGCTCGACAACGACGAGCTCGGTCTGAAGGAAATCCGGAACGGCTTCGACCTGAAGAAGGAGATGGCCGAGGTCACGGACGCCGTGAACGGGCGGGAGAGTGAATCCTCCGACGGCGCGACCGGCACGGACAGCGCGTCCGGCGCGAGCGGCAGCCGTATCGACATGGCCAAGAAGGACGCCGGCGTCGACATGGACAAGAAGCCCGAGAAGGCCGCGCCCGCCGCCCCTCCGCCGTTCGACGCGGACGCCACCTGACCTCCTGCGCGTCACCCGCGGTACGCCCCTGAGCACGTCCCCCGGCACGCCCCGTGAGACACCCGTCGGCCTACCGGTGTCCCAGGTTCCGGAACGGGTGTGGCTATCCTGCCTTGTTGTCCGGCTGAGGACGCCCGAGGGGGGCGGGCCCTGCGGACCGATGAGAACGAGGAGGCGGCCGGGTACATGGAGACGACAAGTCGCGTAGGCGCACAGGCGCCGGCCGCGGACGGCACCGCACAAGCGATGCCCTCCGCCCGGCGTACGGTCGACAGCTATCTGCTGGCGCCCTTCCCCTGGTACGGCCTCGACGAGGCCTTCACGGGACAGCGCTGGCTGATGCAGGTCGGCACCGCCGCGGACGGCGCGGTGGAGCACGGCTCCATCGGGCACGGCGATGAGCCGTCGGTACGGAGTGACGGACCCTTCGGGAACAGCGACAAGGAGCGCTTCGCGGTCGTGGTGACCGTCGCGGCCAACCCGGTGCGTCGCAGCCCGGACGGCACGGGCCTGCTGGAAGCGACGTCGGTGTCGTCCGCGGCCTGGCTCGCCGGAGTGGGGCTGCTGTCCTTCACCTGGCCCAGCCAGATGGACCACAGCCTGCGCGACGACTGGCTCGACCAGCAGACCGAGACGGCCTGGGTCCTCGCGGACGATCTCCAGGGCGAGGACTGGTCGACGCTCTCGCTCCCGGTGGACGGGGTGCCGACCTCGTTCCACTACCGCGAGTCCGAGTTCGGCTGGGTGCTCGCCGGGTCCACCAAGGAGGGCGTCCACCTGGGCGCCTACGGGCGCGGCATGAGCGCGTACGGCCTGGGCTTCTCGGTGGTCAAGGACATCCACGAGTACGCGGCCGACTAGCCGGGCCGCCGCGCACATACGCCGATGGGGGCGCCGCTCATGACGAGCGGCGCCCCCATCGGCGTACGGAAGGAGCCTTGAAAGGCCTCAGAACTTGTTGCGCGGGGTGATTCCGAGGGTCATGCCCGCGAGGCCGCGCTGGCGGCCGCCCAGCTTGCCCGCGATCGTGCGCAGTGCGGAGCCCGCGGGGGAGTCCGGGTCCGTCAGGACGACCGGCTTGCCCTCGTCGCCGCCCTCGCGCAGGCGGACGTCGATCGGGATGGAGCCGAGGACCGGGACGTTCGTGCCCGTGGTCTTCGTGAGGCCCTCGGCGACGCGCTGGCCGCCGCCCGTGCCGAAGACGTCGACCATCTCGCCGCAGTGCGGGCAGGGAAGGCCCGCCATGTTCTCGACGACGCCGACGATCTTCTGGTGGGTCTGCACCGCGATGGAGCCGGCGCGCTCGGCGACCTCGGCCGCCGCCTGCTGGGGCGTCGTCACGACCAGGATCTCCGCGTTCGGGACCAGCTGGGCGACGGAGATCGCGATGTCGCCGGTGCCCGGGGGCAGGTCGAGCAGGAGGACGTCCAGGTCGCCCCAGAAGACGTCGGCGAGGAACTGCTGGAGGGCGCGGTGGAGCATCGGGCCGCGCCACACGACCGGGGCGTTGCCCGGCGTGAACATGCCGATCGAGATGACCTTCACGCCGTGCGCGGACGGCGGCATGATCATGTCCTCGACCTGGGTGGGCTTTCCGTCCGCACCCAGCATCCGGGGCACGGAGTGGCCGTAGATGTCGGCGTCCACGACGCCGACCTTCAGGCCGTCCGCCGCCATCGCGGCCGCGAGGTTCACCGTCACCGAGGACTTGCCGACGCCGCCCTTGCCGGACGCGACGGCGTAGACACGGGTCAGGGAGCCGGGCTTGGCGAAGGGGACCTCGCGCTCGGCGGTGCCGCCGCGCAGCGCGCTCGCCAGCTCCTTGCGCTGCTCGTCGCTCATCACGTCGAGGGTGACGTCGACGTGCGTGACGCCCTCGACGGCGGCGACCGCGGCGGTCACGTTCTTCGTGATGGTCTCGCGCATCGGGCACCCGGAGACCGTGAGGTACACGGTGACCGCTACCACCCCATCAGGGGAGATATCTACCGATTTGACCATCCCCAACTCGGTGATGGGTCGGTGGATCTCGGGGTCGTTCACCGTCGCCAGTGCTTCACGCACCGCGTCTTCCGTAGCCATACGTCCGATAGTACGGCGCGGTAACCGTCCCCCGGAAAGAGCCGTCAACGGTCGCCTACATCACGCCCGCCGCTCTCCTCCGCCGGGAATACGACGCGGTTCCCCCTGCGCTGCTCCTCCAGCTCCCTGACCAGGTCCTGGAGTTCGGAACGGATCCAGTCGCGGGTGGCCACCTCGCCCAGGCCCATGCGCAGCGAGGCGATCTCGCGGCTCAGATACTCGGTGTCCGCGATGGAGCGCTCGTTCTGTTTGCGGTCCTGTTCGAGGTTGACCCGGTCCCGGTCGTCCTGCCGGTTCTGAGCGAGCAGGATCAGGGGAGCCGCGTAGGACGCCTGGAGGGAGAGCGCGAGGGTCAGGAACAGGAAGGGGAACGGGTCGAAGCGCAGGATCTCGGGCGCCCAGACGTTCCAGCCCACCCAGACGATGATGGTGACCGTCATCCAGACGATGAAGCGCCCCGTGCCCAGGAACCGCGCGATCCGTTCCGAAAGGCGCCCGAAGGCCTCGGGGTCGTACTCCGGCAGGAACTTGCGGCGCGGCGGCCGCGGCTGGTCGAGCCGGAAGCGCGGGGCGGTCCGCGGCTCGACGCGGGTGTCCCGCTCCCGGTCAGCCGGCGGCATGGCGCGCTTCCTCTTCCTGGTGGAACTCGGTCTCGCGCCAGTCGTCCGGCAGCATGTGGTCGAGCACGTCGTCGACGGTGACCGCACCGAGCAGCGAGCCGCCCTCGTCGACGACGGGCGCCGCCACCATGTCGTACGTGGCGAAGAACCCGGCGACCTGCGGCAGCACGGTCTGCGGCAGGAGCGTCTGCAGATCGTCGTCGAGGATCGAGCTGACCAGCGTGTACGGCGGATCGCGCAGGAGCCGCTGGAAGTGCACGGTGCCCAGGTACTTGCCCGTCGGCGTCTCGTCCGGCGGGCGGCACACGTAGACCTGCGCGGCGAGCGCGGGGGACAGGTCCTGCTGGCGCACCCGCGCGAGGGCGTCCGCGACCGTGGCGTCCGGCCTGAGCACGATCGGCTCGGTCGTCATCAGACCGCCGGCGGTGCGCTCCTCGTACGCCATCAGGCGCCGCACGTCGGCCGCGTCGTCCGGCTGCATCAGCGTCAGCAGCCGCTCCTTGTCGTCCTCGGGCAGTTCGGCGAGCAGGTCGGCGGCGTCGTCCGGGTCCATCGCCTCCAGGACGTCGGCGGCGCGCTCCTCCTTGAGCTTGCCGAGGATCTCGATCTGGTCGTCCTCGGGGAGCTCTTCGAGGACGTCGGCGAGCCGGTCGTCGTCGAGGGCGGTGGCGACCTCCGCCCGCCGTTTCGGCGTCAGGTGGTGCAGGACGTTGGCGAGGTCGGCGGGGCGCAGCTGTTCGAAGGTGGCGAGCAGGCTCTCGGCGCCCTGGCCGTGCTCCTCCAGGGAGAAGCCGTCGACGGCCGACCACTCGACGGTGAGCGTCTCCCCCTTGCGCCGGAAGGTGCCTCCCTTCCCCTTGCGTACGAAGACCCGGTCGATCTCCCAGTCGCGGCGGGCCGGCAGCTGCTGCACCGACACGTCGAGGACGGTCACCTCCTCGTCCGACTCGACGAGCCTGACCCGCCGGTCGAGCATCTCGCCGAGCACGAGCCGCTCGGTGGGCCGCTGCTCGAAGCGCCGCACGTTCAGTACGCCGGTCGTGATGACCTGGCCCGACTCGATGCCCGTCACCCGGGTCATCGGCAGGAAGATGCGGCGCCGCGTGGACAGCTCCACGACCAGGCCGAGGAGGCGGGGCGGTCTGCGCTGCACACGGAGCATCGCCACCAGGTCGCGCACCCGGCCCACCTGGTCGCCGTTCGGGTCGAAGACGGCGGTACCGGCCAGATGGGAGACGAAGACCCGGGAGGCGCTTGCCGCCATTGCACGCGCCTCCTCTGCTCGCGGTCCTTTTTGTGGCGTTCTGTCGAGCAATGCGGGCTTCAGGCTAGCCCGTCCCGGTCGGATACGCCCCGGCGGAGCCTCCGGCAGGACTGACGACGATCCAACTGGTCAGCACGGGTACGCTGCCGTACTGCCGTAGCCGTAGCCGTCGTCCCCACGAGAGGCAGCGCCCCCTGTGTCATCGATTCCCCCGGTCCGCCGTACCCGCAAGACGGCACTCGTGAGCGTGATGTGCGCGGGTCTAGTCCTGGGGGTCACAGGTCTGACCGGGTGCAGCAGCGAGGTGGACCCTGACGCGGGCACGAACGGCATCGGCAAACTCTCCGCCGCGAAGATCCAGAAGAAGTCCCGCGCGGCCGCCGACGCGGCACCCGCGGTGCGGCTCTCGGGCACGGTGGTCAGCAAGGGCCACACGTACAAGCTCGACATGCGCCTGAAGGACGAGGGCGGCACCGGCTCGGTCACATCGAAGGGTGAGACCTTCCAGCTGCTGCGCGTGGGCAAGCAGCTCTTCCTGATGGCCGACTCCGCCTTCTGGACCCACGAGGACGCCAAGGGCGGCCAGAAGCCCGGCAAGGCGGATGGCGACGCGGCGGCCAAGCTCGACGGCAAGTACGTGAAGGTCCCCGAGGAAGACGCGTCCTACCAGCAGCTGAGCGGCTTCACCGACAAGGACGTCCTCCTGGAGGGCATGCTCACCCTGCACGGCAAACTCGCCACCGGCGCCCGCGGCACCACGGAGGGCAACCCCAGCATCGAGATCACCGGCGACAAGGGCGCGGGCGGCACCCTGGACGTCTCCCTCAAGGGCAAGCCCTACCCGCTGCGCCTGGAGCGCGCGGGCGACGCGGGCACGCTCCGGCTCAGCGACTGGGGCAGGGACTTCCCCCTCAGCGAGCCGGAGAAGGACGAGATGGTGGACTACGGCGAGCAGCTGCCCGACTCGTAGGAAGGCTTAGGGGCGCGGCTTCTTCTTCCGCTTGAACAGCAGCCGGGGCAGCGCCTCGGGCACCGGCTGCCGGGTGGTCGCCGAGGTCGGCAGGGGCGGGGCCGCGAGGGAGCCGTCGGGCAGGTCGGTGATCGTGTCCCGCGGGGTGAGCGTGACGACCCGGCACTCGTCCGCCCAGCGCTGCGGCATCCGCTCGCCGTCGGGTGCGTTCAGGCGCTTGCCCTTGAGCTCGGCGACGGCCGCCTCCCACGCCTCGGAGCGCGGCGCCAGCTCGGTCACGAGCGCCGTCCAGGCGAGGAGACGACCGCCCTTGTCCTTGCTGCGTACGGTCACTTCGGCGGTGCCGCCGTCGACGAGACCCGGCAGCGGCTGCTCGCCGGGGCCGTCGCCGACGAGGTGCGCCGCACCCTCGTGCCACACGTGCCACAGGGCACGGGCAGGTCCTTCGCCGCGTACCCAGATGAGGCCCGACTTCTTGGTGGCCTCCTCGACGAGGGCCTGGGCGAGCAGCGTTTCTGTCATGCGCGCAGCCTACCGAGTGGGGTGCTCAGGGGTTCTAGAGCCAGCCGTTGCGCTTCAGGGTGCGGTGGATGGCGTAGCAGACGCCGCCGATGAGGCCGAGCACCATCGGGTAGCCGAACCGCCAGTGCAGCTCGGGCATGTAGTCGAAGTTCATGCCGTAGACCCCGCAGACCGCCGTCGGCACGGCGATGATCGCCGCCCAGGAGGTGATCTTGCGCATGTCCTCGTTCTGCGCGACCGCGGCCTGCGCGAGGTTGGCCTGGAGGATCGAGTTGAGCAGTTCGTCGAAGCCGACGACCTGCTCCTGGACGCGGGCCAGGTGGTCGGCGACGTCACGGAAGTACTTCTGGATGTCCGGGTCGACGAGCCGCATCGGCCGCTCGCTCAGCAGCAGCATGGGCCGGAGCAGCGGCGACACGGCCCGCTTGAACTCCAGGACCTCCCGCTTGAGCTGGTAGATGCGCCCGGCGTCGACACCGCGCGCGGAGCCCTTGCCCTTGCTCGGGGCGGAGAAGACCTCGGTCTCCACCTCGTCGATGTCGTCCTGCATCGCGTCGGCGACCGCGAGATAGCCGTCGACGACGTGGTCGGCGATCGTGTGCAGGACGGCCGACGGACCCTTGGCGAGGAGCTCGGGCTCCTCCTGGAGCCGGCGCCGCAGGGCGCGCAGCGAGCCGTGGCCGCCGTGCCGCACGGTGATGAAGAAGTCCCGCCCGGTGAAGCACATCACCTCGCCGGTCTCCACGATCTCGCTGGTGGCGGTGAGTTCGGCGTGCTCGACGTAGTGGATGGTCTTGAAGACGGTGAAGAGCGTGTCGTCGTAGCGCTCCAGCTTGGGCCGCTGGTGCGCGTGCACCGCGTCCTCGACGGCGAGGGGGTGCAGCCCGAACTCGGCGGCGATACCGGCGAATTCCTCCTCGGTCGGCTCGTGCAGACCGATCCAGGCGAAGCCGCCGTCGCGACGCACCTGGAGCATCGCCTCGTGCGGCGTGAGCGTGTCGTCGCAGGCCGCGCGGCGGCCGTCGCGGTAGACGGCGCAGTCGACGACGGCGGAGGCGGCGGTGGGGTCGCGCGTGGTGTCGTACGAGCTGTAGGCGCTGCCGTCCTTGCGGAGCGAGGGGCGGACGGCGGCGCGAAGGTCACGGATCATCGACATGGGCACGCTCCTTTGACGGAGGCCGCCGGCGACGGTTGGAACTACCCGGAATGGGGACGTCCTGCTGAGGGTGTTTGGCACGTCCACAAAGCGGGGAGCACCGCACCATCGCGGTGGCAGCTTCGCTACTGACTCAGATCAGAGAACTCAGAGAGATCAGGTGGAAACGAAGTGCTCTTCCGTCGCACGCGAGCACGGGGAGTACAGGCGCACAGTGGCAGCTACAGGGCTGCGTGAGGTGTCAGACGGAAGAACGGGTGGTACTGCACGGTCGACTTCGATCCATGGCAGCCCCACCTCCTCCGGCCGGTCCCCCGTAGGGGAAGTCCCAAGCGCGTAGCGCGCGAAGTCATCTGCCCGGGCTTGAAAGCGCGCTCTGCGTGCTGCCCGGAACCAGCGGCCAACACTATCAGCCGACTGAAGAGTCAAGCCCCGCCTTTACCCACCCCTGACGAGTTCTATGCTCGCGTCATGGCTGATGTTCTTGCTCTGGTCGAAGCCCGTCTCCGCACTGGCCTCGGTGAACCGGACGCCCGCGCCGCGGTGACCTTCCTCGGCACCGACCGCGTCGAAGTGCTGCGTTTCACGGACGGGGACGTGGTCAGATACGCCACCCTCGGCATGTCCGCCCAGCCGATGGCCGACCCCACCGCTCCGCTGGCCGACCCGGTGAAGGGCCCGCGCGCGGAGCTGATCCTCTCGGTGCGGGGCGGCGTCGCCGACACGGACAAGGTGCTGCGCCCGCTCGCCGTACTGGCCGCGTCGCCGCAGGTCGAGGGTCTGATCGTGGCCCCCGGCGCCTCGCTCGACGTGGGTGAACCGCTGTGGCCCGGCGCGCAGTTCACGTCGGTTCTTGTCGCGGAGCCGGGCGGGTTGGTGGAGGACCTGGAGCTCGACGAGCCGATGGAGTCCGTACGGTTCCTGCCGCTGCTGCCCATGACGCCGAACGAGGGCGCGTGGAAGCGGGTGCACGGCGCGCAGGCCCTCCAGGAGCGCTGGCTGAACAGCGGAACGGATCTGCGCGATCCGCTGCGCAAGTCCGTGTCCCTGGATTGAGTTCCCTTACGCAGGGCCTCAGTTGGCGAAGACGGTGACGCTGTCCTCCGTGGCGTGCTTCGGTTCGAGCTCCTCGGCTTCGTGGGTGAGGGAGTCCTTGCGGGCCCAGACCACGACCGCGCCGAGCACCGCCGTGACGGCCGCGACCACGAAGGGGATGTGGATGTCGCTCCACTCCTCGATCTTCGGCGCGAAGAACGGGGCGGCGGCCGCCGCGAACCACCGGACGAAGTTGTAGCCGGCGCTGGCCACCGGGCGCGGCGCGTCCGATACGCCGAGCGCGAGCTCGGTGTAGACGGTGTTGTTCACGCCGATGAAGGCGCCGGACAGGATCGTGCAGACGATGGCCGTGGCGTGGTTCCCGTACCCGAGCACCAGCACGTCCGCCGCGAGCAGCACGAGCGAACCGCCGAGCACCTTCAGCGAGCCGAACCTCGCCTGCAGCCGCGGGGCCACGAGCACCGAGAAGACCGCGAGCAGCAGACCCCAGGCGAAGAAGATGGCGCCCGACTTGTACGGGGTCATGTTCAGGACGAACGGTGTGAAGGCCAGGACCGTGAAGAACGTGTAGTTGTAGAAGAAGGCGGAGGCGGCGGCCGAGGCGAGCCCGCCGTGGCCGAGGGCCTTGATCGGCGCGAGCAGGGACGTCTTCCGCGCGGGCTTCGGCTGTTCCTTCAGGAACGCGGTGATGCAGAGGAAGCCGACCGCCATCAGGGCCGCGGTGCCGAAGAACGGGTAGCGCCAGCTCGCGTTGCCGAGTACCGCGCCGAGCAGCGGCCCGCACGCCATGCCGAGGCCGAGCGCCGACTCGTAGAGCAGGATCGCGGCGGCGCTGCCTCCGGCCGCCGCGCCGACGATGACCGCGAGGGCGGTCGACACGAAGAGCGCGTTGCCGAGCCCCCATCCCGCGCGGAACCCGACGAGCTCGCCGACCGAACCCGAGGTGCCCGCGAGCCCGGCGAAGACCACGACGAGCGCGAGGCCGAGCAGCAGGGTCTTCTTGCCGCCGATCCGGCTGGAGACGAAGCCGGTCACCAGCATCGCGACGGCGGTGATCAGGAAGTACGAGGTGAAGAGCAGGGAGACCTGGCTGGCGGAGGCGTCCAGGCCCTTGGCGATGGAGGGGAGGATCGGGTCGACGAGCCCGATGCCCATGAAGGCGACGACGGAGGCGCCGGCGGTGGCCCAGACGGCCTTCGGCTGGCGCAGGAGACTGGTGGCTCCGGTCGCTCCCTCATCGAACGGATCCCCTTCCGCGGGCCCTCCTGTGCTGCTGTTCATGCCTGCTCCTTAGCGGCGTCCGTAGTGACTTCCGTAGTGACTTCCGAAGCGACTTCGTCGAGATCGTTGGCGTATGCACATATTAGTTAGTCAAGCTAAAAGGTGCAAGCTACATCTAGTTTCCCCTGGTGACAGGGCCACCGGACGGGTGATCGTCCTTGACGGGGCGACGACCGGGGAGGACCGTTGGTCGCTATGAGGGGCGAACCCAGTTGCCCGAAGTGTGGTGGCCGGGTCAGGGCTCCCGGTCTCTTTGCCGACTCCTGGCAGTGCGATGTGCACGGGACGGTGCATCCGCTGCAACCTGTGATCCCGCCCAGCGTCGAGGCCCTCCAAGTCGTGGTGCATCGCGCTCAGGTGCCGGTGTGGATGCCGTGGCCGCTGCCGGTCGGCTGGCTGTTCACGGGCGTGGCCTGCGCGGGCGACGACCGCAGCGGCGGCCGTGCGACCGCCGTGGCCTGCTCGGGGCCCGCGCCGCTCGGCGGCATGGGTGAGCTGGTCCTGGTCGCCGAGGAGCTCGGCGTCGGTCTCGGCGCGCGGTACGCGGGCATCGACGGCCCGGACCCCGGCCCGTATCTGAACGTGGAGAAGCCGCCGCAGGCCAAGCTCCTCGCCGCGGGCAGGCCGACCCCTATGTGGCACGTGGCGGGCACGCCGGACGACCGCGCGGTCTTCGCGGGCGAGGCACGCGGCCTGTGGCTGTGGGCGATCGCGTGGCCGGAGCAGTCGGGACTTCTGATGTACGACGAGCTGGTGCTCACAGACCTGCGGGACGCGGGGGCAGAGGTGGACCTGCTGCCGTGCGGGGCGCTTTCGCCGCGGATTCTTATGCTGTGAGGGAGTTGCCGCTGCCGAGGGGTCCGCTGCCGGTGCCGTGAGGGGGGTCTCCTCTGTGGCGTCCGGTGGAACGTTCGAGTCCCGTTATCCTTGAGCGTCCCCTCGTCATCTTTGAGCGTCCCCTCGTCCGCCCCGTCAGAGCCTGGAGTCCGCGTCGTGCGCATCGACCTGCACACCCACTCCACCGCTTCCGACGGCACGGACACCCCGGCGCAGTTGGTGCGCAACGCTGCCGCCGCCGGCCTCGACGTCGTCGCGCTCACGGACCACGACACCACCCGCGGGTACGCGGAAGCCGTCGCGGCCCTCCCCGCAGGCCTCACCCTCGTCACGGGCGCCGAACTCTCCTGCCGCCTCGACGGCGTGGGTCTGCACATGCTGGCCTACCTCTTCGACCCCGACGAGCCCGAACTCGCCCGTGAGCGCGAGCTCGTGCGCGACGACCGGGTGCCCCGCGCCAAGACGATGGTCGGCAAGCTCCAGGAGCTCGGCGTCCCGGTCACCTGGGAGCAGGTCGCGCGCATCGCGGGCGACGGCTCGGTCGGCCGCCCGCACATCGCCGAGGCCCTGGTGGAACTGGGCGTCGTGCCCACCGTCTCCGACGCCTTCACGCCCGACTGGCTCGCCGACGGCGGCCGCGCGTACGCCGCGAAGCACGAACTGGACCCCTTCGACGCGATCCGCCTGGTCAAGGCCGCGGGCGGCGTCACCGTCTTCGCGCACCCCGCGGCCGTCAAGCGCGGCCAAGTGGTGCCCGAGGCCGCGATAGCGGCGCTGGCCGCCGCCGGTCTCGACGGCGTAGAGGCGGACCACATGGACCACGACCCGGCCACCCGCACCCGGCTGCACGGCCTCGCCGCGGACCTCGGTCTGCTGGCCACGGGGTCGAGCGACTACCACGGCAGCCGCAAGACCTGTGTGCTCGGCGAGTTCACCACCGACCCCGAGATCTACGGGGAGATCACGCGCCGGGCGACCGGAGCGTTCCCGGTGCCGGGCGCGGGCGGACGCCCCACCGCGTAACGCGGTTCCGCCCTACCCTTTCCGCCGCCCCCGCGCGGCATGTTCGTACGCTCACTTCACTGCAAGGCCATCACTGTGTTCGACGTCGCCGTCTTCGGATCCCTCTTTCTCACCCTTTTTGTGATCATGGATCCCCCTGGGATCACCCCGATCTTCCTCGGACTCACCTCAGGCCGCCCGGCCAAGGTGCAGCGGAAGATGGCCTTCCAGGCCGTGTGCGTCGCCTTCGGCGTGATCGCGGTCTTCGGGGTCCTGGGCCATCAGATCCTCGACTACCTGCATGTCTCCGTCCCCGCGCTGATGATCGCGGGCGGTCTGCTGCTCCTGCTGATCGCGCTCGACCTGCTCACCGGCAAGACGGACGAGCCGAAGCAGACCAAGGACGTCAACGTCGCCCTCGTGCCGCTCGGCATGCCGCTGCTCGCCGGGCCCGGCGCGATCGTCTCCGTCATCCTGGCCGTCCAGGACGCCGACAGTCTCGGCACGCAGATCTCCGTGTGGGCGGCGATCGTGGCGATGCACGTCGTGCTGTGGCTGGTGATGCGCTACTCGCTGCTGATCATCCGGGTCATCAAGGACGGCGGCGTGGTCCTGGTGACGCGGCTCGCGGGCATGATGCTCTCCGCGATCGCGGTGCAGCAGATCATCAACGGCGTGACGCAGGTGATCAACGGCGGCTAGGGCGCCGGTGGTCCCGCGTGGACACCTGGCATGCCAAGGGCCCCCGTACCAAAGGTGTACGGGGGCCCTTCAACCTGTCAGTGCAACCTGTGCGTTACGAGGCCGGGGATTCGGCCGGGCGGATATAGATGCGCTGGCCGATCGCTGCGGCCTGCTGCACGATCCGATTGACGGAGGCGGCGTCTACGACGGTCCGGTCCACGGCGGCGCCGTCGACGTCGTCGAGTCGCATGATTTCGAAGCGCATAGGGCTTCTCCCTTCGTCTGGTCATCCTCCTGAAGGAGAACTACTGGAGTTGTGGACGCCGGGACAGCAGTGTCCGGCGTTCCATATGGGTAGAACGAGTTGCCCCCAGCAAACATTCCCTACGCTAAAGAAATTTTTCGACAGACTAATTACTCACGAGTAGCGAGACCGGTTGTGTTCGCTGCGTGACCAACGGGACAATGAGCCCCAATGAACGACGAGATCGAGATCAGCGCCCAGATCAGTGCCCAGCTGGAGCGCGCCAACGGGCTCCTCGAGCGCATGCTCGCCGAGGTGGCGAAGACGCCGTCCACGCACGCGATCTTCGTCGACGCCGGGTATGTGTACGCGGCGGCGGGACGGCTCGCGGTCGGCACGGAGGACCGGCGCGCCTTCGACCTGGACGCGGAGGGGCTGATCGAGGCGTTCATCGACAAGGCGCGCACGATCTTCGCGGACAGCCGTCTGCTGCGCGTCTACTGGTACGACGGTGCGCGGCGCCGCATCCACACGGTGGAGCAGCAGTCGATCGCGGAGCTCCCCGACGTCAAGGTCCGCCTGGGCAACCTCAACGCGAACAACCAGCAGAAGGGCGTGGATTCCCTCATCCGGACGGATCTGGAGTCACTCGCCCGGCACCGCGCGATCAGCGACGCGGCTCTGATCGGGGGCGACGAGGACCTCGTCTCGGCGGTCGAGGCGGCGCAGGGGTACGGCGCGCGGGTGCATCTGTGGGGCATCGAGGCGAGCGAGGGCCGCAATCAGGCGGAGCCGCTGCTGTGGGAGGTCGACAGCCAGCGCACGTTCGACCTCGACTTCTTCAAGCCGTACGTGTCCCGGCGCAGCGCCGCGGCGACGTACGAGACGGCGGGCACGCCGCGGCCCTCCCGCGAGGACGTGCGGTTCGTGGGCGCGCAGATCGCCGCGAAGTGGCTGGCCGCGCGGGGGAGCAGGGCGCTGGTGGACCTGCTGCCCGGCCATCCGTACCTGCCGGGGTCCGTCGACCAGGAGCTCCTGGTGGAGGCCGAGAAGCTGCTCGCGTACTCGCTGCGGGGGCAGTCGGACCTGAGGCGGGCGCTGCGGGACGGCTTCTGGGAGCACTTGCAGACGCAGTACTAGCGGCTTAGGCCTAGGCCTAAGCCTGGTCGTCGCTGCCGTTGTGCTGGTCCCAGAAGGCGATGAGGGCGGCGGCGGTCTCCGCGGGGCGGTCGGTGTTGGGGGAGTGCTCCGCACCCGCGATGACCGTGCGGTGGGCCCGCAGCCGCTCGGCCATCTCGTCGAGCCAGGGGATGGGCCAGGTGTCGTCGCGCTCGCCGGAGATGACGTGCTTGGGCAGAGGCGTCGCGGCGAGCTCCGTGACGCGGTCGGGCTCGACGCAGAGCTGCTTGCCGGTGGCGATGAGCTGGGCGGGACTGTGCCGCAGCCAGCGCCGGCGCAGGACCTCGCCGTCGAGGTCGGCCTCCTCCGGCGGATCCATGGCCTGGATGGCCGCCCAGGCCTCGGCCATGGACAGGACGCCGAGCGCGTCCGTCAGCATCTTGGCGCGGGCCTGCTGGGAGGGTGCGATCTGGGCCGGGCCTGACGCCATCAGGGTGAGCGAGGCAAAGGTGCCCGCGGGGGTGCGGAGGGTGGCGGCGCGGAGGACGGCGGCGCGAGCGATGAGCCCTCCGAGGGAGTGCCCGAGGAGGTGCGGCGTGCCACCGACGGCGTCGGCCTGGGCGAGGACGTCCTGGGCCAACTCGTCCTGCCTGTAAGGGAATTCGTCGTCGGCTGGGCCTGGGGTCTCGTACTGCCCCCGGCCGTCTACGGAGACGGCTCGGTACCCGGCATCGGCGATGGGCCTGAGCAGGGCGATGAAGTCCTCCTTGCTCCCGGTGAATCCGGGGAGCAGCAGGACGGTGCCCTTGGCCTCGCCGGCCGGGCGGGCATCCAGGGTGGCGAAGCTGCCGCGCACGGTCTGGAGAAGCCGCGCGTCGACGCCGGGGGGCGGGGTGAAGGTCGGGGGCCTGCTCATGCCTTGAGGCTAGCTGCCGGCTTGGCGGGCAGCCCCGCCCACCCGCCCGTTTGCCCGGCAGTCGCGGAGTGATCGGGGCCTCCCGGCCCGCTTGATCGGTTGTTCTGCCGCTGCGGGGTATCGGGTGGGAGGGTGGGAGAGATCCGGCGCGCAGCGCCGGTACTGGAGGCCGGGCGCGGGCCGTAACTCGCGGGCGGTGGCGTGGAGTTGAAGGGGGGGGAGCGGCACGGCGAAGGCCCGGCACCCCCGCAGGGGGCCGGGCCTCAGGCGTTGAAACTCAGCGGAGCGCCTCAGCTCTCCTCGGCCGGCGCCGCCACCGCCTTGCGCGTACGGCGGCGCGGCTTCGCAACCGCTGCCTCCTCCGTGGCAGCCGGAGCTTCCGCAGCCTTGCGTGTACGGCGACGCGGCTTCGTCTCCTCCGTCGACTGAGCGGGGATCTCCGCCTCGACCGCGTCGACGACCGCTTCCGCGGCCTTGCGGGTGCGCTTGCGCGGCTTCGTCTCGGCCTGGGTCTCCGCCGCTGCCTCGGCAACAACCGGCTCCGCGGCCTTGCGCGTACGGCGGCGCGGCTTGGCCTCGGTGGTCTCCGCGGCCTCGGCCGTGTCGACGACCGCTTCCGCGGCCTTGCGGGTCCGCTTGCGCGGCTTCGCTTCGGTCTGCGTCTCCGTCGCCGCCTCGGCAACAGCCGGCTCCGCGGCCTTGCGCGTACGACGGCGCGGCTTCGTCTCGGCAGCAGTCTCCGCGGCCTCGACCGTCTCCACGGCCTCGACCGTCTCGACCACGGCCTCCGCGGCCTTGCGCGTACGGCGGCGCGGCTTGGCCTCGGTGGTCTCTGCGGCCTCGGCCGTGTCGACGACCGCTTCCGCGGCCTTGCGGGTGCGCTTGCGCGGCTTCGTCTCGGTCTGCGTCTCCGCAGCTGCCTCGGCAACAGCCGGCTCCGCGGCCTTGCGCGTACGACGGCGCGGCTTCGTCTCGGCAGCAGTCTCCGCGGCCTCGACCGTCTCCACGGCCTCGACCGTCTCGACCACGGCCTCCGCAGCCTCAGAACCGCTCCGCGTCCGGCGGCGGCGACGCGGCGCGCGCGGCTCCGTCAGTTCTTCGGCCGCGGGGGCGGAAACCACCTCAGCCGCAGCCACCGCCGGAGTCTCCAGCGGCGTACCCGAACGGGTGCGGCGACGGCGACGCGGCGTACGCGCCTCACGCGGCTCGCGCTCCGGGGCGGGCTCGGAAGCGCGCCCACGGTCACGGTCGCGGCCGTCACGGCTGCCACGGCCGCCACGGTCGCGTGAGCCACCCTTGCCGCCGGTCTCGCCGAGGTCTTCGACCTCCTCGGCGCGCAGCCCGGCACGGGTCCGCTCGGCGCGCGGCAGCACACCCTTCGTGCCCGCCGGGATGCTCAGCTCCTCGTACAGGTGAGGAGAGCTTGAGTACGTCTCGACCGGGTCGCTGAGGCCGAGGTTCAGCGCCTTGTTGATCAGCTGCCAGCGCGGGATGTCGTCCCAGTCGACCAGCGTGATCGCGATGCCCTTGGCGCCCGCGCGGCCGGTACGGCCGATGCGGTGCAGGTAGGTCTTCTCGTCCTCGGGGGACTGGTAGTTGATGACGTGCGTGACGCCACCGACGTCGATGCCGCGTGCGGCGACGTCCGTGCAGACGAGCACGTCCACCTTGCCGTTGCGGAAGGCGCGCAGCGCCTGCTCGCGGGCGCCCTGGCCGAGGTCGCCGTGCACGGCGCCCGAGGCGAACCCGCGCTTCTCGAGCTGCTCGGCGATGTCCGCGGCGGTCCGCTTCGTACGGCAGAAGATCATCGCGAGTCCGCGGCCGTCGGCCTGGAGGATGCGCGAGACCATCTCGGGCTTGTCCATGTTGTGCGCGCGGTACACGTGCTGCTTGGTGTTCGCGACGGTCTGGCCCTCGTCGTCCGGCGCGGTGGCGCGGATGTGCGTGGGCTGCGACATGTAGCGACGGGCCAGGCCGATGACCGCGCCCGGCATGGTCGCCGAGAACAGCATCGTCTGGCGCTTCGGCGGCAGCATGTTGATGATCCGCTCGACGTCGGGCAGGAAGCCCAGGTCGAGCATCTCGTCGGCCTCGTCGAGGACCAGGCACTTGATGTGCTTGAGGTTGAGCTTCTTCTGGCCCGCGAGGTCGAGCAGACGCCCCGGCGTGCCGACGACGATGTCGATGCCCTTCTTGAGGGCCTCGACCTGCGGCTCGTAGGCACGGCCGCCGTATATGGCGAGGACGCGGACGTTACGCGCCTTGCCGGCGGTCAGGAGGTCGTTCGTGACCTGCTGGCACAGCTCACGGGTGGGGACGACGATGAGCGCCTGCGGGGCGTCGGTCAGCTGCTCGGGCTTGGCCCGGCCGGCCTCGACGTCCGCGGGGACGGTCACGCGCTCAAGGAGCGGGAGTCCGAAGCCGAGCGTCTTGCCGGTGCCGGTCTTGGCCTGGCCGATGACGTCGGAGCCGGAGAGCGCTACGGGCAGCGTCATCTCTTGGATGGGGAAAGGGCTGGTGATGCCGACGGCCTCTAGGGCCTCGGCCGTCTCGGAGAGAATTCCGAGATCGCGGAAAGTCGTAGTCAGGGCATTGCCTCTTCTGTGAGACGCGGCGCGAGGCGAACGCTGGGGGTCGTGACCGTGCCACTACCGCCGGCTGCTTGGGGGGCGGGGCCGGGGGCGCGGGACCACTGCCTGCGCTCGAGCGCTCGTACCGCTGAGGTTCCCTCCTCGTGCCGTCCGCACTGTGCGGGCCGCCTGGAGGGCTGTCGGGTCGGAGCCGATCGGGCCTCCGACCGGGCATCCTCATTCGTACGGCCCGTCGAATATTCGGCGGGCGCATTACCACTGTACCCCGGAATCTCGCAGCCGTGTCTGGCGAAAAGGTCACGTAGTCGTCGTCACAGTCACTGACCAGGCCCTTACGCGTTGCTGCGAGCGGGCTATTGTGCGGTTTATGGAGACGCCTGACACCGCCGCTGACACACCTGCCGAACCCACGGGAATCGCCGCCCAGGACTGGAAGACCGCTTCCGCCGACCCGAACTACCGCGCCGCGGTCGTGGACCTGCTCGGAGCGCTCGCCTACGGAGAGCTCGCGGCGTTCGAGCGGCTCGCGGAGGACGCGAAGCTGGCGCCGACGCTCGGCGACAAGGCGGAGCTGGCGAAGATGGCGTCGGCGGAGTTCCACCACTTCGAGCAGTTGCGTGACCGGCTCTCGGCGATCGGCGCGGACGCGACCGAGGCGATGGAGCCCTTCGTGGCCGCGCTCGACGGGTTCCACCGCCAGACGGCGCCGTCCGACTGGCTTGAGGGCCTGGTCAAGGCGTACGTGGGCGACTCGATCGCCAGTGACTTCTACCGCGAGGTCGCGGCGCGGCTCGACGGCGACACCCGCCGTCTCGTCCTCGGTGTGCTCGACGACACGGGGCACGCGAGCTTCGCGGTGGAGAAGGTGCGGGCCGCGATCGACGCGGATCCGCGTGTGGGTGGGCGGCTCGCGTTGTGGGCGCGGCGGCTCATGGGCGAGGCCCTGTCGCAGTCGCAGCGGGTCGTTGCCGACCGGGACGCCTTGTCGACCATGCTGGTCGGGGGCGTTGCCGATGGGTTCGACCTTGCCGAGGTCGGGCGGATGTTCTCTCGGATCACTGAGGCGCACACCAAGCGGATGGCCGCGCTTGGCCTGGCGGCGTAGCGCTCTGCTGGGTTCGGCGGATTCCCCTGCGGGTGCGTCGTGGCTGGTCGCGCAGTTCCCCGCGCCCCTTCGGGGCGGATCCGCCGTCTGCACGCGCGGGTGCGTCCTGGGTTCGCGCGCCGCTCCCCGTTCCCTACGCCGTCGCTGAGCGACGGCGCAGTCGGCCCCGGCTGGGGCGGATCAGGAGTGAGAGCAGGGCCGCCGCCATAGCCACCGCGCCGACGATGGTGCCGGCCGCGTGGCCCGCGCCCAGCGCCATGTGTGTGACGAAGGCGCCGATCATGGCGCCCGCGGCCCCTGTCGACAGGACCAGGTTGCGTGCGGGGAGCCGGTGGGACAGTCGGTGTGCCGTGGCCCATGCCAGGGCGAAACCGAGCAGTGCGGAGCCGAGTGCTTCCAGAATCACAGGGTGTTCCCTCCCTCGCGGCCAGGTGCAAAACGGTCGTAGCCGGTCTTACCCGTGGCGGCCGGAATGCAACCCTCCAGAGCCAGAGCCTTCCCGCGCGTCAACACGCGAGAACGGCCCGGTGGTTGTCACCACCGGGCCGTTCTCGTTCTTCGTCCTGTGTGCTGCGCCCCTGAACTACAGGGCGCTGAAGCCCACCTTGCGTGCGGTCGGCTCGCCGAGCTCGACGTACGCAAGGCGGTCGGCCGGAACCAGGACCTTGCGGCCGTGGTCGTCCACGAGGCTCAGCAGCGGCGACTTGCCGGTCAGCGCCTCGGACACCGCGTGCTCGACTTCCTCGGCACTCTGGCCGCTCTCCAGCACGATCTCGCGGGGCGCGTACTGCACGCCGATCTTGACCTCCACGGCTTTGTCCCTCCGACGGTCAGTGATGTGCGCGGCCTGCCGCGCCGTACTCAGCACACATTAGCCCGGTGAGGCGACCCGCATGCTTCCGCCGCTGCACGCCAGTAGCGAACAGAGATCGGGAACAGAACGCGGGAAGGGGAAACCGGGCTCCCGGCCGGCGTCAGTGGCCGTCCACGCCATGCAGCGGGAAGCCGGCGATGCCGCGCCACGCCAGCGAGGTGAGCAGCTCCACCGCCTTGTCGCGCGGGACCGTGCTGCCACTGGCGAGCCAGTACCTGGCGACCACCTGGGAGTAGCCGCCCAGGCCCACGGCGAGCAGCATCGCCTCGTCACGGGGCAGGCCCGTGTCCTCGGCGATGACCTCGCAGATCGCTTCCGCGCACTGGAGGGTGACCCGGTCCACACGCTCGCGGACCGCGGCCTCGTTCGTCAGGTCGGACTCGAAGACGAGGCGGAACGCGCCGCCCTCGTCCTCCACGTAAGCGAAGTACGCGTCCATCGTGGCCGCGACGCGCAGTTTGTTGTCCGAGGTGGAGGCAAGTGCCGTGCGGACGGACTGCAGCAGTGATTCGCAGTGCTGGTCGAGCAGGGCGAGGTACAGGTCGAGCTTGCCGGGGAAGTGCTGGTAGAGCACCGGCTTGCTGACTCCGGCCCGCTCGGCGATGTCGTCCATCGCCGCCGCGTGGTAACCCTGCGCGACGAAGACCTCCTGCGCCGCGCCCAGCAACTGATTGCGTCGGGCACGACGCGGCAGGCGTGTGCCCCGAGGGCGCGCTGCCTCTGTCTGCTCGATGGCTGTCACGCCGCCTCCCATGATCGTGAATGTGCGGTGTGCGCCGCGCGGCCATCGTACTTTTCGGTAACCGTGATGTGCGCGGTACGAGCGGAGAATTTCACGGACTGGATGCCCGGGAAAGCCGTGCGTAGCAGGGCAAACACGGGCAGCTCAGCGATAGTCGTCTTCGTCGATGCTGACGACGCGGGCCTGTTCGGCCAGGTCTGCCTCGTTGGCCGCGTCCGTGTCCGCGTCCTGCAAGGAGTCGTCCTCGCGCGGCGCGAGATCGGTCTGCTGCTCCGCGGCGTCGGCCTCGGGCGCTTCGGTGCTGTGATCGGCGGTTTCTTCGGCCTCGAAGGTCTCGGGGTCGGACGGGTCGACGGTCATCGTGGCTCTCTTCCCTGGAGGACTAGTGGTGCGAGTGCCCTGTTCGCCCTCTTCTATGAGCGTAGGAGACTGCCGAACTGGGCGCTACGCGATCTCCGGGCGATCTCTGCGCGATCTCCGGGCGATCTCCGGGCGACATCGGCCGGATCTGTGACGGCGAACACATGAACCACCGTGTGATCGTCTCGTAACATTGCCGCATGTCTTCGACCGAGCTGCCGAACGTGATCGCCGCCTCCGTCGCGCCCAAGCCGGGTGCCGTCGGGGTCGCGGCGGGCGAGCGGCTCGACTCGGTCAACCTGCCCGGGCTCACGCTTTCGGTGCGTTCCAGGCCGTCGGTCCGCGAGGGCCTTCCGGCCGCGTTGTACGTGCACGGGCTCGGCGGGTCCTCGCAGAACTGGTCGGCCCTGATGCCGATGCTCGAGGACGTCGTCGACTGTGCGGCCCTCGACCTTCCGGGCTTCGGCGACTCGCCGCCGCCGGACGACGGCGACTATTCGGTCACGGGGCACGCGCGCGCGGTCATCCGATATCTGGACACGCGCGAACACGGGCCCGTGCATCTGATCGCGAACTCGCTGGGCGGCGCGATCACCACCCGCGTCGCCGCCGTCCGCCCCGACCTCGTCCGCACCCTCACGCTGATCTCGCCCGCGCTCCCGGAGCTGCGGGTGCAGCGCACGGCGGTGCCGACCGGGCTCCTCGCGGTGCCCGGCGTCGCGGCGCTGTTCACCAGGCTCACCAAGGACTGGACGGCCGAGCAGCGGGTCAGCGGCGTCATGGCGCTCTGCTACGGAGACCCGGGCCGGGTCTCGCCGGAGGGTTACAGCGCGGCGGTGCGGGAGATGGAGCGCAGGCTCGCCCTCCCGTACATGTGGGACGCGATGTCCCGCTCGGCGCGCGGCATCGTGAACGCGTACACACTGGGCGGGCAGCACGGTCTGTGGCGGCAGGCGGAGCGGGTGCTCGCGCCGACGCTGCTCATCTACGGCGGCAAGGATCTGCTCGTGTCGTACCGCATGGCCCGCAGGGCCGCCGCCGCGTTCCGTGACTCGCGGCTGCTCACGCTGCCGGACGCGGGGCATGTGGCGATGATGGAGTATCCGGATACGGTGGCCACGGCGATCCGCGAACTCCTCGCGGACACGGGCGAGTTGCATGCATCCGGTCATCCGGGCGCGGGGAGCTGAGGCGGCGAGTGGGACGTCATAGCCGCCGGGGTTCGGCCGACCTCGCAGACAACACGGGCAACACGAACACCGACGCCATACCGCCACAGCAGGGTGCACGCCCGCCGGGTCCCGGCACGGGGCGCCGCAGGCGTGCCCCGGGCGACGGCGGCACGCCCGCACACGGCGTCCCCCAGGCCACTCCGCCGCACGGATCACCGCAGGCCACCCCGCCGCACGGCATGCCCCAGGCCACCCCGCCGCACGGCACGCCGCATGTCCGTGGCGGGCACCCCGAGCAGCGTGAGTCGGGCGGGGCGTGGGGATCCGGGCCGCGGATGGGCGCTGCCTACGGGGCGCCGGGAGCACGGCCCGCACCGCCCCACACGCCGGGGCCACGCCGCGAGTACATGGACGCGTTCAGCGGCGAATTCGCCGACGATGACCTCTTCGGGGGCGGCGCGAGCCGTCCCTCGCCCATGTCGGCCGGCGGCCCGCCCCGCGACCCGTACGCCTCCGTCACCGACTGGGACCGCTTGGTCGACGAGGACGAGAAGGCGCGGGGAGAGCTCTGGGCCGCCGGAGCCGCCGGAGCCGCCGGAGCCGACGGAGCCGATGGGTTCGACGGAGCCGATGGGTTCGACGGCCCCGGCGGCATCACGGTCGGCGACGCCGAAGACGCCGAGGACGGCAAGGGAGGCGGCAAGGGCCGCACCTTCACCGGGATCGCCGCCGCCGCTGTCACCACCGTCCTCGCGGTCGTCGTGGCCGGCCAAGTGACCGACGGGCCAAAGGATTCTGCGCCCCGGACGCAGGCCGCGAAGGGCCAGGAGGGACGTGAAGCGGCCGAGGACGCTTCCCGCTCGGACGAGCGCCCCACGCCTCCCGAGTCCGCCCCGGCGACGTACGAGACGAAGATGGCGAAGAAGTATCCGCTCGACGCCAAGCTCACGGCGTCCGGCGACTTCGACGCGATGGCCGGGTTCGACAAGGCGCCGGGCAAGGGGCAGTTGTTCCGCTACCGCGTCGACGTCGAGAAGGGCATGGGCCTGGACGGCGAGCTGTTCGCGTCGGCCGTGCAGAAGACCCTGAACGACGACCGGAGCTGGGCGCACGGCGGAGGCAGGACGTTCGAGCGGATCTCCTCGGGGCAACCCGACTTCGTCATCACGCTCGCCAGCCCGGGGACGACCGCGAAATGGTGCGCGAAATCCGGGCTCGACACCATGGAGCAGAACGTCTCCTGTGACTCCGCCGCCACGGACCGCGTGATGATCAATGCCTATCGGTGGGCGCAGGGCGCCAAGACCTACGGCGACCGCATTCATCCGTACCGGCAGATGTTGATCAATCACGAGGTCGGTCACCGGCTCGGCTTCAATCACACGGACTGCACGAAGGACGGCCAGCTCGCGCCCGTCATGCAGCAGCAGACGAAGTTCCTGGACCACGACGGAATCAAGTGCAAGGCCAACCCCTGGGCGTTCCCCAAGAGTTGAGCCCAGGCCCCGACGGGAGCTGGCCGCAGCTTGACTCTGTGTAGCTAAAGAGCGCTCTCCGAGCGCCATAGCGCGACAGAACGCTACCGGTGCGGGAAAGTTACTGCCGTTCACCCCTTTTGGTGGCGTGATGGACAACCGTCCATCACGCCACCGGCATGTCCGCATACGTTCGTCCCGCTGCGAGCCACCGGGTCCAACGGCGGCTCTCCACATGGGAGATCGGGGGTGTACGCGTGCGCATCGGACTGCTTACGGAGGGTGGCTATCCGTATGTGAGCGGTGAGGCCAGGCTCTGGTGCGACCGGCTCGTGCGCGGGCTCGGGCAGCACGAATTCGACATCTACGCCCTCAGCCGCAGCGAGCGGCAGGAGGCGCAGGGCTGGATCGAGCTGCCGCCCCAGGTGAACCGGGTGCGGACGGCGCCCCTGTGGCCCGTCGACTGGAGCGTCGACGAGGGAGTCGCCCTCGGAGCCGGGTACGGACGACGCGCGCGGCGGCGCTTCGCGGAGTGCTTCGGTGAACTGGCCGCGGCGGTCTGCGACTCGGGGGCGGCGGGAGCCTCTGCTCCTTCTGACACGTTGGCGGACCGTTTCGGCAGCGCGCTCTACGGCCTCGCCGAACTCGCGATGGACCAGGGCGGCCTCGTCGCCGCACTGCGCTCCGAAGCTGCCGTGCGCGCCCTGGAGGGCGCGTGCCGCGCGCCGGGCGCACTCCGCGCCGCCCGCGCCGCACGCGTACCCGACCTGCTCGCCGTGGCGGGCCTCCTGGAGCGCGCCCTGCGCCCGCTCTCCCTCGACTGGTACGGCGACGACGGCCTCGGCGCGGTGGACCTGTGCCACGCCACGTCCGGCGGCCCGGCGGCGCTCCCCGGCCTCCTCGCCCAGCACTTCTCCGGAGTGCCGCTCCTGGTCACCGAGTACGGCGTGCAACTGCGGGCGCACTACCTCGCGACCGGGGACGAGGCGCTGAGTGCGCCGGCGCGGGCCCTGCTCACCTCCTTCCACGGCAGGCTCGCCGCCGAGGTGTACCGCCAGGCCAAGATCATCACCCCCGGCAACACGCACGCCCGCCGCTGGCAGGAGCGGTGCGGAGCCGAGCGGGCGAAGCTGCGCACGGTCTATCCGGGCATGGAGGCGTCCCGCTTCGCGGAGGTCGGCGAGCGGGAGGACCCGGGCGACCCCGACACCCTCCTCTGGATCGGGCGCATCGAGCCGGCCAAGGACCTGATCTCCCTGCTCCACGCCTTCGCGGAGATCCGCAAGGAGGAGCCGAAGGCGCGGCTGCGCATCGTCGGGGCCCCCGGCGATGACCCGGAAGCGGGCGCGTACCTCGCGCACTGCAGGACGCTCGCCGCGCAGCTCTTCCCGGACGAGGCGACGGGGGCGCACGCCGTCGGCGACAACCCCGTGTCCTTCGAGGAGATCGGCGCGCCCGAGACGCCCGAGCTCGCGGACGCGTACGCCGCGGGGAGTGTCGTCGTCCTTTCGAGCGTCGTCGAGGGCTTCCCGATCAGCCTGGTCGAGGCGATGTTCTGCGGGCGCGCCACGGTCTCCACGGATGTCGGAGCGGTCGTCGAGGTCATCGGCGGCACCGGGCTCGTGGTGCCGCCGCGCAATCCGCGGGCGCTCGCAGAGGCGTGCGTGGCGCTGCTGCGCGACGCCGGGCGGCGCGAGCGGCTCGGGGCGGCGGCGCGTGCGCGGGCGCTCGAACTGTTCACCGTGGAGCAGAACACCGAAGCCTTCCGCGGCATCTACCTGGAGATCGTCTCGCACTGCCCGGTGCGCAGGGAGGCGGTCGACGACGCGGGCGAGCCGGTGCCCTTCGGCCATCCGGCAGAGGCGTACATGCCGGGGCGCTGGGCGGTCGCCGCGGGCGGCGGCGGCGGCGGTGGCGGTGGCGGGGACGAGGGCGCAGGCGCGGGTACGGGTGGCGCGCCCAGCTGGGCGCAAGAGGCTGACGGACCGGGGCGGTTGAAGGGGGCGGGCGTATGAGCAAGGAGCAGCAGGTGGACGCGCCAAGGGCTCCGGAGAGTCCGGGCGGGTGGGACGTGCGGTCGGAGGAACTGGTGGCCGACGCGGCCCTGGTGCGGGAGCCCGCGGCCTGGCGAGGGCCGGGCGGTGGCGCCGGGGCGGGTGCCAAGCCCGCGCGGCGCGGTGCGGCGGACCCCGTGAAGGCGCTGATGCACCGGCACCGGGAGCTGTGCGAGCGCGCTGTCGACCCGCTGGAGATCGCGGCGGGGCTAGAGGCGCACGGAGTGACCGACCGGACCGCCGCGCGGTTCAGGCACCGGGACGTGTTCGCACTCGCCGATGAGATGTACGCGCGCGTGCCGCGCGACGAGGAGGAACGCGGCGCCTCCGTGGCCCTCCCCTCGCGCGGGGCCCCCGAAGTGCCCGCCGGATGGGCGCTGTTCGCCCTGCTGCCGGGTGCGGCCTGCGGGCTCGCCGCCGTGGGGATCGAGCTGAGCGAGGGGCGCGCGCGGTACGCGGTGGGGCTCGGCGGAGCACTCGCCGTGGCCGTCGCGCTCCAGGTGGCTCTTCGGTACGGTCCGCTGCGTTCCGCGCGTCATATCGCGCCGGCCACGCGCGCGTGGCTGTGCTTTCTCGTCGCGTACGCCCTCCTCGGCGACGGGCTGATGCGGGGCGCCGTCTCGGGTGGGCCCGGCGGCCCCTGGGCGCCGTCGACCGCCGCGGCACTGGGGCTCTCGCTCGCCGTGGCGCCCGCCGTGTGGTGCGCTCGGCTGTTCGCCGTGGGGGCGCGGCGACGCCTTTCGCTCAGCCGGGGGCTCGCTGAATTCACCTCCGCCGTACGGCCGTTGCTGCTGGGCGTCGTCGCGCTGTACCTGTGCGCCCTGGGGGCCCTGCTCGTGGGCGCCGGGGCCGTCCATGGCGTGCCCGCCTCCGCCGGGGCCGGGGCGCTCGGCGCGCTGCTGCTGCTTTCCCGGCTGCTCTCCTCGTACGGGTTCACGCGCGCGCCCCTGCTGATGCTGGGGGCCGCGGGTGCGGTGGAGGCGGTATCGCTCGCCTCCGTGTTCGCGGCGCGCCTGCCCGGGTGCGCGTGGTCGGCGGCGCCGGTGGAGGCGGCGGTCCGGGCCTGGGGGCCCGGTGTCGTACCCCTCGTCGCGTGCGGCGCCGCCGCGGGCGTGCTGTTGCTCCATTCCCTGCGCGTGCTCAGCCGGGCCTCCGCGCACGGCGACGGGGCGCCCTGAGGATGCGCGCCGCCAGTTACTCCTGGCCCCATTCGAAATCTCTCTCCCGCGGGGCCGACACCGCGGGCCTTACCCCGTGAATTACGGCAACCCCCTGAAGGAGAACGCCAGATGAGCACCCCCAGCATCCGAGAATCCAAGCCGGGAGCCGCCCGATGAGGGTGCTGCTGATCGGAGCCAACGGATACCTCGGCCGGTTCGTCGCCGACCGGCTGCTCGCCGACCCGGCGGTGCAGCTCACCGCGCTCGGCCGCGGCGACGACTCGGACGTACGGTTCGACCTCGCGAGCGGCAGCCCCGGCGCGCTCACCCGCTTCCTCGACGCCGTGCACCCGGGCGTCGTCATCAACTGCGCGGGCGCCACCCGCGGCGGCGCCCGCGAGCTGACCCGGCACAACACCGTCGCCGTCGCCACCATCTGCGAGGCCCTGCGCCGCAGCGGATGCGGGGCGCGGCTCGTGCAGCTGGGGTGCGGTGCCGAGTACGGGCCGAGCCAGCCGGGGTCCTCCACCGCCGAGGACGCCGTGCCCAGGCCCGGCGGACCGTACGGCGTCAGCAAGCTCGCGGCCACCGAGCTGGTCCTCGGGGCCGGTCTCGACGCGGTCGTCCTGCGGGTGTTCTCGCCCGCCGGGCCCGGCACCCCGGCAGGATCGCCGCTCGGGCGGCTCGCCGAGGCCATGCGGCGGGCCATGCAGGCCGGTGACGGCGAGCTCAAGCTCGGGGGCCTCGGCGTGCAGCGGGACTTCATCGACGTACGCGACGTGGCGCGCGCCGTGCACGCCGCCTCGCTCTCCGCCGCCCAGGGGATCGTGAACATCGGTGCGGGCCGGGCAGTGCGGCTGCGTGACGCGGCGGCCGTCCTGGCGCGCGTCGCCGGGTACGGCGGAGCCCTGCACGAGCTCGACCAAGGGGCCCTGAGGCAATCCATCGGGCACCCCCGCGCCGAATCCGACCACGGGGGCCCGGCCGCCTACCCCTACCCCGACGGGTGCGGCAGCTGGCAGCAGGCCGATGTGCGCACCGCGCGCGACCGGCTCGGCTGGCGCCCCCGGATCAACCTCGAAGAATCACTCGCCGACATCTGGATGGAGGCGGCATGCCGCATCTGACCAGCACAGCCACAGGCACCGCACACACCGACGTACGTCTCGGCTTCGGCATCCCGGGCTTCGCGCACCCCCTCGTCGCGCCCGCCGAATGGTCCGAACTCACCCGCCCGGGGACCCCTTTGGACTGGGTTGTCCTGAATGTGAGCAGGGGGCCCGGGGGCCGGCCCGACCCGCACTGTCTGGAGGCGGCGGGGCGGCTGCGGAACGCGGGCGTGCGTGTTCTCGGTCACCTCGACGTGATGTACGGCGCCCGCGGGTTCGGGGAGCTCGTCTCCGACGCCCACCGCTACCTCGACTGGTATCAGGTCGACGGCTTCTCGCTGGACCGCTGCCCTACGGAGCGTGCCGCGCTCCCGGAGGTCCGGCGGACGGTCACGACCCTGCGCGCGCTCTGCGACGACGCGCACATCGTCCTGGGGCACGGCACCCATCCGTATCCCGGATACGCCGAATCCGCCGACCAGTTGGTGACCTTCTCCGGCCCCTGGAGCGATTACCGCTGGTCACAGGTGGCCGAGTGGACCGCCGACTACCCGCCCGAGCGCTTCTGTCACTTCGTGCACGGCATGCCGCGCGGCCATCTCGACGAGGCGCTGCGCATCGCACGCTGGCAGGGCGCCTCGACGATCTACTTCACCGACCGGGTGGACAGCGGGGGAGCGGACGACCCGTGGGAGTCGATGCCCGGGTACTGGGACGAAATCGTCTCGCGCATCGGAACGGGTGTCTCGGAATGAAGAAGGGCGTGGCAGTGTTACACGCAGAACAACTGTTCCGAAATACCGACCAACGGAGTCCCCGTGTCGCTGCCACCCCTGGTCGAGCCAGCATCTGAGCTCACCGTCGACGAGGTTCGCAGGTACTCCCGCCACCTGATCATCCCCGACGTCGGGATGGACGGGCAGAAGCGGCTGAAGAACGCCAAGGTGCTGTGTGTCGGCGCCGGCGGCCTCGGGTCACCGGCGCTGATGTACCTCGCCGCGGCGGGCGTCGGCACGCTCGGCATCGTGGAGTTCGACGAGGTCGACGAGTCGAACCTGCAGCGCCAGATCATTCACAGCCAGGCCGACATCGGCCGCTCCAAGGCGGCGTCGGCGAAGGACTCCGTCCTCGGCATCAACCCGTACGTGAACGTGATCCTCCACGAAGAGCGGCTCGAGGCCGAGAACGTGATGGACATCTTCAGCCAGTACGACCTGATCGTCGACGGCACGGACAACTTCGCCACGCGTTACCTGGTCAACGACGCCTGCGTACTGCTCAACAAGCCGTACGTATGGGGTTCGATCTACCGCTTCGACGGCCAGGCTTCCGTCTTCTGGAGCGAGCACGGCCCGTGCTACCGCTGCCTCTACCCGGAGCCCCCGCCCCCCGGCATGGTCCCGTCCTGCGCCGAGGGCGGCGTGCTCGGCGTGCTCTGCGCGTCCATCGGCTCCATCCAGGTCACCGAGGCGATCAAGGTCCTGGCCGGCGTGGGCGACCCGCTGGTCGGGCGCCTGATGATCTACGACGCCCTGGAGATGCAGTACCGCCAGGTCAAGGTCCGCAAGGACCCGGACTGCGCGGTCTGCGGCCCGAACGCCACCGTCACCGAGCTCATCGACTACGAAGCCTTCTGCGGCGTCGTGTCGGACGAGGCCCAGGAGGCGGCGCTCGGCTCGACGATCACTCCCAAGCAGCTCAAGGAGTGGATCGACGCCGACGAGAAGATCGAGATCATCGACGTGCGCGAGCAGAACGAGTACGAGATCGTCTCGATCCCCGGCGCCAAGCTGATCCCCAAGAACGAGTTCCTCATGGGCACCGCCCTGGAGAGCCTTCCGCAGGACAAGAAGATCGTCTTGCACTGCAAGACGGGTGTCCGGTCCGCGGAGGTCCTCGCCGTGCTGAAGTCCGCGGGCTTCAGCGACGCGGTGCACGTGGGCGGCGGCGTGATCGGCTGGGTCAACCAGATCGAGCCCGAGAAGCCGGTCTACTAGGCGTAGTGCCTGAACGGAGAATGGGGCCCGCACCTTCAAAGGTGCGGGCCCCATCGCCTTGAGGGCTCGTCCTCAAACGCCGGACGGGCTGGAGACTCCGCCCAGTGGCTGGATCACTCAGGTCTCGCAGACCTTGCCGTCCTTCGGGGCCTTGCCCTCCAGCAAGTAGTCGTTGACCGTGCTGTCCACGCAGTCGCTGCCCATGCCGTACGCGCCGTGGCCCTCGCCCTTCCAGGTCAGCATCACGCCGACGCCCTCGCCGAGTTCGTCCGCCATCTTGCGGGCGCCTTCGTAGGGCGTCGCCGGGTCACCGGTGTTGCCGACGACCAGGACCGGGGCCGCGCCCGGGGCGCTCACGTCGGGGGAGTCGTGCAGCCCGGCCACCGGCCAGGAATGGCACCAGCCCGCCGTGTCCCAGCCCATGAACTCGCCGAAGACCGGCGATATCTCACGGAAGTCGGCCAGCTGTGCCTTCGCCTCCGCGGGCGTCGTCCGCGCCTTGCCGTCGCGGCAGGAGATCGAGCGCTGCGAGTGGCTCTGTGTGCTGTAACGCC